>NZ_PNLV01000211.1 GCF_013823285.1 Brevundimonas sp. | reverse complement strand
CAGGCCGTCGGCGCCGCGCTGCGCACCCCGCCCGGCCGGTCATGGTGCGCACTGGACCACCAGCTCTTCAGATCCTTGGACCGCCACACCCACGGTTCGCCGTAAGCCCCATCCACGATGGGCGTGCGCACCTGCCCCACCCGGTCCGCGTCCGACCCGTAGAACCAGTCGAAATTCTCTCCACCCGCCACGTTCGCGACCAGATAGTCCGGGTCCGCAGGCCCCGCATATCCCGCCTGCGCGTCCAGATGCTCGTCGCCCTCGCGCCAGTCGCCGAGGGGCGGGTACCAGTCGATGCCCACATAGTCGATGTTCGGGTCCACCCACAGCGGGTCCAGA
>NZ_PNLV01000210.1 GCF_013823285.1 Brevundimonas sp. | reverse complement strand
CCTCCAGCACGTTCAGGCCCACCACGCCCAGGTCGCAGACCCCGTCCGCCACGAAGGTGGGGATGTCGTCGTCGCGCACGCGCAGCAGGTCGATCGGGTGGTTCTCCACCCGGTACAGCAGGTCGTTTGCGCCCTTCATGACGCGCAGGCCCGCATCGCGGATCAGCTCGAGGGAACGGTCGGCCAGACGGCCGGATTTCTGGACCGCGATGCGCAGTCGCCCGGATGCAGTACTCATGTGACTTTACCTTAGTGTCGGGGGCGCTTGATGCGGTCGAGCACCAGCCGGTAGCCCTGATGGGGCATTTCCCTGAGGAAGCGGGCCACCCGCACCACGGTGGTGGGGCTGGCGTGGGCCTGTTCGGCGATCTCGCGATAGGACTT
>NZ_PNLV01000209.1 GCF_013823285.1 Brevundimonas sp. | reverse complement strand
ATTGGGAGAAGGGGGAACCCGCGCACGAAGGCGCGAAGCGGCTTCGCTCCTGCGCGGGGGATGAGGGTCGGGCGGTCCCGCAGGGAACCTGCGAACCCTCACCCTGCGCGCGAAGGACGGATGCTTTCGCATCCGTGCGCGCAGCCCTCTCCCACCGGGAGAGGGATTCGTGATCCTGCATCCTACTCATTCCACGCCCGTCCGTTTCGGCTCATCAGGTCGAAGGCGCCGGAGGGGCCCCAGGTTCCCGCCTCATAGGGTTCGGGCTTCATCTCGGCGGCGCGCCAGGCGGCGGAGACGCCGTCCACCCACTCCCACGCTTTCTCCGCCTCGTCCCGGCGCACGAACAGGGTCGAGTCGCCGTTCAGCGCGTCCAGCAGGAGGCGCTCATAGGCGATGCGGCGGCGCGGCGGGCGGGCGCTCTTGCCCTCCATGCCCCAGGACAGGGACATGCGGATCGGCTGCAGC
>NZ_PNLV01000208.1 GCF_013823285.1 Brevundimonas sp. | reverse complement strand
GACAGCGTCCAGCACACCCTGTCGGCCTATCTGGATCTGGTTGCGCAGAAGGTGAAACCCCAGAACGCCATCGACCTCACCAGGATCAGCCGCATCCAGATCGTGGCCTGCGGCACCGCCTTCTACGCCGGTGAAATCGCCCGCTACGCCTTTGAACGGCTGGCCGGCGTGCCCTGTGACGTGGAGATCGCGTCCGAGTTCCGTTACCGCAGCCCGGCCCTGACGCCCGGCACCCTTGTGGTGGCGGTCAGCCAGTCGGGGGAAACTGCCGACACCCTGGCCAGCCTGACCTGGTGCAAGGCGCAAGGGTTCGACACCGCGGCGGTGGTCAACGTCCACACCTCGTCCATGGCGCGCGAAGCCCGGGCCATGTGGCCCACCTGGGCGGGCCCGGAGATCGGCGTGGCCTCCACCAAGGCCTTCACCGCCCAGGTGGCGGCCCTGCTGTCGCTGGCCCTGGCGGCGGGCGTGGCGCGCGGCCGCGT
>NZ_PNLV01000207.1 GCF_013823285.1 Brevundimonas sp. | reverse complement strand
CGATCTGGGGCATGATCTCGGGTCTGACGGTCACCGGGGCCTATCTGATCCACTTCAAGATCGGTTTCTCCCCCATGGTCATCGGCATCACCGCCCTGGTGCTGGCCCTGGCCGGGTTCGTGCTGCATCTTGGCGCGTCCCAGGACAGCGGGCGGCGCCTGACCCCCTTCGCGGCGGCGTCGGGCCTGCTGGTCCTGATCGGGTTGGCGGGGCTGTTCGGTCTGGTCCCCGGCGCGGCCGCGGGCACGCCCGACGCCTGGTTCCTGTCCATCTCGCCCGAGGGCTTCGGCGCCGTGGGCATTCTGATCAGCTTCGCCGTCTCGATCGTCGTGACACTGGCTACCCCCGCCCCGCCGGCCGAGGTCCAGGCCATGGTCGAGGAGATCCGCCTGCCGTCGGCGAATTAGACTCCGGGACAAAAAAACAGGGTCTGAATAGTCTGAATAGTCTCAATGCTCCGCGCGCCCGCATGGGCCGGGTGAGACTCTTCG
>NZ_PNLV01000206.1 GCF_013823285.1 Brevundimonas sp. | reverse complement strand
TCTGCAGCCCATCCGCATGTCCCTGTCCTGGGGCATGGAGGGCAAGAGCGCCCGCCCGCCGCGCCGCCGCATCGCCTATGAGCGCCTGCTGCTGGACGCCCTGAACGGCGACTCCACCCTGTTCGTGCGCCGCGACGAGGCAGAGAAGGCCTGGGAGTGGGTCGACGGCGTATCCGCCGCCTGGCGCGCCGCCGAGATGAAGCCCGAACCCTATGAGGCGGGAACCTGGGGCCCCTCCGGCGCCTTCGATCTGATGATCCGCAACGGACGGGCGTGGAATGAGTAGGATGCAGGATCACGAATCCCTCTCCCGCTGGGAGAAGGCTGCGCGCAATTTTCAGTACCGCTCATCCCCTCGAAAGCGGGGACCCAGTTCTGTCCAGCTTGACGCTGGCGCTTCAGGACCGGCGATCAGCGAATTATCGTTGTCCGCTTCAACACCCAAAGCACTGGGTCCCCGCGTTCGCGGGGATGAGCGGAAAATTTTGAGCTATCGGCGGCTATGCGAATATCTCCGAC
>NZ_PNLV01000205.1 GCF_013823285.1 Brevundimonas sp. | reverse complement strand
CGGTCGGACCTGTCCCGATAACGCGCCAACACCGCGTCCGTATGCTCGCCCAGGGCGGGCGGCGGGCGGTCGCTGACCAGGGGCGCGCCGTTCATGCGGACAGGGCTGGCCACCGTGCGGACGGGGGCGTTCAGGTCCGGGCGGGTCTGTTCGACGGTCAGTCCCCGCGCCACCGCCTGGGGCTCCGCGAAGACCTGATCCACCGTGTTGACGGGGCCGCAGGGCACGCCCGCCTGCTCCAGCCGCTGCATCAGGGCGGCCATGGTCAGGGGCGCGGTCAGGGCCGAGAGGATGGGCCCCAGCTGGTCGCGGTCAGCCACACGTCCGGCGTTGGAGGCGAAGCGGTCGTCCGTCCCCAGCTCCGGCTCGCCCAGCGCCTGGCACAGGGCGCGGAACTGGCCGTCATTGCCCACGGCGATCACCACCATGCCGTCACTGCACGGGAACGGTTGATAGGGCGCCAGATTGGGGTGGGCGTTGCCCATGCGGGTCGGGGCCTTGCCGGACACGAAGTAGTTGGTGGCCTGATTGGCCAGCATC
>NZ_PNLV01000204.1 GCF_013823285.1 Brevundimonas sp. | reverse complement strand
GAATCTCGGTGATCTCGCGCTGCAACTCGGCCTCGCTGACGCCGTGCTGGACCAGACGGCGCTGCTCCTGCTCGGCGGCCTCGATGGCGCGCTGCCAGGCGCCGGTTTCGAAATTGGCCACCACCAGGCCGATGTCCATGGCGCCGAAGAGTTCCTGATGACCCGCGCCGCCGCCGAGGAACGGCGGGTTGGAGGATCGGGTCAGTTCGCCCATGCGCCGGTTCATGACGGCCAGACCGAGATTGCGCAGGACGCCTTCGCGGCGCGTTTCGAGGCTGTCGGGGCGCTGGTCCGGCGCCTGGCTCCAGATCAGCTGCGCGCTGGACTGGGCGCCCGGCTCGATATGAATGTAGGTCTCGGCCTCGCGGGGCTGCAGTTCCCCGATCACGGGATCAGGCCCGGCGGGATAATCGTTGGTCCAGTCCGCGAACCGGTCGCGGATCTTGGCCTCCATCACGTCCACGTCGAAGTCGCCCACCGCAATCAGGGTGGCCCGTTCAGGGCGGTAATAGGCGCGGTAGAAATCAACGAAGCGGTCGCGGGGCGCGGTGCGGATGATGTCCAGGTCGCCGATGGGCAGG
>NZ_PNLV01000203.1 GCF_013823285.1 Brevundimonas sp. | reverse complement strand
TCTGCCCATCGGCGATCTGGACATCATCCGCACCGCGCCCCGCGACCGCTTCGTCGATTTCTACCGCGCCTATTACCGTCCCGAGCGCGCCACCCTGATCGCGGTGGGCGACTTCGACGTCGACGTGATGGAGGCGAAGATCCGCGACAGGTTCGCGGACTGGACCAACGCCCATCCGGCCGGACCCGATCCGATCATCGGCGAGCTGCAGCCCCGCGAGGCCGAGACCTACATCCATATCGAACCCGGCGCCCAGTCCAGCGCCCAGCTGATCTGGACCCAGGCGCCCGACCCGCGTCCTGACAGCCTGGAGACCCGCCGTGAAGGCGTCCTGCGCAATCTGGGCCTGGCGGTCCTGAACCGGCGCATGAGCGAACTGTCGCGCTCCTCCAACCCGCCCTTCCTCGGCGGCGGCGGCGGCCATCAGGAGCTGTTCGGCGCCATGGACATCGGCCTGGTGGTCGCCAATTTCGAGACCGGCGCCTGGCAGCGCGCCATTGAGGCCGCCGAGCAGGAACAGCGCCGTCTGGTCCAGCACGGCGTCAGCGAGACTGAATTGCAACGCGAGGTCACCGAGATCC
>NZ_PNLV01000202.1 GCF_013823285.1 Brevundimonas sp. | reverse complement strand
GCCCATATGGTCACCCGCATGGGCGCGCCGCTGCGCGAGGTGCTGCGCCAGAAGGGCACGCCTTATGCCGAGCTGGGGCTTGATGACGAGACCCTGACGGACGCGCAGTTGCTCGATGCTGTGGAAGCGCACCCGGTGCTGCTGAACCGGCCGATCGTGGTCACCCCCGCGGGGGTGAAGCTGTGCCGCCCGTCCGAGGCGGTGCTGGACCTGCTGCCCGGCGTGACCCTGAAGCCTTTCGTCAAGGAAGACGGCGAGGTCATCATCGACGACGCCGGAAACCGCGTGCGCTGATGGTGGACACTGTCGTTCAGGATCAGGGCCCGCCGCGCCGCCTGTCGTTTCTCGACCGCTGGCTGACCCTGTGGATCTTCGCCGCCATGCTGGCGGGCGTGGCGCTGGGGTCGCTGATCCCCGGCCTGCCGGCATGGCTGGACAGCCTGTCGGTGGGCACCACCAACATCCCCATCGCCATCGGCCTGATCCTGATGATGTATCCGCCGCTGGCGCGCGTGAAATACGAGGCGCTGCCCCGGGTGTTCGCCGACAAGCGGGTGCTGGCCCTGTCCCTGTTCCAGAACTG
>NZ_PNLV01000201.1 GCF_013823285.1 Brevundimonas sp. | reverse complement strand
AGGCCAAGAGCCAGATCTCCGCCTTCGAGGAAGGTGATCTGCGTCCCGAGCACGTCGCCAAGATCGCCACCGATCTGGGCGTGTCGGAAGAAGAAGTCGTCAACATGAACCGGCGCCTGACGGGCGACGCGTCCCTCAACTCGCCCCTGCGCTCCGACAGCGAAAGTGAATGGCAGGACTGGCTGACTGACGACACCCAGGTGTCCCAGGAAACCCGACTGGCCGACACCGAGGAGCATTCCCTGCGCATGGGTCTGCTGCAGGAGGCCATGGAGGAGTTGACGGATCGGGAGAAGCATATCCTGACCGAACGCCGCCTCAAGGATGATCCCGTCACCCTAGAGGAGCTGGCCGGCCAATACGGCGTCAGCCGCGAGCGCGTGCGCCAGATCGAGGTCCGCGCCTTTGAAAAGCTGCAGAAGGCCATGCGCGCCGCAGCCACGGAACGGAATCTGGAAGCGGTCTAGAATCTGATTGGTTGAGGCGGAATCGTTCTGCGCGATTCCGCCGACGCCCTTCCCGGTCCAGGTCCCGATCGGGCGTTCGACATCATTGAGCCGCTGTGATCAGCGCCTCAGCAACCACCCGCCAACGGGTCAAATTCTAGAACTTGAAGATCGTCTCCAGCCG
>NZ_PNLV01000200.1 GCF_013823285.1 Brevundimonas sp. | reverse complement strand
TTCCATGACGGACAGACCCGTTTTCACGTCGACGACGTGCTCGGTCCCGTCATGCTCAATGTAGGTGATCTTGGCCATGTCCGCTCTTAGCAAGGCCGCTGCGGCAGGCAAACTGGCAAGGAATCAGTCAACCGACGCTTCCCTAGCCATCTGTTCG
This sequence comes from Brevundimonas sp., assembly GCF_013823285.1. GTDB lineage: Bacteria > Pseudomonadota > Alphaproteobacteria > Caulobacterales > Caulobacteraceae > Brevundimonas. The sequence continues at coordinate 541 of NZ_PNLV01000200.1, read as the reverse complement.
TACCCGCTGATCTGCGCCAGCATGACGGCTGCCTCAGCGCGAGACTCGGGATCAGGATCCTCCGTCATGGCGATCTCGAACCAGTGCTTCGCCTCAGCCAACGGGATTGTATCGACCGGACCATGCGGTGCGTTCGGCACGGCGCGGTTGAAGGCGGCGAAGGCGGCGGCCAAAGCGGCGTCGCGGCGGCCGGCTTCATAGGCCCGCTGGAACCATCCGCCTGCGGCGACCAGATCGGCCGGACCGCCCAGGCCGTTCCAGTCGAGCACGCCCAGATGGAACGCGGCATTGCCCTGCCTTTGAGCGGCGGCGCGTTCGTACCAGAGACGAGCCAAGCCATAGTCCTGCGCCACGCCCTCTCCCTTGCGGTAGAAGTCGCCGAGGTCTGTCTGGGCGTTGGCGTCGCCGGTTTCCGCGGCGCGGCGGCAAAGGTCCGCGCCGCGCGCCGGGTCGGCGGGCACAGCCTCACCGGCCGCATACATCAGCCCCAGCGCGCAAAGCGATCTCGCGGAGCCGCCATCTGCGGCCTGTTGATAGAGGT
>NZ_PNLV01000199.1 GCF_013823285.1 Brevundimonas sp. | reverse complement strand
TTTCGGCCATCTCCGGCGCCGGCGCCCAGGCCAAGGCCATGGAAGCGATCGCCGCTCTCGGTCAGGCCCGCGAAGCCATCGTCGCCACCCACCAGGAACTGGCCAAGGATCACCGTCGCATGGGCTGGGGCGTCTACGCCGCCGGACCGATGGACAAGCCGGACGACATGACCCGCCCGGTCGAGGTCCCGGGCCGTCCCGGCGTGAACCTGCGCGTCGCTTAATTCGCGGTAAGAATTCCCTTCAACCGTATCGGTTGAGGATAAATCAGCGCATTATCGCCTCCGGACCACAGGTTCGGGGGCGATTTTGCATGTTTGACACCCTCTACACCCAGATCGGCGCGATTTTGATGGTCGCCGTCCTGGCCTTCGCCATGCTGAAGGGCGAGGAGCCGGAGCGCGCCTTCGCGGGCGTCTATCTGGTGGCATGGCTGGCCACCATGCTGATTCAGCAGGAAAGCGATCTCTTCCACTGGCAACCGCTCGTGGCGCTTCTGGACGTTGTCATCCTCGTTTTCCTCATTGGGTTGAGTTGGAAGAGCAAACGAGCATGGCCCGCCTGGGCTATCGGTTTTCAGCTTCTCGCCTTGATGGGGCTGGTCCTGCCCTGGGTGGATGTACGCCCCCCCATGTGGTCCTATATCGCCGTCGTAAACATCAGCGTCTTCGGGGTGTTGGGCAGCCTGGCCGTCGGCACCTTCTGGGTCTGGCAGGAGCGCCGCGCCGCAGGCCTCGAATAGCGGA
>NZ_PNLV01000198.1 GCF_013823285.1 Brevundimonas sp. | reverse complement strand
CCTAGTGGTTATCCCGTGGCGCTGGTGCGATGGTGTCGACGATGCGGTGGTATTTGACGCTGTTCTCGAGGGTTGCGCCGGTCTCCAGCTGTCCGGTGAGGCCGCGCTGGATCTCCTGCCAGGGGGTCTGTGACGCCGGATAGGCGTAGCCGCCGGCCGCTTCCAGCGCCGCCTTGCGCGCCGCGATCTCGGCGTCCGGGACCATCAGGGTGACGGTGGAGGTGTTCAGGTCCACGCGGATGCGGTCGCCGGTCTTGAGCACGGCGATGGTCCCGCCCGCCGCGGCTTCCGGCGAGGCGTGCAGGATGGAGGGGCTGCCCGAGGTGCCCGACTGGCGCCCGTCGCCGATGCAGGGCAGGGCGGTGATCCCCTGTTTGATCAGGTGGGCGGGGGGGCGCATGTTGACCACCTCGGCCGCGCCGGGATGGCCGATGGGCCCGGAGCCGCGCATCACCAGCACCGAGCGCTCGGTGATGCCCTCGGCCGGATCGTCGATGCGGTGGTGATAGTCCTCGGGCCCGTCGAACACGACCGCTGAGCCCTCGAAGGCCTCCGGATCGTCCGGGTCGGACAGATAGCGGTCGCGGAACTGGGGGGAGATGACGCTGGTCTTCATCACCGCCGAGTCGAACAGATTGCCCGACAGCACCACGAAGCCCGCATCGCGCATCAGGGGCGTCTCGAACGGCCGGATCACGTCGGGCAGGATGATCTCCGCCCCCTTGCAGTTCTCCCCGATGGAGCGGCCGTTCACCGTCGGCGCGTCCTCG
>NZ_PNLV01000197.1 GCF_013823285.1 Brevundimonas sp. | reverse complement strand
TGCGGACTATGATGCGCTCAAGGTCCGCAACGCCGCCATCGAGGCGCGTTTTCCTCATCTGGTCAGCCCTGATTCGCCGTCCCTGCGCGTGGGCGCCGCGGCCTCGACCCAGTTCGCGCCCGTTCGCCACGGTGTGCCCATGCTGTCGCTGGACAACGCCTTCGACGAGGGCGAGGTGCGCGATTTCGCCGCCCGCGTGGCCCGCTTCCTGAAGCTGCCCGCTGACGAACCCGTCGCCTTCACCGCCGAGCCCAAGATCGACGGCCTGTCCGCCAGCCTGCTCTATGTGGACGGCGAACTGGTCACCGGCGCGACCCGCGGCGACGGCAGGACCGGCGAGGACGTGACCGCCAATCTGCGCACCATCGCCGGAATCCCGCACCGGCTTTCCGGCGCCGGCTGGCCCGACCGCATCGAGATCCGGGGCGAGGTCTACGCTCCCACGGACGCCTTTGACGCCTTCAACGCCGCCGCGGAGGCCGATGGAAAACGCACCTACGCCAATCCCCGCAACTTCGCCGCCGGCTCGCTGCGTCAGAAGGATCCGACGATCACGGCGCAAAGACCCCTGCACTTCTTCGCCTATGCGTGGGGGGAGGCCTCCAACGATTTCGCCAGCGCCCAGTGGGACGCGCTGCAAAAGCTGAAATCCTGGGGCTTCCGCGTCAACGACCGTTCGAAACGGGTCGAGGGCGCCGACCAACTGATGGCCCTGTACCGGGACCTGGAGAGCGACCGCGCCACCTTGGGCTACGACATCGATGGCGTGGTCTACAAGGTCG
>NZ_PNLV01000196.1 GCF_013823285.1 Brevundimonas sp. | reverse complement strand
TGACCTTGTAGACCACGCCGTCGATGTCATAGCCCAGCGTGGCGCGGTCGGTCTCCAGCCCCCGATACAACGCCATCAGCGCCTCGGCGCCCTCGACGCGCGTCGAACGGTCGTTGACGCGGAAGCCCCAGGCCTTGAGCTTTTGCAGGGCGTCCCACTGGGTGTCGGCGAAGTCGGCGGAGAACTCGCCCCAGGCGTAAGCGAAGAAGTGCAGGGGCCGCTGGGCCGTGATGGCCGGGTCCTTCTGGCGCAGCGAGCCGGCGGCGAAATTGCGCGGGTTGGCGTAGGTGCGCTTGCCGTCGGCCTCGGCGGCGGCGTTGAAGGCGTCGAAGGCCTCGGTCGGCGCATAGACCTCGCCACGAATCTCGATGCGGTCGGGCCAGCCGGCGCCGGACAGGCGGTGCGGAATCTCGGCGATGGTGCGCAGATTGGCGGTCACGTCCTCGCCGGTTCGGCCGTCGCCGCGTGTCGCGCCGGTGATCAGCTCGCCGTCCACATAGAGCAGGCTGGCCGAGAGACCGTCGATCTTGGGCTCGGCTGTGAAGGCCACGACCTCGTCGCCGGGCAGTTTCAGGAACCGCGCCACGCGGGCGGCGAAGTCGCGCACCTCGCCCTCGTCGAAGGCGTTGTCCAGGGACAGCATGGGGACGCCGTGGCGCACCGGCGCGAACTGGGTCGAGGCTGCGGCGCCCACGCGCAGGGACGGCGAATCAGGACTGACCAGATGGGGGAAACGCGCCTCGATGGCGGCGTTGCGGACCTTGAGCGCGTCATAGTCCGCG
>NZ_PNLV01000195.1 GCF_013823285.1 Brevundimonas sp. | reverse complement strand
CCTTCAGGTCAGTCGTATCCGGTTCTGAGGCAGGCCGGGGGTTTCCACACGCAGGCGGAACAGCCCGCCGGCCGTGGGCTGTCTGGCCCGGGTCTCCGCATCCTGCCCGAGCCAGGCGGTGGTGCAATAGAGGGTCTTCAGGTCGTCGTCGCCGAACGCGGCCTTGGTCACGGCGGAGACGGGGAAGGCGATCTTGCCCAGATATTGGCCGTCGGGCGCCCAGCGGCCCACGCCCCAGCCGCCGAACAGGCCCACGTGAAGCACGCCCGCCGAGTCCACCGACGGGCCGTCGGCGTAGCCTTCGGTGGTCGTGGCGAACAGGCGCCTGTTCGAGATCGCGCCGTCCCCATGGTCGAAGGCGTAGACCGCCTTATCCAGGGTGTCGTGGTGATAGAGCACCTTGCCGTCGGGGCTCAGGGCCGGGCCGTTGGTGACGCCGTAGCCGTCGTCCATGAGCGTCAGTTCACCCGCCGCCCAGCGATACAGGGCGCCCGTCTTTTGCTGCTCGGAATCGTCCATGGAGCCGAACCACAGGGATCCGTCCGGGGCCACAAAGCCGTCGTTCAGGCGGTTCCAGGGGCGGTCCCGCTCGACCGGCTGGAACAGCGAGAAATCGCCTGTCTCCACGTTGAACCGATAGAGGCCGCCGCGCACGCCGCAGATCAGCGAGCCATCCCCGGCCGGCAGGGCGAAGCCGATCTGGTCCGGGGCGGACCAGCTCTGCTTCGCCCCGTCGTCGACGCCGTAGCGGTTCAGGGTCCGGCCCTTGATGTCCACGAACCAGACGCAGCGCCGGTCCGCGTCCCAAACCGGTCCCTCGGCCAGTTCGGCCCTGAGGTCCCAGATCAACTCGGGCGTCGG
>NZ_PNLV01000194.1 GCF_013823285.1 Brevundimonas sp. | reverse complement strand
AACTACGGCCTGACGCTGGAGGAGCTGCGCTCGGGCAAGCCGATCATCGGCATCGCCCAGACGGGGTCCGACCTGAGCCCGTGCAACCGCCACCACATCGAGCTGGCCAAGCGGGTGCGCGAGGGCATCCGCGAGGCGGGCGGCATCGCTCTGGAGTTTCCGGTCCATCCGATCCAGGAGACCGGCAAGCGCCCCACCGCCGGGCTGGACCGCAACCTGGCCTATCTGGGGCTGGTGGAGCTGCTGTACGGCTATCCCATCGACGGGGTGGTGCTGACCATCGGCTGCGACAAGACCACCCCCGCCTGCCTGATGGCGGCCGCCACCGTGGACATCCCCGCCATCGCCCTGTCGGTGGGGCCCATGCTGAACGGCTGGAACAAGGGCGAGCGGGTGGGCTCCGGCTCCATCATCTGGACCGCCCGCGAGATGATGGCCCGGGGCGAGCTGGACTATGAGGGCTTCATCGAACTGGTGGCCACCTCGGCCCCGTCGGTGGGCTACTGCAACACCATGGGCACGGCCTCCACCATGAACAGCCTGGCCGAGGCCCTGGGCATGTCGCTGCCGGGCTCCGCCGCCATCCCCGCGCCCTACCGCGAGCGGGGGCAGATGTCCTACCGCACCGGCCTGCGCATCGTGGACATGGTCAAGGAGGACCTGAAGCCGTCGGACATCCTGACGAAGGATGCGTTCCTCAACGCCATCGCCGTCAACTCGGCCATCGGCGGCTCCACCAATGCGGCGGTGCACCTGACCGCCCTGGCCCGGCACGCGGGCGTCGAGCTGCCCCTGAAGACCTGGCAGGACCACGGCCACCACATCCCCCTGCTGGTCAATCTGCAGCCGGCCGGGACCTATCTGGGCGAGGACTTCCACCAGGCCGGCGGGGTGCCCGCCGTGGTCAACCAGCTGATGGGCCAGGGCCTGATCCG
>NZ_PNLV01000193.1 GCF_013823285.1 Brevundimonas sp. | reverse complement strand
AACGTCTATTGCGAGATCCATCCCTACGCCAAGGCCGAGGCCGCGCTTGAGGCCATGAGCCCGGCGGCGATCATCCTGTCGGGCGGGCCCGAGAGCGTCCATGAGGAAGGCAGCCCCCGCGCGCCTCAGGGCGTGTTCGAGGCGGGCGTGCCGGTGCTGGGCATCTGCTACGGCGAGATGACCATGTGCGAACAACTGGGCGGCAAGGTCGAGGGCGGTCACCATCGCGAGTTCGGCCGCGCCGAGATCACCGTCGAAAAGACCTCGCCCCTGCTGGCCGATCTGGCCGCGGTCGGGGAGGAAGAAACCGTCTGGATGAGCCACGGCGACAAGATCGTCGCCATCCCGGCGGGCTTTGACGTCGTCGCCTCCTCGCCCGGTTCGCCCTATGCCGTGATCGCCGACGAGACCCGCCGTTTCTATGGCGTTCAGTTCCATCCCGAGGTGATGCACACGCCGCGCGGCGCGACGATGCTGAAGAACTTCACCCACGGCATCGCGGGGCTGTCCGGCGACTGGACCATGGCGGCCTATCGCGACGAGAAGATCGCCCAGATCCGCGAACAGGTCGGTTCGGCCAGGGTCGTCTGCGGCCTGTCGGGCGGCGTCGACAGTTCTGTCGCGGCGGTGCTGATCCACGAGGCCATCGGCGATCAGCTGACCTGCGTGTTCGTGGACACCGGCCTGCTGCGCAAGGATGAGGCGACACAGGTCACGACCCTGTTCAGAGAGCACTACAACATCCCGCTGATCCATGTTGATGCGTCGAAAGAATTTCTGGGCGAACTGGCGGGCCAGTCAGACCCAGAGACCAAGCGCAAGATCATCGGCCGGGTGTTCATCGAGGTTTTCGACCGCGAGGCCGGCAAGATCGACGGCGCCGAGTTCCTGGCCCAGGGCACGCTCTATCCCGACGTCATCGAAAGCGTGTCGTCGTCCAGCGGCAAGGCGCATG
>NZ_PNLV01000192.1 GCF_013823285.1 Brevundimonas sp. | reverse complement strand
GGCCCTCGCGCCGGGTGGCCACGAGGCCCTCCTCGCGCAGCAGGGCGAGGTGTTGCGACAGGGCCGACTGTGACAGGCCGGAGGCCTCCACCAGGGCGGACACGGGCAGCTCCTCCCCGCCCAGACGGCACAGGATCATCAGGCGCCGTTCATTGCCCAGCGCCCGGAGCAGGCGCGCGGCCTGGCCGGCGGCGGCCTGAAAGGCGGCGGGGTCGATGGCGTGGTCGATTGTCAGGTCGGTCATGAGCCCCTTTATATTAGGTCTTGCTAATTTAGCAATAGCTAATATGTTGCCCGTCAGAAGGAGAACGCCATGACCCGTTCCAACGACACGACCTCCCCCCGCGTGCAGGGGTTCTTTCACGGCCCCACCAACACCATCACCTATCTGGTCAGCGACCCGGCCACGGGCGCGGCGGCCATCATCGACCCGGTGCTGGACTATGATCCGGCGGCCGCCCGCACGGACGACGCCTCCATCGTCCAGGTGCTGGACGCGGTGCGCGATCAGGGGCTGGACCTGAAGCTGATCCTGGACACCCACGCCCACGCCGACCACCTGTCCGGCGCCGACGAGATCCGCCACCGCACCGGCGCGCCCATCGGCATCGGCGGCCACATCACCAAGGTGCAGAAGGTCTTCGGCGCCCTGTTCGAGGCCCATGACGTGACGCCGGACGGGGTGGTGTTCGACCGCCTGTTCACAGACGGCGAGCGGTTCATGCTGGGGTCGCTGGCGGTGGAGGTGCTGCACACGCCCGGCCACACCCCCGCCTGCGTCAGCTATCACGTGGGCGATGCGGTGTTCGTGGGCGACACCCTGTTCATGCCCGACTACGGCACCGCCCGGGCCGACTTCCCCGGCGGCGACGCGCGCACCCTGTACCGCTCGATCCAGAAGCTGCTGGCCCTGCCGGAAGAGACCCGCATGTTCGTGGGCCACGACTATCTGCCCGAGGGCCGCGAGGACTATCGCTGGGAGACCACCGTGGGCGCCCAGAAGGCGGGCAACATCCATGTGGGCGGCGGGGCGAGCGAGGACGATTTCGTGGCCATGCGCGAGGCCCGCGACGCGACCCTGAAGGTGCCCAACCTGATCCTGCCGTCCCTGCAGATGAACATCCGCGCCGGCGCCCTGCCGCCCGCGGAGGCGTCGGGGAAGCGGTTTTTGAAGATGCCGTTGAACGCGATTTGAGGGG
>NZ_PNLV01000191.1 GCF_013823285.1 Brevundimonas sp. | reverse complement strand
AAGCGGACAACACCGTCCTGCATGGTCCCGGCGCGCCCCGCCGGGGCTGTTTTCTTTTCAGGGAAGGAGCCCGTCGTGTCCGGTCATCTCATGGGAGTCTACAATCGCGCCCCGGTCGAGGTGGAGCGCGGCGAGGGCGCCCGACTGTATGCGACGGACGGCACGGCCTATCTGGACTGCGTGGCGGGCATCGCCACCAACGCCCTGGGTCACCGGCACCCGCGCCTGGTGCAGGCGCTGAAGGACCAGGCCGACAAGCTGTGGCACACCTCCAACATCTTCCGCATTCCGGGGCAGGAGGCGCTGGCCGACCGGCTGGTCGCCGAAAGCTTCGCCGACGTGGTGTTCTTCGCCAACTCGGGCACCGAGGCGGTCGAGGCGGCCATCAAGACCGCGCGCCGTTATCACTACGCCAACGGCCATACCGACCGCATCGACATCATCGGCTTTGACGGCTCGTTCCACGGCCGAACCTATGCGGCCATCAATGCGGCGGGCAATCCGTCCTATGTGGAGGGCTTCGGCCCGCGCCTGCCCGGCTATGTGCAGGTGACCTTCGGCGACATGGACGCCGTCAAGGCCGCCATCGACAGCCCCACCGCCGCCGCCGTGATCCTCGAGCCCGTTCAGGGCGAGGGCGGGGCGCGCGCCTTCCCCGACGCCGACCTGCGCCAGATCCGCCAGTGGTGCGACGACGCGGGCGTGCTGCTGATCCTCGACGAGGTGCAGTCCGGCATGGGCCGCACCGGCAAGCTGTGGGCCCACGAATGGGCTGGGATCACCCCCGACATCATGGCGATCGCCAAGGCGCTCGGCGGCGGTTTCCCCATCGGCGCTTGCCTGGCCACCACCGAGGCGGCCAAGGGCATGGTCGCCGGCGTGCACGGCACCACCTTCGGCGGCAATCCGCTGGCCATGGCCGTGGGCTACGCCGCCCTGGACGAGATCGCCAAGCCGGAAACCCTCGCCAATGTGGCCGAGATCTCCGGCTATCTGACCCAGCAGCTGCACGGCCTGAAGGAGCGCTTCCCCGACATCATCGTGGACGTGCGCGGGCGCGGCCTGCTGATCGGCGTCAAGCTGGTCCCCAACAACCGCGAGTTCATGGGCTGGGCCCGTGACGGCCAGCACCTGCTGGTGGCCGGCGGCGGCGACAACTGCGTGCGCCTGCTGCCGCCCCTGACCCTCACCCTCGACGAGGCCCGCGAGGCCATCGAGAAACTCGAAAAGACCTGCGAGGCCGCCCG
>NZ_PNLV01000190.1 GCF_013823285.1 Brevundimonas sp. | reverse complement strand
AAACCCGCGGCGAAGGCGGATCAGGGGGATTTGTTCTAGGCCGAAACGGCCCGGTTGGCCGGGGCCAGACCCGAACTGAAACAAGCGCCACTTCTCAGGAACTACTGACGATGAAGATGATGACTTGCACCACCCTCGCTGCGCTGTTGATCGGCGCGACGGCCTGCAGTCCGGCTTCGACCGCACAAGAGGCCGGGGCTGTGACCTTCGAGCCGCGCCCGGATCTGGAGGAGGGCGTCGGGGCCCTGCCGCGACTGGTCGGCGAGGGCGCGGCCATCGCGGCGATCAACGCCGACCTAGACCGTCGCGACGCGGCGGCCAGGGCGGATGGATGCGATGGCGGCGGCGGGTTCGAGCGCGGCGTCAGCCAGCCGATGACGGGCCCCGGCTACATCAGCTTCTGGATCGCCAAGGGCTATTTCTGCGAGGGCGCAGCCCGGCCCAGCTTCGACCAGACCGCCATCACCTATGACCTGGCGACCGGTCAGGCTGTTGACTGGGTCACGGCCGCGCCAGGTCTGCAGCTGACCCGCGGCGACACGACTGGTCTGCCAGCGGACTATGTGCCCGGCCTGTCCTCGAGCGTCCTGTCCGGCTGGTACAGCGCCGAGGCGCCGGCCTCGGCCGACGCAGAGTTCGCGGAACAGTGCGCGGACGTCTGGACGCCCGAGGCCCTGGAGGGCGTCGGCTTCAAGTTCTGGCTGGACGCGCGGACCGGCGGCCTGGCAGTCGCCCCCGAGTTTCCTCACGTGATCCAGGCCTGCGCCGACCCGGCCACCCTGAACGCCGACGAGATGCGCCGTTTCGGCGTCTCACCGGCGATCATCGACGCGGTTGCGACCGCCCATGCGGCGGGCGCGTGGGCGCCGAAAGACGACTAGCGCGCGCCGCTGCCGCCCGCGGGCGGCGGGCGTTCTTGGTCGATAAAGGCGATCCTAATAGGGAATGCCTTCGAGAATGGTATCGAGCCGGGCCGCGACGGCGGGCGCGTCGGAGCGGGCGTCCCGCATGGCGCGCACCTCGGCCACCAGGGGTTCGCACCGATACCTGTCTATTTGCGCGTTCAGAAACTGCTCACGCTCGGGATCTCCGCTGCCCATCTCGCCTGCGAAGTGAGAACAAACGACCGCACGGAATTCCAGCGCTTCCACGGGGTCCGTCGGCTCGACCTCCATCTGCCGATAATGGTTCTGCATGGCCTCCCACGACATCGGCGCGGAGCGTTGGGGAGCGCTCGCCGCCACCGGCGCCGGGGCCGGGGCCTCCGCAGCTTGCGCCGGCGCGTGAGGTTCGGCGGTCGGTGTCTGATCCGCAGGCTCGCAGGCGGCGAGGATGAGGGCCGTCAGGCCAATAGCGACAATGCGAGACATGGTGCGCCCCTCCCCGGGACATGCTCATGGCGTACGGAACGAACACCACCGGCCAAAGCAACTCGGAACCGAGGCGGCCCGCTACGCCGTTACCCGAATCCTGAAATGCAATGACACACATCCCGGCAACGCCCGCAATGGTCGCGAGCACACATTGATCTTGAGGCTGTCGACTGACTTGTGGGGTCGGCGGACGGAGGCGGCGACCCCGGGCGCCGGCGCTTGAGGCTTGCCCCTCCACCGCTTCGCGGTCCCCCTCCCCCATGCGCTGCGCTTTGGGGGAGGATAGGAGG
>NZ_PNLV01000189.1 GCF_013823285.1 Brevundimonas sp. | reverse complement strand
CCCCGCCATTTCGCCTATCCCTACGGCGAGGTCTCGCCCCAGGCCAAGAAGGCGCTGAAGGGCCGCTACGGCTCCCTGCGCGCCGTCCACTCGGGCATCGTCAGGGATGGCTCGGACCTGAACCAGCTGCCCGCCGTGGGCATCGAAGGACCGGACGGCGAGGCCGAGGCCATGCGCTGGATCGACCGGGCGGTGGATCAGGCCGCCTGGGTCATCCTCTACACCCACGACGTGCGCGAGAATCCCTCGAAATACGGCTGCACGCCCGCCGCGCTGGCGCGCATCGTCGCCCACGCGCAGGCGCGCGGCGCCGCCATCAGGACCGTGGGCGAGGTGTTGGCATGATCACCAATGTCGCCGTCATCGTGCCGACCCTGCGCCGCCCCGACAGTCTCGAGCGGGCCCTGCGCTCCCTGTTTGCGCAAGTCCGGGTCGCCGACCGGGTGTGCGAGATCGTCATCGCCGACAACGACCCCGAGGGCTCCGCCCGCGACCGGGTCGAGGCCCTGCGCGCCCATAGCCCGTGGCCGCTGGTCTATGTCCACGTCCCCACGCCGGGCGTGGCCACCGCCCGCAACGCGGCCCTGCGCGCCACCGACGCCTCCCTGATCGCCTTTCTGGACGACGACGAGGCAGCGGCCCCCGACTGGCTGACGCGCATCCTCGCGGCCCACGAAGCGTCCGGCGCGGACGTGACCTTCAGCCCCATCCACGGCCGGGCCGAGGGCGCCCCCGTCTGGCTCAAGCCCTATCTGGAGCGGTTCTTCGGGCGCGAGGGGCCGGCCAAAAGCGGCCTGATCGATCAGGCCTACGGCTGCGGCGCCTCCCTGATGACCCGCGCGACCGCCCTGCCCGGCGCCGCGCCCTTCGATGTCTCGGCGGATCAGTCCGGCGGCGAGGACGACGCCCTGTTCGCGGCTCTGGCGGCGCGCGGCGGCCGCTTCGGCTGGGCCGCCGACGCCTGGGTCGAGGAGTTCGCCCCGCCCCACCGCGCCACCCTGCGCTACGCCCTGACCCGCGCCTTCGCCTATGGCCAGGGCCCGTCCCAGACCGCCGCGAAAGAGAAGAACTGGCCCGCCCTCGCCCGCTGGATGATCGTGGGGGCCGGTCAGGCCGCCGTCTTCGGCGTCGCCGCCCTGCTCATGACCCTGATCGGCCACTCCCGCCGCGCCTTCTGGATGGACCGCGCCGTCCGCGGTCTCGGCAAGCTCGCCTGGATGCCGGGCCTCGAGCCCCAGTTCTACGGCGCCAGCGAACTCAAGCGCCTCAACCGGGCTTAGATCCTTTTCCCGATGGGAGAAGGGGGCCCCGCGCACCGGAGCGCGCAAGCGCGGAGGTTCCTGCGCGGGGGATGAGGGTCGGAAGCCACTCCGCCCCCCTCCAACACCGTCATCGCCGGGCTTGTCCCGGCGATCCATACGCTCGGACAGATCAAGGCGCGCGCCGCACAGCCCGTGATCATGGATTCCCGGCACAAGGCCGGGAATGACGAGTTTGTGTAGGCAATGCCCGCCGATAATCCCGCATCTCCCGCCCCCAGTCCCTTGCCCCACACTGGATCAGCGCCCCTGAGGCCCCGATTTCGTCCCCCTGCCTTCCAGCCCCCCTACAATGCCTCCCCATCGGCCCCGTGCCGCGGCACCCAGGGGAGGCGCTTCATTGCACTCGAAATTCATCCCCCGCTGTTTTCGCTGAACAATTCCGGCGACGTGAGACTCCGTTGCACTGTTTTTTCGTCCCGGAGTCTCATTAAGCCCGCTCACCCCAGCGAAGGCTGGGGTCCAGATCACAGGGCGCTGTCGCTGGAA
>NZ_PNLV01000188.1 GCF_013823285.1 Brevundimonas sp. | reverse complement strand
TTATGCAGCGTCTGGCGATCGGCCATGGGGCGGAGCGTGCCACGGCGGCGATGTCTGCGCGACCCCTCACCCTCCCGCCCGCTGCGCGGTCGGGCCCCTCCCTCTCCCGCAAGGGGAGAGGGGAACTTTCGGAGAATTTGAACATGACCGCACCCGTTTCCATGGCGGAGGCGAAGGCGTTTCTGCGCGTCACCCATGACGCGGAGGACGCGCTGATCGCCCTGTTGATCGATGCGGCCCGCAGGCGGGTGGAGGGGGAGGCGGGGGTGACCCTGACCTCCACCTCGCCCGCGGCCCTGAGGCTGGCGGTGCTGATGCTGACGCTGCGGGCCTATGAGCGCGGCGAGAACGAGATGCCCATTGCGCCTGTGGAGGGCTGGATCGCGCCGTACCGACAGGTGCGGCTGTGAGGAAGCTGGCCGAGCTGCTGGCGCGCGTCGAGGGCGTGACGGCCCAGGGCGGACGGGCGGTGAGCTACGAGCCGCTGGGCTTCGTCTGGATCGCGCCGGCGCCGGTGCGGCGCGGGGTGCGCACGGGCGGCGAGGGCGTGGCGGAGGCCCTGACCCTGACCGCCGAATGCCGGGCCGACGCGCGGCTGACCGAGGGGCTGCTGCTGCGGTGGGACGGGGCGGACTGGCGCATCGCCCTGGTGGACGAGGCGGCGCCGGGAAGGGCGCGCCTGATGCTGGAGCGGGACCGATGATCAATCATGAAGCGGCGCTGCAGGCGGCGCTGATCGCGCGGCTGCGCGGCGACGATGCGCTGGATGCGCTGACAGGCGGGCGGATCTGGGACGGGGAGCCGGCGAAACGGGTGTTCCCCTATGTGACCGTCAGCCGGGTGGAGAGCCGGCCGGTGCGGGCGGACGGCGGCGGGGTGGAGCAGGTGCTGACCCTGACCGGCCATTCGCGGTTCGAGGGGCTGGAGGAGGCGCGGGCGATGTCCGCCGCGATCCGGGCGGCCCTGCATGAGGCGGATCTGACGGCGTATTTGGCGGCGGAGGGGGTGCGGGTGGTGAACCCGCGCGTGACCTTCGCAGACGTGTTCGGAAGCCCGGAAGGACGGCGCAGCCATGCGGTGGTGCGGGTGCGGGCGGTGACCGAAGCAGTGGCGAGTGGCGCGTGATGAGTGGCGAGGATCGACCGGCCCGGCGCGGGAACCTCGTCACTCGCCACTGACCACTCGTCACTTTCAAGGGAGATGAAGACATGGGTGCTCAGGCAGGCAAGGACATACTGCTGAAGATCGGCGACGGCGGGGCGCCGGAAGGGTTCACGACGGTGGCGGGGCTGAGGGCGCGGACCATCGCCCTGAACGCGCGCACGGTGGACGTGACCGACGGGGACAGCGCCGGGCGCTGGCGCGAACTGCTGGCGGGCGCCGGGGTGCGCTCGGCGGCGGTGAGCGGGCAGGGGATCTTTCGTGATGCGGCGTCGGACGCGGCGATCCGGGAGGCGTTCTTCGACCAGAGCGCGCGGACCTGGCGGCTGATCGTGCCGGACTTCGGGACGTTGGAGGGGCCGTTCCTGGTGGCGGCGCTGGAATACGCCGGGGAGCACGAGGGCGAGGCCAGCTTTGCGCTGAGCCTGGCCAGCGCGGGCGAAGTGACGTTCGAGGCGGCTTGACCCTCTCCCCTTGCGGGAGAGGGAGGGGCCCGGCGCGCAGCGACGGGAGGGTGAGGGGTGGCGCGGGTGCGAGTCATCAACCCCTCACCCTGGTCGCAAGAAGCGATCCGCTGCGCGGCTAGCTGCGACTCAGGCCTCTCCCGCAAGGGGAGAGGCGACAAGGGAGCTGACCATGAAACAGAGCAATGCCGCCAGAGGGGAAGTGCTGGCCGAT
>NZ_PNLV01000187.1 GCF_013823285.1 Brevundimonas sp. | reverse complement strand
CGAAAAGCTGGCGGCCTGATCGGAGCCGCCATGGTCCGCCACTTCCTCGACATCCATCGGCTGGACGCAGAGACCCTGCGCGCCATTCTGGACGACGCCCACGCCCGCAAGGCGGCCCGCAAGGGCTGGCCGAAGGGGCGCGTGGACGCCGATGCGCCCGCGAAGGACCGGGTGCTGGCCATGATCTTCGAGAAGAACTCCACCCGCACGCGGTTCAGCTTCGACGCCGCCATCCGCCAGCTGGGCGGCGACGCCATCATCGCCAATGCGGCGGACATGCAGCTGGGCCGGGGCGAGCCCGTCGAGGACACCGCGCGGGTGCTGTCGCGCATGGTGGACGCGGTGATGATCCGCGCCAACGACCACGAGGATGTGGAGCGCTTCGCCCGCGTCTCCACCGTGCCGGTGGTCAACGCCCTGACCGACCGCTCGCACCCGTGCCAGATCCTGGCCGACCTGATGACCATCGAGGAGCATCGCGGGCCGGTGGCGGGCAAGACCCTCGCCTGGGTGGGCGACGGCAACAATGTCTGCGCCAGCTTCATCCATGCGGCGCCCAAGTTCGGCTTCCAGCTGAACGTGGCCTGCCCGTCCGACTATCACCCCGACCTGCACGACCTGCAGCGCGGCGGGAACCATGTGCACCTGACCTCCGACCCGGAGGAGGCCGTGGCCGGCGCCGATGTGGTGGTCACCGACACCTGGGTCTCCATGGGCGATCAGGACTATGAGGAGCGTCTGGCCGCCTTCGAGGCCTACGGCGTCGACGCGGCCCTGATGAAGCAGGCGGCGCCGGGCGCCGTGTTCCTGCACTGCCTGCCCGCCCACCGTGGCGAGGAAGTCTCCGACGCCGTTCTGGACGGCCCGCAGTCCGTGGTCTGGGACGAAGCCGAGAACCGCATCCACGCCCAGAAGGCGGTGCTGGCGTGGTGCTTCGGGGGTTGAGTAAGATCACAGACGCCACGGGTCCGCTCACGGGCAGACAGTTGAAGCGTGCTCACGATCTGTGGCGGACACTGGCCTAACGGGCCTTGTAGACCTCAATCAGCGCCAGCAGTTTCTCTTGATGTTCGCTGGATAGCTCAGCGACGTTTCGCGCCAGATAGTACTCCGCGTCAGTCTTGATTGTGCCGCGACGAATGATGCGGGCGACAGCTTTGCCAGAAAGCATCTGGATCTCAGAGAGCGAAGGAAGGCCGTCTTCAAGAAGCTGTCGATCGATCACCGCGATCCGGCTAGGCGACCAATCGTTCGTCATCTCCACCATGTCACCAATGGCGAGCGCAAGTCCCTCCCGCGCCTTCGCCTTGGGAAACCCATCGAGCACCCGAACTGGGTCAATCTCGGAGTCGGCCTCAATGTCCGGCATAGTCAGCGCGACCATACTTCGAAGCCAGAGCCTCAGTCGTTCATAGCTTTCGGCGGTGACGAGCATTCAGTAGTTCTGACGAGCTTGGCGATCCTGCGCAATGACCGCTTCGCGCCCGTTGCAGGCGCCTACGCTATGGGTCGGTATGGATAGAGCGCGGCTCGCATCATTTCCTGCTGGTCCAGCGGAGACGCTGACAAGTAGTCGGCTGACGACGAAACCAGATCACGCACGCGGTCCACATGGTACTCCGCCACCCAGCCGGAATACCAGGACTCGACCTCTGACTCGTCCGTCTCAAGCGTCTCGATGGTCGTCCTGATAGCGTCGTTCAGCAGGGGGCTGAGGAGCCCGTCCAGGCCATCGTCGTCGTAGAACTTCGCACGGATCAGGGTCCGAAGGAAAAAGGTCAGACTCCCTCGGCCCTCCAATTTGACCGTGAGGCCGTGGTCCGATTTTTCGATATTCACGGTCACGCTGCGCTCCCCGCGTCACGTCTGGCTACACGCCCTAAACCCGCGTCAGCCGCAGGTCCTGATAGTCGTACGAGAAGTCGATGTCCGGCGAGACGCCCTTCAGGGTCGCGC
>NZ_PNLV01000186.1 GCF_013823285.1 Brevundimonas sp. | reverse complement strand
AGCAAATGTTACGGCGGCGACGCCACCCGCAAGAAGAAGCTGCTTGAGAAGCAGAAGGCCGGCAAGAAGCGCATGCGCCAGTTCGGCAAGGTGGAGATCCCGCAGGAAGCCTTCATCGCCGCGCTGAAGATGGACGACGATTGATCCTGAACGTCCGCTGGCGGAACAACCGCATTCGGCGACCGTTGCTGTCCTCTTAACGAGGATTCTGACGATGAAGCCCCTGATCCCCCTGACGAGCGCCCTGGCTCTCGCCCTCTGTCTCTCCAGCACAGCCCTCGCCCAGAATGGCAACGGGAACGGCAACGGCAACGGAAACCGTGCCGAACAGGACCGGGGCGACGATCGGGGCCGGGCCAATGACAACCGCGGCGGCGGCGACAATCGCAGCAATCCCGGCAACGGCCGCAACGACCGCGCCGAGGGTCGCGTCCCGGAAGTGGTGCGCGACGTCCGCCGTGAGCAGGCCCGCAACGTAACCCGCGACATGCGGCGCGAGGTCGAGCGTCGGGTCGACGTCGACGGAGCCGGCGAAGGGTTTCGCCGGAATACCGATCGCCGCTTTCTGAACGGGTGTCCCCCAGGCCTGGCCAAAAAGGACAACGGCTGTCTGCCCCCCGGACAGGCGCGCCAGAGGCGGCAGGCCGGCGATGCCGCCAGCCGTTATGATTATCTGTGGCGCAACCGCGGGGGTGACGGCGACTACCGCTATCAGGACGGCTACCTGTACCGGACCAATGCCCAGGGCGGACTGATGGGTCATCTGCCGGTGCTGGGCGGGGTTCTTTCGCAGGGCAACGCCTGGCCCGGCCAGTATGCGTTCCAGCAGGCTCCGCAGTATCTGTCGCAGTATTTCGGGATGAACGACCAGTACCAGTCCCGCTATGCGGATGGCGTGCTGTACGGCGTCAATCCCCAGACCCAGGGCATCGGCCAGATCGGCGCCCTGCTGACTGGACAGTCCATCAACGTGGGCCAGAGAATGCCTGCCGGCTATGACGTCTACAACGTTCCCCATGAATACCGGGACCGGTATGCCGACAGCGCCCAGAGCCAATATCGGTACAACGACGGCTACGTCTATCAGGTCGATCCCACCACACAGCTGGTCCAGACCGTCATCCAGCTGCTGACCTGAGGGGGCCGTCATGCGTAATCTGAAACACTTGATGCTGGCGCCCCTGCTGGTGCTGGGCCTCGCCGCCTGTGGCGGTGAGGCGGACCCGGACAGAACGGCGACCGAAGCCCCGCCCCCGTCCATGACCCTGGCGGCCGCGATCGGCGGTCAGGACGATCTGGACACGCTGGAAAGGATCGTCGGCAACGCGGGTCTGTCCGACGTGCTCGCCGGCAGGGGGCCCTACACCGTCTTTGCGCCGGCCAATGCCGCCATGGCGGCCATAGGCGGAGACGACCTGGCGGGTGATGCGATGAAGGCCCAGAGCGCCGCCTTGTTACGGGCCCACATCGTCCCGGGGGCCCTGACCCGAACCGATATCATGACGGCCATTGCGGCCGCGGGATCCGGGGGGGCGCAGATGCGCACCATGGCGGACGACCTGCTGACCTTCACCCTTGACGGGGAGACGGTGATCGTTACGGCCGAGGACGGCGCGACCGCACGGCTGACCGGCGACGAGACCCTCGCCACCAACGGCGTCATCCAGCCGATCGACGGCGTGCTGGTCAGGGCCGGCTAGTCCGGCAACACCCGGGGGGATCCCGGCCGGGGTCCCCTGCCGTGTGTGCGAGGCCGCGGCCGCCCCCCAAAGGAGGGATGACGTTCGATGCGGTTCATGGACCTGACTTCGTGGAGCGGGGTCCTGACCACCGTCATCGGCATCGCCCTGTTCGCCCTGATCGGGGTCAGCATCCGGCTGATGCTGATGATGTCGTTCCAGCAGCGGCGCGAGCGGGCCAACCGCCAGATCAGCGAGCGGCTGAAAACCCTGATGGCCGCCTACAAGGTTCTGGGCGGCTCGTTCACCGGCGCCCTGTCGGTGGACCCGCGCCACATGCGCGACCTGCGCCGGGCCGAGGCTGAAGGCGCCGAGGGCGGGGCGGACGAAGGCTCGGACCGCGCCCGGCGCATCCGCGATGCGGTGGAGGCGGCCCTGTCGGACATCATTCTGCTGGGCACCGACGAGCAGGTGCGGCTGGCCCAGCGCGCCGCCACAGCCCTGGTCGAGGGCCGCCCCGTGCACACCGACGAGCTGGTGGTGTCCCTGCGCGACTTCATCCGCGCCTCGCTGGACCTGGCGCCCATTCCCCCCAACTGGCCATCCCCCGTCAGGGCCCCACCCGCCCGGGCGGCGCGTCGCGAGGCGGCGGGGGTGACAAGGGCGGTCGCGGGGGCGGCGGCGGTGGTGGCATGGGCGGTGGAGGCGGCGGCGGCGGCATGGGCGGCGGCGCGGACGGCGGGGACGGAGCGGC
>NZ_PNLV01000185.1 GCF_013823285.1 Brevundimonas sp. | reverse complement strand
CAGCAACCGGGCGGCGTGATTCTTTCAGCGGCGGACTAGCGCCGCCGTTATCGTGCGCCGATATGGAGCCGATGTCTGCTCCCGCCTCCGCTTCGTCCGCCCCGCCGCATCCCGGTCTGGGGTTCCGGGCCTTTGTCGTCACCATCGCCACCCTGATGGCCCTGAACGCCCTGGCCATCGACGCCATGCTGCCGGCCCTGCCGCAGATCGGGTCGGACCTGGGCGTGCTGGCCGACAATGACCGCCAGTGGGTGGTGACCGCCTATCTGCTGGGCTTCGGCGGAGCGCAGATCGTCTATGGGCCGCTGGCCGACCGGTTCGGGCGCAAGCCGCTGCTGCTGATCGGCCTGGGCATCTACACCCTGTTCGGCCTGATCGCGGCCCTGGCGCCCACCTTCGACACCCTGCTGATCGCGCGGGCCCTGCAGGGCGTCGGCGCGGCGGCGCTGCGGGTGCTGGCGGTGTCCATCGTGCGCGACTGCTATTCCGGCCGGACCATGGCCCGGGTCATGTCGCTGGCCTTCATCGTCTTCCTCGGCGTGCCGATCATCGCGCCGAGCCTGGGCCAGCTGGTCCTCTTCTTCGCCGAGTGGCGGGCCATCTTCCTTGTGCTGGGCGCGGCGGGGGCGGCGGGGCTGGTGTGGTGCTTCCTCAAGCTGCCCGAGACCCTGCACCCCGAGTACCGCCTGCCCATCCGGATCAGCCGCATCGCGGCGGGCTTTCGCGAGAGTCTGACCCATCGCCAGGCGGTGGGCTACATGCTGGGCATGATGATGATCACCGGCGCCCTGTTCGGCTTCATCAACTCGGCCCAGCAGATCTTCGCCGACACCTTCGGGCGACCCAACGTGTTCCCCATCGCCTTCGCGGGCATCGCGGGGGCCATCGCCGTGGCCTCGATCCTCAATGCGCGGATGGTGGAGCGCATGGGCATGCGGTTCCTGTCGCACCTGGCCCTGTTCGGCTTCACCGGCATGGCGGCGCTGCACGTGCTGGTGTCGGCCATGGGGCACGAGACCCTGTGGACCTTCATCGCCCTGCAGGCCGCCACCATGCTGTTCTTCGGCCTGGTGCCGGGCAATTTCGGCGCCCTGGCCATGCAGCCGCTGGGCCATATCGCGGGCACGGCGTCCTCGGTACAGGGGCTGATCACCACCGTGGGCGGGGCCCTGATCGGCTTCTTCATCGGCCAGAACTACGACGGCTCGACCCTGCCCCTGTCGGTGGGCTTCGTGGTCTGCGGCCTGGGGGCGCTGGTGTTCGTGCTGTGGGCGGAGAAGGGCAAGCTGTTCCGCCGCCACGACGCGGCCTGACGGCGGGGCGCCCGCCTGCTAAAGGCCCGGCCATGAGCACCGCCTGGCGCAATGCGCTGCACTACATCCTGCTGTTCGGCGCCACCGGCGTCAGCCTGCCGTTCGCCGGTCTGTGGTTCCAGTCCCAGGGGCTGAGCGGGGCCGAGATCGGGACCCTGCTGGCCGCCCCCATGCTGGCGCGGCTGGTGACCGGGCCCATGATCGCGGTCTGGGCCGACGGCTTCGCCCTGCGCCGCACCGCCATCGCCATTCTAAGCGTGGTCGCCGCGCTTGGCTATGGCGCGGCGGGGCTGGTGGAGGGCTTCGCCCTGTGGCTGCCCCTGTGGTTCATCGGGGCCACGGCGGCGGCGGCGGTCATCCCCCTGGCCGACGTGCTGACGCTCAGGGGCGCCGCCCGCGAGGGCTTCACCTTCGCCGCCCCGCGCAGCGCCGGGTCGCTGGCCTTCGTGGCCGCCAATGTGGGCATGGGGGCGCTGCTGCTGCGCGCCTCGCCCGATGTGATCATCGTCTGGATCGCCGCCGCCTGCCTGATCGGCGCGGTGGTCGCCCTGACCGTGCTGCCCGCCGAGCGGGTCCGTGAAGGCGCCGCCCCGCCGAAGCGCGAGCGGTACCGGGGCCTCGGCGCCCTGGTCGCCGACCCGGTGTTCATGACCGCCATCCTGGCCGTGGGCGCCATCCAGGCCACCCACGCCTTCCTGTACGGATTCTCGGCCATCGAGTGGAAGGCGCGGGGCATCCCGGAGTCCATGACCGGCATGCTGTGGGGCTTCAGCGTCATCGCCGAGGTGCTGTTCATGTGGATCGTCGAGCCGTGGCGGCGGCGGCGCGGCATCGGGCCGTGGCTGCTGCTGATGATCGGCGGGGCCGCGGCGGTGGTGCGCTGGGTCGCCCTGGCCTTCATGCCGCCCCTGTGGCTGCTGTGGCCGCTGCAGGCCCTGCACGCGCTCAGCTTCGCCGCCACCTTCCTCGCCGGATTGCAGATCGTCGAGCGCCTCGCCCCGCCCGCCAACCAGACCGCCGCCCAGACCCTGCTGTCGGCCCTGTCCTCCGGCGTCCTGATCGGCCTCGCCACCCTCATGGCCGGCCCGCTGTACGACGCCTACGGCGCGCTGGGCTACCTGGCCATGGCGGTGCTGGCGGGGCTGGGCCTGATCGCCGGCTGGCGCGTGCGGGGGGCGTTGGCCTAGCGCCGCTCATCCCGGCGCGGACAATCCTCCCCCATCGGGGGAGGGGGACCATGCGGAGCATGGTGGAGGGGGCCTA
>NZ_PNLV01000184.1 GCF_013823285.1 Brevundimonas sp. | reverse complement strand
GGCGGGGGAGGCGGCGGGGGAGGCGGCGGCGGGGGAGGCGGCGGCGGCGGCGGGGGCGGAGGCGGCGGCGGAGCCGCGACCGGACCGAACGCATACCGCAGACCCACGGTCAGGGTGTGGCTGAAGTCGTAGTCGCCTTCGAACGTACCCAGAGCCGGAGCGCCAACCGTGGTGCTGTCCCAGCTGGTGTCGCCGGTCAGGTAACGGTAGGTCAGATCGATATTGGTGCGCTCGCCCATCGCCCAGGCCACGCCGGCCAGGGCCTGGAAGGCCATTTCGACGTTGTCGTCGCTGACAGCCAGGCTGGCGGTGCGGTTGTTGCGCAGCGAACCGACGGCTTCGGCCTCAACCCAGTTGGCGCCGACACCCAGGCCCAGGAAGGGGCGGGCGCGCCAGCTCGTGTCGCCAAAGTCGTAGATGGCGTTCAGGAACAGGGTCCGGGAGTTGATGTCGCCTTCAGGCGAATGGCAGGGCCCGGTAGCCGGCTGGAAGTTGCAGAGTCCCGAGGGAGCCATGTCGCTGGGACGACGCACGCGGCCGATGTCACCCGGACGGTAGCCGAGCTCCATTTCAACACGCCAATTGGGATTCAGGCGATAGCCGAGACGGGCGAAAGCGGCCCAATCCTTGTTGACTTCCCAGTTCCACGCCGGGCCCAGGTCCGAGCGGGTGTTGATGTCATTTTCCATGAAATGACCGCCGATATCACCGGCGACGTACCAGCCATCCGGCTCAGCCGACACGCTGGTCGCCGCAAAAGCGAGCGCAGCGGCGGCGCCCGTGGCCATCACAAAATTCTTGAAGCGCATGGGTGCTAGCCCTCTCCGCAGTTTCCTCGGCGGTCCTGCCGCCCCGCAATCCTCATAACAGCCTTGTTTCAGCAGGTCGATACGACAGGGGCAGGATTGGGTCGGCTAGGTCGAAACCGTGGCCGTTATGCGACAGCAGGTTGCGCAGCCTGTCCCGAAAGCTCGCTTCAAGCGTTAAGAACCGACACCAATGGTGACAATCGCGCCGCTTTACGCCCGAGAGCCGGCGGCCCTATGACAAACCGACGGATACGGACAACAGGACCCTTCCATGAGCATCGCCTTCATCGACCTTCAGGCCCAGCGCGCGCGGATCGCCGAACGAATCGACGCTGCCGTGCTTCGGGTCATCGCCGGCGGCGCCTATGTCATGGGTCCGGAGGTCCGCGTCTTCGAACAGCAGATGGCCGAATTCGGCCAGGCTGGACATGTCATATCCTGCGCCAACGGCACAGACGCCCTGGCCCTGCCCCTGATGGCATGGGGAGTCGGACCGGGTGACGCGGTGTTCTGTCCCTCCTTCACCTTCGCCGCCACGGCCGAGATTATTCCCTGGTTCGACGCCAGTCCCGTATTCGTCGACATTGACCCCGCTACATACAACATGGACCCGGATCACCTTGAAGCCGCCATCAAGGCCGTGAAGGCTGAAGGCAAGCTGACGCCCAAGGTGGTGATCGCCGTGGATCTGTTCGGTCAGCCGGCGGACTATCCGCGGATCGCCCAGATCGCCCGAAAGCACGGGCTGAAGCTGATCGCGGACACCGCCCAGGGTTTCGGCTGCACCCTGAACCACAAGCATCCCGTGTCATGGGCGGATGTGGCCACAACCAGCTTTTTTCCGGCCAAGCCCCTGGGCTGCTATGGCGACGGCGGGGCGGTGCTGACGAACGATGACGACCTGGCCCAATTGCTGGATTCCCTGCGCGTGCATGGAAAGGCCGTAGCGCGGGATCTGGAGGGCCGCTCCTTCGAGCACGACCCCAAATATCTGAACATGCGCGTGGGCATGAACTCGCGCCTGGACACCATCCAGGCGGCCATCCTGATCGAGAAGCTCGCCATCTTCGCCGACGAGATCGAGCGGCGAAATCGCGTGGCCGAACGCTACAATCGCCTGCTGGAGCCCCATGTGGCCTCGGTCCCCGACGTGATGAAGGGCGGGGTCTCGGTCTGGGCCCAGTACACGATCGAACACGAGGACCGCGACGGTCTGGCCGCACACCTGAAGGCGCAAGGCGTGCCCACGGCGGTCTATTATCCGATCCCGATGCACCGCCAACCGGCTTATGCTCATTACCCGACGGGCCCGGGAGGGCTTCCCGTGACCGAAGCCAAGGCGGAGCGGGTCATCAGCCTGCCGATGCACGCGTGGCTGGATGAAGAGACCCAGGACCGGATCGTGAAAGCCGTGGCGGGTTTCGGTCGCTGAACCGGTCGCTTGCGGCTGCGCTATAGGCCAGGAACAGAAAATATCAGCCGCATCCGGAAGCTTACGGGGCTAAGTCGCGGTTCCGTTCGCCCGCACGGGCGATATGTTATGTGAACCCCGCCGATACGATTTCGCCAGGAGGCGACCCTGACCACCGGCCAGTCATCCCCTCACCTCACCCACCTGGACCGTCTTGAGGCCGAGAGCATCCACATCATCCGCGAGGTGGCGGCCGAGATCGAGCGGCCGGTGATGCTCTACTCCGTTGGCAAGGATTCGGCGGTGATGCTGCATCTGGCGCGCAAGGCGTTCTATCCTGCGCCGCCGCCCTTTCCC
>NZ_PNLV01000183.1 GCF_013823285.1 Brevundimonas sp. | reverse complement strand
ACGACGCTGAGCCTTCCACCGCTCTACAAGGTGGGCATGGGGCTGGCCGTGGGGGTCGGGGTGATCTTCACCGCCGGATACGCCTGGCGTGTGGCCGAGGATGCGGATCGGCTGGCCCTGGCGCTGGCGGCGACCCAGCAGGTGCTGGAGCGCGAGCAGCGGCTCGCGGCCCTGGGCGGACTGGCCGCCGCCGCCGCCCATGAGCTGGGCACCCCGCTGGCCACCATCCAGGTGGTGGCCAAGGAGATGCTGCGCGCCGCCAACCGCAAGTCCGGTGACCCGGCCGTCGCCGAGGACGCTCGCCTGCTGATCCAGCAGGCCGATCGCTGCCGCGAAATCCTGAAGCGGCTGTCGCAACGCCCCGAGGACGGCGACGCCATCTATGCCGAGGTGGGGCTCAAGGCCCTTCTGGAGGAGGTGGTTCAGCCGCACCGGGGCATCGATCTGGACATGGACTGCCGCATCGAAGGGGTGGATGAGACCGACGCCCCCCACGTCCGCCGACTGCCCGAGATTGTCCATGGTCTGTCGGCCATTGTTGAGAACGCCGCCGATTTCGCCGCCGAGCGGGTCGAGATCGTCGCCCGCGTTGATGCGCGCCACGTGGAGGTGATCGTCTCCGACGACGGTCCGGGCTTCTCGCCGGAAATCCTGGCCCGTCTGGGCGAGCCCTATGTCACCAGCCGGCCTCTGGGCCGAGCCCGTAAGGGCAAGCAGGCGGCCGGGGCGGGCGTGGGCGGCGGCATGGGCCTGGGCTTCTTCATCGCCCGCACCCTGCTGGAGCGCACCGGGGCGCGGGTCTCGGCCGCGACCGGAGAAACCGGCGGCGCCCGGGTCACGGTGCGTTGGCCCAGGTCGGCGCTGGAAGTCGATCCGGCTTGACCCTGGCCGTGGCGCATCCGATTTGAGGACTCAGGAGTATTTGAAAACATGGCCAGTCTGGAAGACCGCATCGCCGCCCTTGAGGACAAGTCCCTGCTGCTGCTGGACGACGACCAGGCGCTGAGGACCCGTCTGGGTCGGGCGCTGGAATCGCGCGGCTTCGAGGTTACGACCGCCAGTTCCATCGCCGAGGCGCAGGAAGCCCTGCGCGCCGGCCTGCCAGCCTTCGCGGTGCTGGACATGCGGCTGGAGGACGGCAACGGCCTTAAGATCGTCGAAGCCATACGCGCTCGCCGCGACGACGCCCGCATGGTCATGCTGACCGGCTACGGGGCCATCGCCACCGCCGTGGCGGCGGTCAAGGCCGGCGCCGTCGACTATCTGTCCAAGCCCGCGGACGCCGACGATGTGGTCAAGGCCCTGATGAGCGAGGAGGGCGACGCGCCCGAGCCGCCCGACAACCCCATGTCCGCCGACCGGGTGCGCTGGGAGCATATCCAGCGGGTCTACGAGCTGTGCGACCACAACGTGTCTGAAACCGCCCGCCGCCTGGGCATGCACCGCCGGACGCTGCAGCGGATTCTGGCCAAGCGCGCGCCGCGGTAGGGCTACTCCCTCAGACTCCTCATCGCCCCCAGCCGCGCGAACGCCAGCGTCAGGGCCTTGCGCCGCGCTGGCGCCAAAGGTGTCAGCGGCGCCTCGCGAACCACCGCCCCGCCAAAGCTGTCGGCGACGATCAGACCCGGCTCGTCAGGCAGTATTCCGTCGGGAAACTCCGGCGCCACGGCGAAGTAGAAGGCGTCGCAGAACGGGGCGTACTCGTGCCATTTGCGGTCGACGCGGTAGTCCTCCACCCCCGATTTCACCTCGCAGATAGCGATCTCGCCACGCGGGCCCAGCGCCATGACGTCGGCGCGACGGCCATTCGGCAGGCAGACCTCAAGCAGCGGCGCATAGCCCATGTCCGCCATCAGCCGCGCCGCGCCCCGGGTGACGGACAGGGTGGTTTCGGGCCGGCTGAAGACCAGTTCGATATGGACGGTGGCGGCGGGCATGCCGCCATATGTTCCGCATGTGTTCCGGTCGTCAAGAATTGATCAGCCTGGCGTGCTGATCACCTCGGAGGTATCAAAGCCCAGGGCGCGGGCCCGGGACAGGGCTGCGCGGCGGACGTCGGCCGAGGGGTTCTCCCGCCGCGACCAGATCCAGAAATGGCTCTTGTCCGGCAGGCCCATGATCGCCCAGCTATAGTCGGGCGCGCGGTGCCAGACCCAGTAACTCTGGCTGGCCAGGCCGCCGAAAGACAGCAGTCCCGCCAGAGACATGCGGAACCTGGCGTTGGAATCCGTGACCCTGGCATTGGCGTTCAGGGTCTCGATCTCACCATCCGACCGGCGCGTACAGGTATGGACTACCCGATAGCGGTCGGAGTCCCGCGCCGTGAAATCGACCGCCAGACGGGTGCAGTCGCGCTGAAACCGGTTGGGATTGCGCGCGATCTCGTACCAGCGGCCAGAGAACCTGTTCAGATCCAGATCCGCGACCTGTGCCGAGGCAGGGGGGGAGGCGAGGGCCATGGCCGCCATGCAGGCGCCGATCACGAGGCGTGTGGAACTCTTCATGTTCAAACTCCGTGCGGGCGTGATGGCTCAGATACGGTAGAAAGAGCGACAGGGTTGCGCGCCCTGATCAGCCGCGCAGTATCTGGACCAA
>NZ_PNLV01000182.1 GCF_013823285.1 Brevundimonas sp. | reverse complement strand
GGAATGGCGCTGGTCCGGCGCGCACTATCAGCGGACAGCCGACCACTGGCTGGAGAATTTCGACGCCCACAAGGCCGAGATCATGGAGCTGATGCGCCAGACGTACGGGGCCGACGCGAAACTGTGGGCGCGGCGCTGGCGGCGCTTCTTCATGGCCACCGCCGGGCTGTTCGGCGACGACGGCGGGCGCACCTGGGGCGTCAGCCACTACCGGCTCAAGCCTTTCACCAAGGGAGACGAACGATGATCAAATATGTGGCCGCCTATCTGGGGGCGGGCGTGGCCTTCGCCGTCATCGATGCGGTGTGGCTGACCACCATGACCGACCGGCTGTACCGTCCGATCCTCGGCCCGATCATGGCCGACAAGCCGAACATGGTCGCAGCGGTGGCCTTCTACCTGATCTATCTGTTCGGGATCGTCTTCCTCGCCATCGCGCCGGCGTTGAAGGACGGCCAGTGGACCCGCGCCCTGATCACCGGGGCGGTGCTGGGCCTCGTGGCCTACGCCACCTATGACCTGACCAACCAGGCGACCCTGAGCGTGTGGTCCACGAGGATGACGATCATCGACATCATCTGGGGCACGGCCCTGACCGCCAGCGCGGCGACGGCAGGTTACTTCGCCGCCAGCTGGGCCGAGGGGCGATGGGGCTGATCGGGCTCGCGCCGCGGGCCCTGCGTTAACCTTTTTGCTCGCCTGAGACGGGTTCGGGCTGGTCTGCCAATCCCTTGTTGGGTTAACAGGGGTTCGTAAACCAGTCTGGTTTCCGGGGGGCGATAGGGTTGCGCGCCAGCATCAACGCACTGACGGCGGCATTGATCGTGGGGGTGATCGTGGGCCTGGCCCTGACGCCGGACGGTCGCGGCTGGTTGCGCAACCCCACCCTCATGCTTGGCTCAGCCAATGCGTCGGCCAGCCCGCCTGCGCCGCAGGTCGTGGCGACGGTGGCCCGGCCCGAGCCTGTCACGCCCGCCGCACCGCGCATCACCCCACTGAGCCAGCGTGTGGCCGGGGGCGAACTGGTGGTGGGGGTGATCGGGGACTCCATGGCCGACGGCCTGTGGACCGGCGTCTACCGCGACCTGCGCGACGTGGACGGGGTGCGGGTCGTGCGCATGGCCGAGGTGTCCACCGGCCTGTCGCGCTATGACTATGTGAACGTCCATGAAAAGACGGCCCGCCAGCTGCGCGAACAGCCCATCGACGCGGCGGTGATCATGTTCGGCACCAACGACGCCCAGGCCATCGAGCACGACGGGGTCATCCACCAGTTCGGCACGCCCGGCTGGCGCGAGGTCTACGCCCGGCGGGTGGATGATCTGGTGGCCCTGCTGCGCGAGAACGACGTGGCGGTCTACTGGGTCGGTCTGCCGCGCATGAAGCGCGAGTCCTTCGACGGGCGCATGAGCCTCATCAACGACCTGGTGGCCGAGCGCATGGCGGCGCTGGACGTGGCCTATATCGACACCGTGGCCCTGACCTCCAGCGAGAGCGGCGCCTATGACGCCTATCTGACCGCAGCGGACGGACGGCGGCGGCTGATGCGGGCCCACGACGGCATCCACATGTCCATGGCCGGCTACCTGCGGCTGACCGAGCCCGTGACCGAGCGTCTGCGCGCCGACGCCGGCCTGGACCGCATGACGGATGGGGCCGGGGGGTGAGACTGGCGCGGCTGGCCGGGCTGGTCGCGGCGCTCATGACGACTTCCACTCCTGCCGCCGCACAGGATCCGATGAGCGCGCTCGAACGCCCCGAAACCCTGACCCGCTTCTTCGACGCCCTGGACGCGGCCGGGGCCGGCGAGGGCGAGCGGCCGGTGCACATCCTCCAGCTGGGCGACAGCCATACGGTGGGCGACATGATCACCGCCTCGGTGCGGTCGCGCCTGCAGAACAGCATCGGGCGCGGCGGGCGCGGGGTGCTGCCGCCGGGCAAGCCCTATGCCCTGTACCAGCCCCGTCAGGTGGAGCTGTTCGAACAGGCCTGGACAGCGGTGACGCCGGGGCCGGGCTCGGCGGCAATGTCCGGCGTGGGACTGAGCGGATCGCGGGCCCTGATCTGGGGCGAAGGCTCCTCTCTGCGCATCGAGGCGGAGGGCTCGGCCGCCTTCAGCCGGGTGGTGCTGTGCGCCGCGACGGGGCCCGCCGCCGGTACCCTGACTGTGCGGGCGGGTTTCAGCGAGACGGCGGTCAGCTTCAGGGAGCCGACCTCGGGCGCCGCCTGCCGCGAGGTGCGGCTGGGCGAACCGGCGCGCGCGGCGACCGTCACCGGCGGGACCGGGGCGGTGGACCTGCACTCGGTGGCGACCTTCGCCGACGGACCCGGCGTTGTGGTGTCGGCGCTGGGGATCATCGGGGCGACCCTGAGAGACCTGGCCGTGCGCGATCCGGCGGTGGTGCGCGCCGAGCTGGACGCCTGGCGGCCGGACCTGATCGTGCTGGCCTTCGGCACAAACGAGGGGTTCGATCCGTTCCTCGACCCCGACGCCTATGAGCCTCTGTTGCGTGGCCAGATCGCGCGGCTGCGGTCGCTGGCGCCCTATTCCGACATCCTGATCCTCGGCGCGCCCGACGCCCAGCGGCCGGAGGGCGGCGGGACCTGCGGTGACGACGCGAGT
>NZ_PNLV01000181.1 GCF_013823285.1 Brevundimonas sp. | reverse complement strand
CGGCCTCGGCCGCATTCTCCCACTCGGCGGGGGTGGTCGGGATGACGCGGGCGCAGTTGGAGCCGGCGCCCTCGAAGCGGGTGGTCCAGGCCTCCTCCATGGTGAAGGGGGTCAGGGGGGCGAGCCAGGCGGTGAGGCGGGTGAACACCTCGTCCATGACCGTGCGAACGGCCCGGCGCTTGAGGCTGTCCGGGCGGTCGCAGTACAGGCTGTCCTTGCGGATGTCGAAATACAGCGCCGACAGGTCATTGGAGCAGAACTCCAGCACCGGGCGCACCACATCCTGGAAGTCGTAGCGGGCGTAGGCGGCGCGCACCTCGCCGTCCAGTTCCCAGAGGCGGTGCAGGATGTAGCGCTCCAGCGGCGGGAACTGGTCCAGATCGGTCAGGCGCTCGGCCTCGTCGAAGCCGTTCAGGGCGCCCAGCAGATAGCGGACCGTGTTCCGCAGCTTGCGATAGGCGTCCACCGTGGTCTGCAGGATCTGCTTCCCGATCCGCTGATCCTCGGCGTAGTCCACCACGGCCACCCACAGACGCAGGATGTCGGCGCCGGACTCGTTGATGACGGTCAGGGGGTCGGTGGTGTTGCCCCGCGACTTGGACATCTTCTCCCCGTTCTCATCGAGGGTGAAACCGTGGGTGAGAACCGCGTCATAGGGCGCGCGGCCGCGGGTGCCGCAGGCCTCCAGCAGGGACGACTGGAACCAGCCGCGGTGCTGGTCCGAACCTTCAAGGTAGAGGTCGGCGGGCCATCTGGAATCTTCGCGGCCCTCGATGGTGAAGGCGTGGGTGCAGCCGGAGTCGAACCAGACGTCGAGAATGTCCTCGACCTTCTCGTAGCGGTCCGGGTCGTGGCCGGCGCCGAGGAAGTCGCTGTCGGGACGAGTGAACCAGGCGTCGGCGCCCTCGGCCTGGACGGCCTCGACGATACGGGCGTCCACGGCGTCGTCGTGCAGGGGCTGGCCGGTCTGTCTGTCCACGAACATGGCCAAGGGCGTGCCCCAGGCGCGCTGGCGGCTGATCAGCCAGTCGGGGCGCGTCTCGACCATGGAGCGGATGCGGTTGCGCCCGCCCGCCGGGTGGAAGGTGGTGGCGTCGATGGCGGCCAGGGCCTTGTCGCGCAGGCCGGTCTCGCCGTCCATGCGCACGAACCACTGGGGGGTGTTGCGGAAGATCACCGGGGCCTTGGAGCGCCAGCTGTGGGGATAGGAATGCTCCATCCGTCCGCGGGCCAGCAGGGTCCCGGCCTCGATCAGCTTTTCGATCACCGCGGGGTTGGCCGGGCCGAATTTGCCGGTCTTCTTGCCCTCGGTCTCCAGCACCTTGAGGCCGCCGAACAGGGGCACGTGCTCATAGTAGGCGCCGTCGGCGTCGACGGTGTCGGGGATCTCGTGATGGCCGTGGGCGCGCCAGACGTCGTAGTCGTCCGCGCCGTGGCCGGGGGCGGTGTGCACGAAGCCCGTGCCCGCCTCGTCGGTCACATGGTCGCCGGCCAGCAGCGGCACCGAATAGCCGAAGCCGGGGTGCAGGGCGGCCAGCGGGTGGGCGCATTCCAGACCGGACGGATTGACCGCGTCGACGCGGGTCCATGTGGCGATCTTCGCAGCCTTGAAGACTTCCTCGGCCAGCTTATCGGCCAGGATCAGGCGGTCGCCGGGTTTGGCCCAGGGCTCGAACTCCAGCCCTTCCTCCAGCGCCGTGACCTCATACAGGCCGTAGTCGATCTCGGGGCCGTAGCTGATGGCGCGGTTGGCCGGGATGGTCCAGGGCGTGGTGGTCCAGATGACGATGGACGGCGTGGCGTGGCGGAAGGCCAGCAGGTCGTCGGGATGGTCGTCCGTGGCGCCGGTGACAGGGAATTTGACCCAGATCGTGGGGCTGTTGTGCTCGTGGTACTCGATCTCGGCGTCGGCCAGGGCGGTGCGTTCCACCGGCGACCACATCACGGGCTTGGAGCCACGATAGAGCTGGCCCGAGTTCTTGAACTTGTGGAACTCGCGCACGATGGCCGCCTCGGTGGCGAAGTCCATGGTGGCGTAGCGGCCGTCCCAATTTCCGATCACGCCCAGGCGCTTGAACTGTTCGCGCTGCACGTCGATCCAGCCGGCGGCGTAGTCGCGGCAGGCCTGACGGAACTCGGCCTTGGAGACCTCGTCCTTGCGGCGGCCCTTCGCGCGGAACTGCTCCTCGATCTTCCACTCGATGGGCAGGCCGTGGCAGTCCCAGCCGGGGACGTAGTCCACGTCATTGCCCAGCAGGAACTGCGAGCGGACCACGAAGTCTTTCAGGGTCTTGTTGAGCGCATGGCCGATGTGGATGTCGCCGTTGGCGTAGGGCGGGCCGTCGTGCAGCACGAACAGGGGCGCGCCCTCGGCCTGCCGCTGCTTGCGCAGGGCGGCGTAGAGGTCGCCCCAGGCGGCCAGGATCTCCGGCTCCTTTTTGGGCAAGCCGCCCCGCATGGGGAAGGAGGTGTCGGGCAGGAAGACGGTGTCGCGATAGTCGCGGCCATCGGGAGTCTGGGGGGCGTCGGCCATGGGTGTCTCAGGCTGGTATGCGTGATCGGTTGCGGTGATTTCTGGACCCCGACGTGCGCGGGGCCAAGCCCTGAAGCGCTACGCCGGGCGGCGAATGGAAATCAGGATGATGCGCGCGCGAACCGTCATGGCGGCCGGTCTAGCAGAGGCCGTCAGCTATGGACAGTGGC
>NZ_PNLV01000180.1 GCF_013823285.1 Brevundimonas sp. | reverse complement strand
CAGATAACGCTCCAGATACAGCGCCGTCATGTCCGGGTTCGCAGGGTTGTCGAACCACAGACGGGAGCGGAGAGGCTTGGTCATACAGCGACAGTCTTCAGTGGGCCCACGACGGGCGGGGGACGCCGGAACACGCGTCCCGACCTTTCATTCGTGAAGAACTTATCGCATGCGAAAATGCGCAGCCGCAAGCCCGAGCCCGTCCATGGCCGCGCCTGACCCGCCTCAGGCTTGGGACGCGGAGCCCATGTCGGCGGAGATGGCGGCGGCGGCGCGGCGCAGATGGATCAACGCCGTGGCCATGTCGCAGCCCACTGTGGTGTGCTCGATATACGGGGTGATCAGGGTGGCGATGACGCCGTCCGCCCCCATCACCGGCGCCGACAGATCGGTCACGCCCTTGACGAAGTCGCTGGCCCGCTGGGCGTAGCCCTTGACCGCCGTGGCGTCCGCCTCCGCGGCGAAGGCCTCGAACATGGCGTCGCCGTGGAGGCGGCGCAGCACCTCCTCCAGCCGCGCCCGTCCGGCCGGCGACGCCAGGCCGTAGAACATGCGGCCCGAGGTGGCCTCGATCAGATTGCGGCGGTAGCCGATGCGCACCGAATAACCCAGGTCGCCGGGGCTCTCGACGCGGGCCACCACCACGATCTGGGTCTCGCTGGGCACCACCA
Organism: Brevundimonas sp.; assembly: GCF_013823285.1. Lineage (GTDB taxonomy): Bacteria > Pseudomonadota > Alphaproteobacteria > Caulobacterales > Caulobacteraceae > Brevundimonas. Next base: position 2,121 of record NZ_PNLV01000180.1, on the reverse strand, counting down.
GATGGCACGACTGAACCGTGGTCTCGGCCAGAATTCGCATGGCCGGCAGGGCCGCCTCCACCAGCGACTTCACCGGCGCCTGGGCCATGCCCAGGGTGAACAGGCGGTTGGTCAGGCGATAGCCTTCGGATGACTGTTCGATATAGCCCCGGAACTCCAGCACCTGGATCATCCGGAACAGCTCGGACACGGAACGCTTGAGGGTCACCGACATCTGCGACGGCGTCATGGGGCGTCCGTGGCTGGACAGCAGTTCGAGCACGTCCAGGCCCTTCTCGAGCGCGGGCGCACGGTATTTGCGCTCCCCGAGCTCTTCTTCCAGCGGCGGCATGGCTTCCCCGATCAACCTGTCTCTCCCCAAGTCTTAGCGCCGCCGCCACCCCGATAGAAGGCCGTCCGCCCGCTTCTTAACCTGCGCCGCCGGATCAAACCATATATGAAATGACTTTCATTGCGCGTGGCTTGAGGATGTCGTAGCCCTTCGTTCAGCGGCCGAATTCAACGGCCCCTCGGGGGAGACATTCATGACGCTGGCGCCGATCGACCTGATCCTTCTGGCCCTTTACGGGGTCGGCATCTTCGCCCTGGCCCAATGGGTCTCGCGCGGGCGGCCCGGCGAGCAGAAAAACACCACCGACTATTTCCTGGCCTCGAAGAGCCTGCCCTGGTGGGCCATCGGCGCCTCGCTGATCGCGGCCAACATTTCGGCTGAGCAGATCATCGGCATGTCGGGCTCGGGCTATGTGATCGGCCTGGCCATCGCCTCCTACGAATGGATGGCAGCCCTGACCCTGCTGATCGTGGGCAAGTTCTTCCTGCCCATCTTCCTGAAGAACAACATCGTCACCATGCCCCAGTTTCTGGAGCAGCGTTACGGCGCCAGGATCCGCAGCGTCATGGCCGTGTTCTGGCTGGTGCTCTACGTCTTCGTGAACATCACCTCGATCCTGTGGCTGGGGTCGCTGGCCATCACCACCGTCACCGGCGTGGACCAGACCCTGGCCCTGTTCGGTCTGGCGGCGTTCGGCCTGGTCTATCAGCTGTGGGGCGGGCTCAAGGCCGTGGCCCTGACCGACGCGGTGCAGGTCGCCCTGCTGGTGGCGGGCGGTCTGGTGATCGCGGTCATCACCCTCAACCAGATCGGCGGCGACGGCGGGGTGCTGAACGGCTTCGCCCGCCTGACCACCGAGTTCCCCGAGAAGTTCGACATGATCCTGTCGCCGGACAGCCCGCACTATGCGGCCCTGCCGGGGCTGTCGGTCCTGATCGGCGGTATGTGGATCATGAATCTGAGCTACTGGGGCTTCAACCAGTACATCATCCAGCGCGCGCTGGCGGCCTCCAGCATCGACGAGGCCCAGAAGGGCATCGCCTTCGCCGCCTATCTGAAACTGCTGATGCCGCTGATCGTGGTGCTGCCGGGGCTGGCCGCGCTGGTGCTGGCGCCGGACCTGACCCGCCCTGATCAGGCCTATCCCACCATGATGGCCCTGTTGCCCACGGGTCTGAAGGGGCTGGTCTTCGCCGCCCTGGTGGCCGCCATCATCGCCACCCTCGGCTCGCTGGTGAACTCCATCTCCACCATCTTCACCCTGGACCTGTACGCCAAGGCGCGCCCGAACCTGTCCCAGCATCATCTGGTCACGGTGGGCCGGTTGTCGGCGGCGGCGGCCATGCTGATCGGCGCCCTCGTCGCCCGGCCGCTGCTGGGCAATTTCGATCAGGCGTTCCAGTTCATCCAGGACTTCACCGGCTTCTTCACCCCGGCCATCGTGGTGATCTTCATCCTCGGCATGTTCTGGCGCCGCGCGTCCGAGGCCGGCGCCCTGGCCGCGGCCATCGGCGGGGTGCTCCTGTCCGGCGTCATGTGGTGGCTGAACAACGAGGGGCTGCTGGTCATGCCCTTCATGAACCGGGTGGGGATCGTGTTCCTGATCGCCCTGGCGCTGGCGGTGGTGGTGTCCCTGATCCGCCCCGCCCCCGCTTCGGCCCTCAAGGTCCAGCTGGACGGCATCAGCTTCCGCACCTCCGCCGCCTTCAACCTGGCGGGCGTGGGCGTCATCGCCTTCCTGATCCTGGTCTATTCGATCTGGTGGTGAGCCGGGTCAGCGCCTGATCCCG
>NZ_PNLV01000179.1 GCF_013823285.1 Brevundimonas sp. | reverse complement strand
GAGACGCGCATCGTCTGCGCCGTCGATCTGGACGCCGCCGCGCCCGTGGCCATCGAGACCGGCGTCGGCTTCTTCGACCACATGATCGAGCAGGTGGCGGCCCACGGCGGCTTCTCGATCCGCCTGTCGTGCGCGGGCGACCTGCACATCGACCCGCACCACACCATCGAGGATTCCGCCATCGCCCTGGGCCAGGCCCTGAAACAGGCGCTGGGCGAGCGACGCGGCATCGGCCGCTACGGCTTCGTCCTGCCCATGGACGAGGCCGAGGCCAAGGTCTCCATCGACCTCTCGGGCCGTCCCTACAGCGTGTTCGAGGGCGCGTTCGCCACCCCCTTTATCGGTGAATATCGCACCGACCTCACCGAGCACGTGTTCCGCTCGCTGGCCGAACACCTGGGGGCGGCGATCCATGTCTCGGTGACGGGCGAGGACGACCACCACATGACCGAGGCCTGTTTCAAGGCTCTGGGCCGCGCCCTGCGGCAGGCCATCCGCGTGGAGGGCGATGCGGTGCCGTCCACCAAGGGGGTGCTGTGACCGTCGCCATCATCGCCTATGGCGCGGGCAACACGGCCTCGGTCCAGTTCGCGCTGGAACGGCTGGGCGCCGACGCGCGCGTCACCTCGGACCCGGCCGAGATCGCCGGGGCCGAGCGGGTGATCCTGCCCGGCGTGGGCGCCGCCGCCTACGCCATGGGCCGGCTGGACGCCCTGGGGCTGACGCCGGTCATCCGCGCCTATGAGCGCCCTTTGCTGGGCGTGTGTCTGGGCCAGCAGCTACTGTTCGAACGCAGCGACGAGGGCGCCGGCGCCGATCTGCTGGGTTTCATCCCCGGCGTTGTCGCCCGGCTCGACCCCGGCCCGTCCCTGCCCGTGCCGCACATGGGCTGGAGCGCCCTGTCCATCGATCAGGATGACCCGCTGCTGGACGGCGTGGCGCCCGGCGACCATGCCTATTTCGTCCATTCCTTCCTGTGTCCCGATGGCGAAGCGACCCTGGCCCGCGCCGACTACGGCGGGCCGGTCCCGGCCGTGGTGCGGGCGGGCAATCGCTGGGGCTGCCAGTTCCACCCTGAACGCTCCGCTGCCCCCGGCGCCCGCATCCTGAAGAATTTCCTGGAGCTCCCCGCGTGATCCTGTACCCCGCCATCGACCTGAAGGACGGCGTCTGCGTGCGGCTGATGCACGGCCGTTTCGACGCGGTCACCCGCTATGACGAGGTGCCCGCCGCGCGGCTGGTGTCGTTCGTGGGCGAGGGCGCGGCGTGGGTGCACGTGGTCGATCTGGACGGCGCCGAGGCCGGCGCCGCGCGCCAGCATGCCCTGATCGGAGAGCTGGCGGGCGCGGTGGACGTTCACATCCAAAGCGGCGGCGGCGTGCGATCCATCGACGACGTGCGGCTGCTGCTGGAGGCCGGGGTCGCCCGGGTGGTGATCGGCAGCCTGGCCGTCACCGCGCCGGAAACCGTGGCCGGCTGGCTGGCCGATTTCGGCCCCGAGCGCATCACCCTGGCCCTCGACGTAAAGCTGGAGGACGGCGTGCCCGTCCCCGCCCTCAAGGGCTGGACCCAGCGTGCAGGGGTGGACCTGTGGGCGGCGCTGTCGGCGTATGCCCCCGGCACGCTGAACCACATCCTCGTCACCGACGTGGGCCGCGACGGCGCCCTGACGGGCCCCAATCTGGAGCTGCTGGCCGAGGTCAAGCAACGCCGCCCCGAGCTGCAGTTGCAGGCCTCCGGCGGGGTCTCCTCGCTGGAGGATCTGGCGGCCCTCAAGGCCATCGGCTGCGACGGCGCCATCATCGGCCGGGCCCTTTACGAAGGCCGCTTCACCCTGTCCGACGCGCTGGAGGCGGTGCGATGACCGCCCGGCGCATCATCCCCTGTCTGGACGTCAAGGACGGCCGGGTGGTCAAGGGCGTGCGCTTCGTCGGACACACCGACATGGGCGACGCCGCCGAACTGGCCGCGCGCTACCGGGACGAGGGCGCCGACGAGCTGGTGTTCTACGACATCACCGCCTCGCCGCAGGGCCGCACGCTGGACTACGGCTGGGTGCGCGACATCGCCCGGCTGCTGGACATTCCGTTCTGCGTGGCCGGCGGCATACGGTCGGTGGATCAGGCTGCCCGCTGCCTCGACAACGGCGCGGACAAGGTTTCCATCAATTCGCCCGCTCTGGAACGCCCCGAACTGATCGGCGAAATGGCCGAGCGGCTGGGCGGCCAGTGCGTGGTGGTGGGCGTGGACAGCCAGTTTCAGGACGGCGACTGGCGCGTGCACAAATATACCGGCGACCCGGACGCCCGGCGCGGCGCCAACCGCCTGACCCTGGACTGGATCATCGAGGCGCAGGCGCTGGGCGCCGGCGAGATCGTGCTGAACTGCATCGATCAGGACGGGGTGCGCAACGGCTATGACGTGGAACAGCTGAAGGCCGCGCGCGCGCGCCTGACCATACCGCTGGTGGCGTCCGGCGGCGCCGGCTCGCCCGACCATTTCCGTCAGGTGTTCGCCGAGGCGGACGTCTCCGGCGCCCTGGCCGCCAGTGTCTTCCACTCCGGCGCCATTCGCATTCCCGACCTGAAGCGGACCCTGGACAGCGACGGCATAGAGGTGCGGCTATGAACCCCGACGAGATCGACTTTGACAAGGGCGGCGGGCTGATCGCGGCGGTGGTGCAGGACGCCGCCACCCTGCAGGTGCTGATGCTGGCCTTCATGGACCGGGCCGCGCTGGACGAGACGCTGTCGAGCGGCGAGGCCACCTTCTTCTCCCGCTCCCGCGGCGGGCGGTGGAGGAAGGGCGAGACGTCCGGCGATCGGCTCAAGGTGGTCTCGGTCACCCCCGACTGCGACGG
>NZ_PNLV01000178.1 GCF_013823285.1 Brevundimonas sp. | reverse complement strand
TACCTGCGCATGGGCACGGTGGAGGTCGAGGACCAGGTGCTGGGCGCGAACTATCTGCGCAGCCTGCCCTACATCGACGCGGACCGCATCGCGGCCATGGGCTGGAGCTACGGCGGGTTCATGACCCTCCACATGCTGACCGAGCCCGACATGGGTCTGGCCTCGGCCATATCGGGCGCGCCGGTGACCGACTGGAGCCTGTACGACACCCATTACACCGAACGGTTCATGTCGACGCCCGAGGGCAATCCGGACGGCTATGCGGCTTCGGACGTGGTCACGAAGCTGGACCAACTGACGGGCCGGCTGCTGCTACTGCACGGCATGGCGGACGACAACGTCATCTTCGAGAACACCACCCGCGTGCTGAACGCCCTGCAGGAACAGAGCGTCCCCTTCGAGACCATGCTCTATCCCGGCCAGCGCCACGGCATCCGCGGCAACCCGCGCCAGCTGCACCAGTGGCGCACCTATCTGGACTTTCTGGACCGCACCATCGGAGAGCGCAGCCAGTGATGCGCAAGGGGGGTGTTCTCGCGGCGCTGGCGGGGCTGGCGCTTTTGGCCTGCGCGACCCCGGGTCCGACGGATCTTGAGGTTCGCGACCGCGCGACGGTCAACAGCGTGATCGTCTGGAGTCCTGCGGCCAGTGCGGCGACCTGGGACGCCGGGGCGGCGGATCGCTCCATCGTCGGCATGCCCATCCTGATCAAGGACAACATCGAAACCGCCGACATGCCCACCACCGCCGGGTCTCTGGCGCTGGTGAACAATGCCCCCGGGCGTGACGCGCCGCTGGTGGCGCGGCTCCGAGCGGCCGGGGCGGTGATTGCGGGCAAGGCCAATCTGTCCGAGTGGGCCAATTTCCGAGGCGCGAATTCCGTCAGCGGCTGGAGCGCCGTGGGCGGCCAGACGCGCAATCCCCATGCCCTGGACCGCAACCCCTGCGGCTCGTCCTCAGGCAGCGCGGCGGCGGTGGCGGCGGGGCTGGTTCCGGCGGCCATCGGCACCGAGACCAACGGCTCCATCGTCTGCCCGGCGGCGGCCAACGGGGTGGTGGGCTTCAAACCTACCGTAGGCCTGGTGTCACGCACCCACATCATTCCCATCAGCGAAAGCCAGGACACCGCCGGGCCCATCACCCGCACGGTGGAGGACGCGGCCCTGATCCTGAGCGTCATGGCCGGGACCGACCCCGCCGATCCGGCTACGGCCGAGGCGGACGCCCGCCGCACCGACTACCGGGCGGCGCTGGACGCCGGATCGCTGGCGGGCGTGCGCATCGGCGTGGCGCGGTTCGCCTCGGGCTATCACGGCGGAACTGATGCGGTGTTCGAGGCGGCGCTGGCCGACCTGCGCGCCGCCGGGGCCGAGCTGGTGGAGATTACAGAGGGGCCGGAGATGGGTCCCATAGGCCGGGCGCAGTTCACCGTCCTGCTGACCGAGCTCAAGGCCGGGCTGAACGCCTATCTGGCCTCTACCGACCCGGTGCAGACGCCCACCCGAACCCTGGCCGATCTGATCGCCTTCAACGAGGCGACGCCGCGCGAGCTGGCCCTGTTCGGGCAGGAGTATTTCGTCCAGGCCGAGGCCACCGGCGGGCTCGACGACCCCGATTACATCGAGGCCCGCGACACGGCCCGGCGTCTGGCCGGACCGGAAGGCATCGACCGGCTGCTGGCCGAGCATGATGTGATCGCCCTGGTCGCCCCCACGGGCGGGCCGGCCTGGCCGACGGATCCGGTGATGGCCGATCGGTTCCTGGGCTCGGCCAGCACCCTGGCCGCCGTGGCGGGCTATCCGCATCTCACGGTGCCCATGGGATTCGTCCATGGTCTGCCGGTGGGCCTGTCGATCTTCGGCGCCAGATGGGACGACGCCCGCATCCTGTCGCTGGGCTACGCCTATGAGCAGCAGAGCGGGGCGTTCCGGGCCCCGGCCTTCCTCGACAGCGTCAACGACAATGAGGCGATCGCACCGCTGCTGAGGCCCGCCGCTTTCCGGTAGGAACCGGTGGCCAGGGTGGCCGTTAGGCGCTCGTGGAAAAGCTGTTCATTCGTTTCGCCAACGCGACGGCGCGCATTGCGGGACGACCGCTGACGTTCGCCCTTTGCCTGCTTGTGGTGCTGGCCTGGGCGGTGACCGGGCCGATCTTCGGGTTCAGCCAGACCTGGCAGCTGGTCATCAATACCGGAACCACCATCGTCACCTTCCTGATGGTGTTCCTGATCCAGAACACCCAGAACCGCGACGCGGCGGCGATGCAGGCCAAGCTGGATGAACTGGTTTACGCGAGCGGAAACGCCAGAAACCGCTTCATCGGCATCGAGCATCTGACGGACATCGAACTCGGAGAGATACTGCGCGAGGTCGAGGCGCGCGCGCTGGAAGTTCACGAGGCGCGACGCCAACGGCGATCCATCGAAAAGACCGGGGTATGAACGCTTCGCTATGGATCAATGTGATCGGCACGGGCGCGGCCCTGTGCACCATCATCAGCTTCGTGCCGCAGATCATCAAGATCATCCGCGAACGCGATGCATCCTCGGTGTCGCTGCGGATGTATGCGCTGACGGTGACCGCCTTTTCGCTCTGGACGATCTACGGCGTCATGCTGGGCGCCTGGCCGCTGGTGGCGGCCAACAGCGTGTCGCTAACGCTGGCGGCTACGGCCCTCATTTGCAAATGGCGGTTCCGCGACGGCGATCCCGAGACCTAGCTGAACACCCTGGCCATGAGCCGTTCCAGCCATTCGGCGTCCACGGCGTCGAAGGCGGCCTTTTCGGCGGCGTCCACGTCCAGCACCGCAATCAGGGCGCCGGACGGATCGAGGACCGGAACCACGATCTCGCTGGCCGACCGGGAGTCGCAGGCGATGTGGCCGGGG
>NZ_PNLV01000177.1 GCF_013823285.1 Brevundimonas sp. | reverse complement strand
ACAGGGACGCGGGCAACAGCCGCTTGGCCAGCTTGGCGGCGTAGCGGATCACGTCCACCGAGCCCTTGGCCACCGCCTCCCGGCCCAGCGAGCCGATCAGCAGGAAACCGGACACCACGAAGAACACGTCCACGCCGCCGGACACCCGGGCGAACCAGATGTGAAACACGGCGACCAGCAAGGCGCCGACGGCCCTCAGGCCCTGGATGTCTCCGCGACGATCGGTGCGCGCTGGCGCGACGGACATGGGCGTTCCCCGGCAGTTAAGCGCTCTCCCTGCCACGGTCCCGGTTACCGTCGGCTCAACGACCGGCGATTAATTCCGCGACAGCCTGCATCCGCCGTGATGGGATGACGCCTCTAGAGATCATCATCGATAGAGGGGTTTTCCATGCGTAAGCTCGCCTGCCTGGTCTCGGCGCTCGCCCTGACCGCCGCCGTTCCCGCCCTGATCGCCCCCGCCCCGGCTCTGGCCCAGGCGTCCGCATCGGCCGAAGCGCCGCGCACCTACACCGCCGCCCAGTTCTTCGAGACCACCAGCTATGGCATGGCCAGCCCGTCGGGCGCGGCCTTCTCGCCGGACGGGTCCTCGATCCTGATCTCCAGCGACCGCACCGGCGTGTTCAACGCATGGGCCCTGCCCATAGCCGGCGGCGATCCGGTCCCGCTCAGCGCCTCCACCGACGTGGCCACCTTCGCCGAGAGCTACTTTCCCAACGACGGCCGGGTGCTGCTGACCGCCGATTCCGGCGGCGGCGGCAGCGAACTGACCCATGTCTATGTGCGCGAGGAGGACGGATCGGTCCGCGACCTGACGCCGGGCGAGAACGTCAAGGCCGACCTGCTGGGCTGGAGCGCCGACGGCGCCACCTTCTGGATCACCTCCAACGCCCGCGACCCGCAGGTTTTCGACCTCTACGCCTATGACGCGGCTACCTATGAGAGCCGGCTGGTTTACGAGAACCCCGGCATGTTCATCTCGGCCATCTCCCGCGACGGGCGCTGGCTGGCCATGGACAAGCCCATCACCTCGGCGGACTCCGACGTCTATCTGGTGGACCTGCAGACCGGCGGCGAGCCGGTGCTCGTGACGGAGCATGAGGGAAACGTCTCGCACGGGACCTATGATTTCACTCCCGACAACTCGGCCCTGATCTACGCCACCAACGCGCACGGCGAGTTCAATCAGGCCTGGCGCCATGACCTGGCCACCGGCGAGAAGACGCCGTATCTGGCCGCTGACTGGGACGTGATGTACGTCGCCTTCTCACCCTCGGGCCGCTACCGGGTGTCCGCCGTCAACGCCGACGCCTCCACCGAACTGACCCTGCTGGACACCACCACCAACCAGCCCGTCGCCCTGACCGGCGTGCCGGACGGCGACATCGCCCAGGTGCGTTTCAATGACGACGAGAGCACAGTCGCCTTCACCGTCTCCTCCGACACCTCGCCGTCGGACGTGTTCGTGGCGGACATGGCGACCGGACAGGCGCGACGCCTGACCACGGCCCTGAACCCCGCCATCGCCGAAAGCGATCTGGTGGAGGCCACCATCGTCCGCTACCGCGCCTCGGACGGGGTGGAGATCCCGGCGGTGCTGTATCGCCCCCGCGGCGCCTCGGCCGACAATCCGGTCCCTGCGCTGGTGCTGGTGCATGGCGGCCCGGGCGGCCAGACCCGGCGCGGCTATTCGGCCATGGTCCAGCATCTGGTCAATCACGGCTATGCGGTGCTGGGCGCCAACAACCGGGGCTCGTCCGGCTACGGCAAGACCTTCTTCCACATGGACGACCGCGCCCACGGCGAGGCCGACCTTCAGGACATCGTCGACGGCGGCCAGTGGCTGCGTGATCAGGACTGGGTTGCCGACGATCAGGTGGCGGTGATGGGCGGCTCCTACGGCGGCTACATCACGGCTGCGGCCCTGGCCTTCCACCCGGAAGCCTTCGAGGCGGGGGTCAACATCTTCGGGGTGACCAACTGGGTCCGCACCCTGGAGTCCATCCCGCCCTGGTGGGGCGCCCAGCGCGACGCCCTCTATGACGAAATGGGCGACCCGGCCACAGACGCCGAGCGCCATCGCCGCATCTCGCCCCTGTTCCACGCCTCCAACATCGTCCGGCCCATGCTGGTGGTGCAGGGCGCCAACGACCCGCGCGTGCTCCAGGTCGAAAGCGACGAACTGGTCGCCGCCATCCGCGCCAACGACGTGCCGGTGGAGTACGTCCTGTTCCCCGACGAGGGCCATGGCTTCCAGCGGCGGGAGAACCGCATCACCGCCTCGGAGGCCTATCTGGCTTTCCTGAACGAACACGTGCGCGGCGAATAGGCCGCCAATCTCCCCATTTCCATAAGCCAGTCGCAAGCCCGGCAAGGGTTTGCGACTGGCGAGGCGCCTGTTTCGCCCCACCTCTCCCGCGCCCTGCTAGTCTGCGCGGGGAAGGGAGGACGGGCGCGCGCACTGAGACTCTCATTGCACTCTTTTTCGATCAAGGAGTCTCACCCGGCCCATGCGGGCGGGCGGCGCAATCAGACTCTGGACTCTGTTTTTTTGTCCGGAGTCTAATTTACCGACGGCAGGCGGATCTCCTCCACCATGGCCTGGACCGCGGCCGGCGGAGCGGGCGTGGCCAGGGTCACGACGATCGAGACGGCGAAGCTGATGACCATGCCGACGGCGCCGAAGCCCTCGGGCGAGATGCCCAGGAACCAGTCCTCGGGTGTCCCCGCGGCCGCCCCGGGGAACAGCCCGAGGAACGCCGCCAGCCCGGTCAGGACCAGCAGCCCCGAGGCCGCCGCGAAGGGAGTGAAGCGCCGCCCGCTGTCTTGGGACGCGCCCAGATGCAGCACGAACCCGGCCAGGGCCAGCACCAGGGCGGTGATGCCGATGACCATGGGCGAGAAGCCCACCTTGAAGTGGATCAGATAGGCGCCCGTAACCGTCAGGCCCGAGATCATGCCCCAGATGG
>NZ_PNLV01000176.1 GCF_013823285.1 Brevundimonas sp. | reverse complement strand
AAGCGGCCCGAGGCGAGGAACAGGGACGCCCGGGGATAGGCGCCGGCGTGACGGGCCCCGGCCTGGGCGGCGGCGTTGACGTGGGCGGCGACGGGGCCATTGCTGCGGCCTTCGCGGGCGAAGGCGGACAGCGGGTCCAGATGGAAGGCGAGGGGGGCCTCGGGCGCGCCCTTGGCCAGCACGGCCAGCCAGTTGGCGGCCTCGGCGCCCATGAAGCCCGCGTCCAGCGCCACGGGGGCCAGATCCAGCAGGACGCCGTCGAGGGCGCGGGCCAGATCGTCCTGTGACGCGACCGCCACGCCGGTCTGGCCCGACGGATCGAGCCGCAGCAGCAGCGAGGCCGCGCCCTGGGTGAGGGCGTCATGGGCCAGGGCGTTGGCGCGGGCGGGCTCGGGATGGTCGACGAGGGTGCGCAGATCCCACGGCCGGTCGCGGTCGCCGGACAGGCCCGGGCGGGCGCGCAGGACCGCGCGCTCCGGGTCGGCCGCGTAGAGCGGCTGGATCGCCAGACCGTCGGCGGTGCGGCCGATCAGGGTCTCGAACGGCGCGCCTTTGAGGCCCTTTTCAGCGAGGGCGCGCCAGTCGGCGAGAGACGGGACGGGGAAATCTGGGCTGAGGCTTTTCACGGCGCGAGTGATGGGCCGCGGGCGCCCGGCCCGTCAAGCCGGGCTGAAACAGCGCGTGATAATCCCGTATTTTTTGAGGCCACTTCATTGACGCACAAGGGTTCGGCGTTCGCGAGACCCCGATTTCGTCCCGGTGGTTCGCGGCGCCCGCACACTGACGCTCTCGACCCAACATGGAGGCGCGAGCGTGATCCCAGCCGAATCCCAGTCCAGCGCAAGGCTGGACCTGCCCTATCTGCAGGCCGGGCAGATGCAGAAACATGTCACCCTGAACGAGGCCCTGACCCGGCTGGACGCCCTGGTCCAGTGCGCGGTGGTCAGCTGGTCGATCGCCGAGCAGCCGGAAGCGCCGGACGACGGCGCGCTCTATATATTGCCCAACGGCGCCACCGGCGCGGCCTGGTCGGCGATGCCGCCGGGCGGGCTGGCGCGGTTCGAGGCGGGCGGCTGGGCGGCGATCATGGCGCCGCAGGGTCTGCGGGCCTTCGTGCTGGATGAGCAGCGACTGGTCGTGCTGGGCGAGGACGGCTGGACCGACGTGGGCGCGAACCCTGACCGGCTGGACGATCTGGCGGGGCTGGGGGTCGGCACGGCCTCGGACGAGACCAACGCCTTCGCCGCCAAGCTGAACAGCGCCCTGTGGAGCGCGCGGACCGAGGGCGAGGGCGGCACGGGCGATCTGCGGTATGTGCTGAACAAGGAAGACGGGGCGAAGACGCTATCGCTGCTGTTCCAGTCGGGCTGGTCCGGGCGGGCCGAGATCGGGCTGGTCGGCGACGACGATCTGGTGCTGAAGGTGTCGCCGGACGGGGCGGCGTGGCGCGAGGCTCTGCGGGTGGATCGCCAGACCGGGCGGCTTGCCTTTTCGGTGATGGACGCGCTGCTGCGGCCGGCGGCCCAGAACGTGCTGACCGCCTTTGAGACCTCGCCGGGACGGGCGCGGGCATTCCTGATCGACGACCTGATCAGCGCGCTGGAGGCCGCCGGGGTCTGGACGCGGCTGACCGCGCTCTATGTGACGGCGGCCCACGATGAACAGGCGGCGGGCCTGAATCTGAAGACGCCGGGGTTGCATGATCTGACGCCGGTGAACGGTCCCGCGTTTTCGGAGGATCTCGGCTGGTCCGGCGATGGCGTGGACGCCTGGCTGGACACGGGTCTGGGCGCTTCGGCGCTGGCGGACGGCGGGACCGGGGTCGCGGCGGGGGTCTGGGTGACCGCCAATCCGTCGCCGGGGACCAGTCAGTTTCCGCTCGGGCCGGTGGATGGCGACGAGACGCTGTCCATGGCGATCAGCCCGTCGACGGGCAATTTCAGCGCCCGGGTGGGGACGGCGACTCTGGCGGCCTTCGGCGCGGCGCCCGCCGTGACCGGGCATTTCTGCGTCAGCCGGACCAGCACGACCCATGTGTCCGGCTATCACGACGGGGTTCTGATCGGCGCTGCGGCCAGCGCCTTCACGGGCTATGCGGGCGGGTCGACCGCCCTGTTCCGACGGCTGGGCAATCTCCACAGCGGGACTCTGGCGGCCGCCTGGCTGGGCAAGGATCTGGACGCGGGGCAGGCAGCCGCGCTGCACGGGGCGCTGGCGGCGTATCTCGGCGAAACGGGGGCGGTCTGATGGGGCGCGGTCCACAGCCCGAGGGGGACTGGCGGTTCCGCCGGCTCTACACCTATGCGGCCACGGTGGCGGGGCTGGCCATGCTGGCGGTGCTGGTGTGGCGGCTGGAAGCGCCGCGCGAGCTGATGTGGGTGGCGGTGGCGCTGATCGTGCGCGACGCCTGGCGCGAGACCCTCTACATCGTCGCGCCCTCGGCCCAGGCCATCGTGGCGGGGCTGGCCGCCTGGCGGGGGCGGCCATGAGAGTCCCGGACGCGAACGCGCTTCAGGAGACGCTGCGGAGTCTGGGGCTTTACTCCGGCGATCTGGACGGGGTCTGGGGACCGTTGTCGCGGGCCGCGTTCGACGCGCTGGTGGAAGGACATGGCCGCTGTCATCCGGCGCCCGGGCTGCAACGGCCCATGGGATGGTCGTGGGACCAGTCCGAAGGCGCGCTCTATTTCGACGGCCGCTGGACGGCGCGGGGCTATTCGGGGCGCGGGGAGGGACGGAACAACCCGGCCATGGAGGCTGTGCGGGGGATCGGGCCCATTCCTGCCGGGCGCTGGCGAATCGGTCAGCCTCGCAACAGTGCGCGGACCGGTCCCCACGTCATGGACCTGACGCCCATCGGCCATGACGCCCACGGCCGCAGCGCCTTCCAGATCCACGGCGACAACGCGGCGGGCGACGCCTCGTCCGGCTGCATCGTCCTGCCGCGGGCCTTTAGAGAGCGGATCAGCAAGGGCGGG
>NZ_PNLV01000175.1 GCF_013823285.1 Brevundimonas sp. | reverse complement strand
TCAGGTTCCCGGCGCCAGCCGGTCGTTCTGGACCCAGCCGATGTTGTCGTTGTCGTCCATGATCTCCCACCACATGCCGTCGCGGTTGCCGGTGGGATAGACGCGCAGGCCCTCGGGCAGGGCGCGAACCACCGAGCCGGTCTCGGGCGCCGAGCGCATGGTGGTGGCCTGCTGCACCACGAAGGTCTGGACGGGGGCGGCCTCTCCGGCGTCCGGGTTCATGCCGCCCATCTGGGTGACCATGTCCGCATAGGCCTGGATGAAGGCCTGGGCCACCATGCGGCCGATCTCGGTGTTCTCGTAGCCGCCGCCGACCGCCCCGCCGAAGCCCGAGCTGCCCGCCGCCGCGCCGCCGGCGCCCCAGCTGATGTCGTTGCGCGAGGCGTAGCCCTCGGTGACCATCACCGTCTCGGAGGTCCGCACGTCGGTCAGGGACAGCACCGTGTTGGCTTCCGACCGCCGGGTGCTGATGCCCCCGACCACGGCGCCCAGGGTCGAGTTGCGGCGGCCCAGAAGCCCGCCCGCGATGCCCGCCAGGGCGTTGCCGCCGGAGTTGGAGTTCTGGCTGGCCACTTCGCCCACCAGCACATAGTCCGCCGCGCGGATCTGGCCGCCGCCCACATTGGAGCCCCGCTGCAGGTCGCCGCCCGCCGCCAGATCCCGCTCCCGCTGGGCCACGCTCATGCCCGCGCCCCGGTCCAGAAGGGTGAAGCAGCCCGAGCGCTGGATCACCGCCCGCAGCAGGCTCTGGGGCGGCGACAGCTGCAGCTCGCGGAACACGTCCGCCTGGCCGTCGGCGATGGCCACGGTGCCCAGATTACGGGCGCAGCGCGGGATCTGCGCCATCATGTCATCCTGGGTGCGCTGGGCGCCCGATCGGCGGTTCTGGGCCTCGGCGGGCAGGGCGCCCGCAAGGGCTGTAGCGCTCGCGACGGCGGCGCAGAGAATGAGTTTGAAACGAGCCATGTGAACCTCCCCGGTCAGATCCTGGAAATCGCCTAACGCTGATCGCCGTAACAGCCTATGGGGCGCCGCTCAACTGTCAGGCTTCGTCAGCCTCCGGGCCCGATTGGGCTAGCGCGGCATGCGGCCGTTTAACCCCGCATTCCGCAGGACCACGTCCCCTTGAAACAAGGCTTTGCTCGTTGTCGCGGGGGTGTTTTGTCCCCGCAGCTCGCGGAGCCTGTAAACTCCTCCGAAAATCCGTTCAGAGAGAGGAGTTACCCAACACACATCCATCCTTCGAGACGCTACGGACGCGCAGTTGCACTCCAGTTGCACTGTTTTTCCTTCTCCCGATGGGAGAAGGGGGCCCCGCGCACCGGAGCGCGGAGCGCGAAGGTTCTGGCGCGGGGGTTGAGGGTCGTCTGTTTCAGAAGGCGGCCACCCGACCCTCACCCTGCGCGCGGAAGAAGCGGGCTGCTCACGCACCCCGCTGCGCGCAGCCCTCTCCCACTGGGAGAGGGAAAGTTGCACTCCGATTGCACTGTTTTTCGCTTTCAGAGTCCAACATCCCGGAGCGGGTCCATGAGGCGGCTAGTCATCCCGGAAGCGCCGCAGGCGCTATCCGGGACGGGATGACAAGGAGGTCTTTCGGGAGAGAAAGTTGCACTCCCATTGCACTGTTTTTCGCGCGCGGAGTCTCACTCAGCCGCCGAAGCCGCCCTCATCCAGAAAGGCTTGCTCCTCGGGTGTGGTCTTGCGGCCAAGTTCCGGGTTTCTATGGGGAAAACGACCGAACTTCACAATGATGTCCCGATGGATTCGGCCCCACTTCAAGGATTCGGCGTCCCCGGCCGCCAGCGCCATGTACCGGTCCTGGTCCTCCAGCCGCTCCGAGTGCTGGAAGGGCAGCAGGATGAAGTTGCGGAGGGGGAAGTCGAACGCCTCGTGATGCCCCCGCTCGATGGCGTCCTCGGCGAACATCAGGGCGAGGGGGTCGGTGGCGAAGGAATGGGCCGTGTCGCGAAAGCTGTTGCGCGGGAACTGGTCCAGCAGGATCAGCAACGCCAGGGCGCCCTCGGGCGTGTCCATCCAGCCGTCCAGCTCACGCCGGGCGGCGGCCACGTGGGCGTCATGGAAACGGCGGCGGAATTCGGCGTCGAAGGCGTCGTTCTTGGCGAACCACTTTGCGGGCCCGGCCTCTTTCCAGAAGGCGACGATGGCGGAAGGGGTTATGTCTGTGCTCATGACTGAACACCTAAGCACGCCTTTGCCCGTTTTCCATGACCGCGACTGCGACCTGTCGATCATCCGCGCCCGCAAGGTGGCCGTGATCGGCTACGGCAGTCAGGGCCGCACCCACGCCCTGAACCTGCGCGACTCGGGCGTCGCGGACATCCGCGTGGCCCTGAAGCCCGGCTCCGCCACCCGGGCGAAGGCCGAGGCCGACGGCTTTCTGGTGGTCACAGCGTCCGAGGCGGCGGCGTGGGCCGAGGTGCTGGCGATCATGGTCTCGGACGAGGCCCACCGCGACCTGTGGGCCGACGAGCTGGCGCCCCATGTGCGGCCGGGCACGGCGCTGGTCTTCGCCCACGGCCTGTCGGTGCGATTCGGCCTGATCCAGCCGCCGCCGGACGTGGATGTGATTCTGGCCTCGCCCAAGGGCATCGGCCCGCGCATCCGCGAGATCTATGAACAGGGCGACGGCGTCTTCTGCCTGTTCGCCGTGCATCAGGACGCCACGGGACAGGCGAGGGGGCTGGGCCTGTCCTACGCCGCGGCGCTGGGCTGCGGCCGCAAGGGCATTCTCGAGACCACCATGAAGGACGAGTGCGAAAGCGACCTGTTCGGCGAACAGGTGGTCCTGTGCGGCGGCGTGGGCGAGTTGATCGATCAGGCCTTCATGAAGCTGGTGGACGCCGGCTATCCACCCGAGGTGGCGTGGTTCGAGTGCTTCTACGAGGTCAAGCTGGTCACCGACCTGATGTTCGAGCGCGGCATCGCCGGGGCCTTCGCCCGCATCTCCAACACCGCCG
>NZ_PNLV01000174.1 GCF_013823285.1 Brevundimonas sp. | reverse complement strand
AATGAGGTCCAGCTGGTCAGCCTCCGGGTCCAGCCGATAGGTGGCGGTGATCGTCAGTTCGCCGGGAAAGCCCTGATCGCCGTCGGGGCTGACATGGCGCAGCACCACCTGATGCGGGTCCGCGGACACGATGCGCCAGACGACCTTGTCCAGTCCTCGAACGCCGCCGTGCAGGGCGTTGGCGCCTTCATTGGCGGTGATGCGGAAGGGGCGGCCGTCCAGGGTGAAGGCGGCGCCGCCGATGCGATTGGCATAGCGCCCGACGCAGGCGCCCATGAAGTGGGGCTGGCGCACATAGGGCTCCAGCGTCTCGTGGCCCAGCAGCACATGGCCGAGGCGGCCCTCGCGGTCGGGGACCTGAACGGCCTGCAGGGAGGCGCCCAGGGTGATCACGTCCACCTGCATGCCGCCGGCGTTGCGCAGGGTGACCCGCTCCACGACCTCGCCGTCCGGAGTGACGCCGAACTGTCTTCTTTCCCCATGGAACTGGGTCATGGTCACCTCTGGGCCGGAATCCGCAAAGCCTGTTTGACATGGACCGACGAGCCTTCAATACTCGTACAAATGAACAGCGCAAGGCAAGCCGCGTTGGCGGCGGAAAAGCGTGGCCCCTGCCGCCGCGCGGTGTTGATGGGCGCCAGCGCCCTGGCGACCGCCGCTCTGACGCCGTCGGTGGGCCGGTCCCGGGATGATCGGGTGCGCGTCCGACCGTTCCCGTTGGACGCGGTGCGGCTGAAGCCGTCCATTCACGCGGACGCCGTGGCGGCCAACAGCCGATATCTTCTCGAGCTTGAGCCAGGCCGCCTGCTGCACAACTTTCATGCCGGAGCGGGTCTGCCGGTGCAGGGGGAGGTGTATGGCGGCTGGGAGGCGCGCGGGATCGCGGGCCACACCCTTGGCCACTACCTCACAGCCTGCTCCCTGGCCTGGGCCCAGACCGGCGAGTCGGCGCTGCGGCGGCGGGTGGAGATAACGGTGACCGAGCTGGCGCGTATCCAGGCGGCCCACGGCGACGGCTATGTGGGCGGCACGACCGTCGAGCGCGACGGCGAGGTCATCGACGGCAAGATCGTCTTCGAAGAGGTGCGGCGCGGCGACATCCGCACGGGCGGGTTCGACATCAACGGCGGCTGGGTGCCGCTCTACACCTGGCACAAGGTGCACGCGGGTCTGATCGACGCCGTGCGCCATGGCGGGGTGGAGGCGGCCATGCCGGTCATGCTGGGCATGGCGGGCTATCTGGCGGAGATCCTGGAGGGTCTGGACGACGACCAGATGCAGCGGCTGCTGGCGGCCGAGTACGGCGGGCTGAACGACAGCTATGCGGAGACCTACGCCCTGACCGGCGACAGGCGCTGGCTGACGCTGGCCGAGCGTATCCGGGACCGCGCGGTGCTGGATCCCCTGGCCGAGGGGCGCAACATCCTGCCGGGCCTGCACGCCAACACCCAGATTCCCAAGATCATCGGCCTGGCCCGCCTGCATGAACTGACGGGCGAAGCGCACTATGCGAGCGCCGCCCGCTTCTTCCACCGGGCCGTGGTTCAGGACCACACCTATGTGATCGGCGGCAATTCGGACCGGGAGCATTTCGGCCCGCCGGGACAGCTGTCGCCCTTCATCACCGACCGGACCTGCGAGGCGTGCAACACCTACAACATGCTGAAGCTGACCCGGCACCTGTACGGCTGGGAGCCGAGGGCGGACTGGTTCGACTTCTATGAGCGGGCGCACCTGAACCACATCATGGCGCACCAACATCCCGAGACGGGGATGTTCGTCTATTTCATGCCCCTGACCTCGGGCACGAAGCGCACCTATTCAACCCCGTTTGACAGCTTCTGGTGCTGCGTGGGGTCGGGCATGGAGAGCCACGCCAAACACGGCGACTCCATCTACTGGCGCGACGGCCGGACCCTGTTCGTGAACCTGTTCATCCCCTCATCTCTGGACTGGCGCGAGCGGGGCGCGCGAGTGGAGATGGACACGCGCTATCCCTTCTCCGAGCAGGTGCGCCTGACGGTGGCGGAGGCGGGGCAGGGGCCATTCGATCTCGCGCTGCGTCTGCCCGGGTGGTGCACGGCGCCGGGCCTCAGCGTGAACGGCGAACCCGTGCGTATCGACCGGCGCAACGGCTATGCGGTGCTGAGCCGGACGTGGCGGCCCGGCGACGTGGTGGACCTGACCCTGCCCATGTCGGTGCGGGTCGAGCCGACCCCCGACGATCCGCGCATGGTCGCCTTCGTCAACGGTCCGGTGGTGCTGGCCGCCGACCTGGGTCCGGCGGATCAGGCGCACGACGGCATGGCGCCCGCCCTGGTGGCGGATTCAGCCGACGGCGCGCTTGAGCCGATCGCCGGCGAGCTCCACCGGTTCCGGATGCCCGGCGCCGCGCCCGATGCCCTGACCATGGGTCCGTTCTTCAACAAGTACGAGCGACGCGCGGCGGTCTATTTCCCGCTGTTCACGGCGGCGCAGTGGGCCGCGGAGGAGACCGCCTTCCTGGCCGCCCAGTGCGAGCGCGCGGCGCTGGAGACGCGCACCATCGACGTCATCCACCTGGGCGAGATGCAGCCCGAGCGGGATCACAATTTCCGCTCCAACCACAGCGACCTGCTGTCGTTCGCCGGGCGCAGCGGGCGTCAGGCGTGGTGGGGCGTGGGCAACTATATCGAGTTCGACATGGCCGTCCGTCCCGGCCCCGTGATCCTGCGTGCGCTCTACTGGGGCGAGGAGGTGAACAAGCATTTCGCCGTCATGGTCGAGGGTGAGCGCATCGCGGTGGAACGGCGCGAGACGCCGCCCCAGCCGGCGTTCGTTCATGTGGACTACGTCATTCCGCAGAAGCTGACGCGAGGGCGCGACCGGGTGACGGTGCGGTTCGAGACCCTTGGCAGCGACGCGCCGGTCTATGAATGCCGGACCCTGTCGCCGGATGTGGCCTGACGGGTGGGCCAGCGGGCGCGCAGCCGGTTCAGCCAGCGGCTGTCGCCGGCGGCGCGCAGCACCAGGAACAGCAGGATCAGCAGGCCGATGACGATCCTGGCCCACCAGCTGGTCAGGGT
>NZ_PNLV01000173.1 GCF_013823285.1 Brevundimonas sp. | reverse complement strand
CGATCCCGACTGGCTGGTGACGCCCAAGGATCCCGCGCCGTTCTTCGCGCGCATCGCCTTCCACCGGGCGGCGAGCCCGGCGGACTACGGGCTGGCCCCGGCCTAGAGGCCCTTCACCGCCGCCAGCGCCTGAGCCAGATCGGCGTCGATGACGGTCAGGCGCTCCTTGCCGCTGGTGACTGCGGCGAGGGCGGGCGGGACCGGCGGCTCGAAGCCCAGCACCGGTGCGACGCTTTCAGGGAATTTGGCCGGATGGGCGGTCGACAGGGCCACCACCGGCCCGCCCTCGCGCGCCATGTCCCGCGCGGCGGCCAGGGCCACGGCGGTGTGGGGGCAGATGACCCGACCATACGCTTTCCACGCATGGGCGATCTCGGCGCGGGTGCGGTCTTCGTCGATGGAGACCGCAGAGACCTCGGCGCGCAGGGCGGCCAGCAGATCAGGCGCGATATCCACCGCGCCGTCGCGGGCGAAGGCTTCGAAAAACCCGCGCGTGGCGTCGGCGTCCCGGCCCGTGGCCTCAAACAGCAGCCGCTCGAAATTGGAGGGCGCCTGCACGTCCATGCTGACGCTGGCGGTCGGGTTGGCGGCGGTGCGCTCATAGCGGCCGTGGTTGAGGGCGCGGGCCAGGGCGTCGTTGCGGTTGACCGCGGCGGTCAGGGTCAGGGGGACCCCCATGGCGCGCGCCGCCCAGCCGGCGAAGGCGTCGCCGAAATTGCCGGTGGGCACCACGAAGCGCGGCGTCACGTGCGGGGCGCCCAGAGCCGAGGCGGCGGCGATGTAGTAGGGGACCTGACCCGCCAGCCGGCCCCAGTTGATGGAGTTGACCGAGCTGACCCGGCGGCCCTCGCGCAGGGTCTCGTCGGCCAGGATCGCCTTCACCAGACGCTGGCAGTCGTCGAAGTCGCCACGCACCGCCAGGTTCAGCACATTGGGTGCGTCCACGGTGGTCATCTGGCGACGCTGGACCGGCGAGACCCGGTCCAGCGGGTGCAGCACGGCCAGATCCACGGACTTGGCTCCTGCGAAGGCCCGCACGGCGGCGGCGCCGGTGTCGCCGCTGGTGGCCGTCAGCAGAAGCAATCTCTGGCCCGTGCCTTCCAGAGCGGCGTCCGTCAGGACCGCCATCATCTGCATGGCCAGGTCCTTGAAGGCGGCGGTGGGGCCGTGGAACAGCTCCAGCACCCACAGGTTCGGCTCCAACTGGACCAGCGGCGTGATCGCGGCGTGATGGAAGGTCTCTGTCAGGCGGTCGGCGGCGGCGCGCACCGCCGCAGGGGGCAGGGACTCGCCCGCGAACATCCCAAGAATGTCGGCGGCCAGATCAACATAGGGACGGGCGGCGGCGGCGCGGAGGTCGCCCGCGCTCAGGGTCGGCCAGCTTTCGGGCATGTAGAGCCCGCCGTCGGGCGCCATGCCCCGCAGCAGCGCATCGCGGAAGGTGGTCGGGGCGGCGCCGCCCCGGGTGCTGGCATAGTGCATCATGGATCCCTTCCGTCGCCCTGAGGCGGAAGCGACGACGGAGCGCAAAGCCTAGAAAATTCATGCGCTGAAGGCCACCTTCAATCTCTTCTCAAGGCGGAAAATTGCCATGCCGGCGAAAGCGATCGGGCATGCTTGCGGCGGGAAACCGGCCCGCTCATAGTGGCTCGCTGTTACAATATATCCTTGGGGAATCCGCATGCGCCGTCTCGCCGTCTTCACCGCCCTGGCCAGCCTTGTGGTGGCCGTGCCCGCCGCCCAGGCCGAGCGGCCCATCGCCTTCGCCGCCCAGCCCGCCGATCAGGGCGCGCTGGTGCTGTTGCTGGGCGCCGAGGGTGATCTTGCGCAGCGCGGCGCCGCCCTGGGAGACGCGGAGCGTGCAGCCGTGGCCCGGGCGCTGACGTCGGCGTCCTTCGGCTATGGCGTCCGGGACAGCCTGACCCTGCGGGGCATCGGCGACTGGAGCCAGATCGTGGTGGTCGGCGCGCCGGGCGACATCAGCGAAGCGGACCAGTTCACCCTGGGCGCGACCCTCGCCCGCGCCCTGTCGGGCGAGACCGGCGCGGTGTCGATCATGGCCGAGGGTCTTGATCCGGCCGTGACGGCGCGGGTGGCCACCGGCGCGGGCGTGTCGGCCTATCGCTTCGCTGGCTATGGCCGCCGCGCGGAACGCGCCGAGCCCTCGGCCCTGACCTTCATCGCTCCGGCGGCCCAGACCCTCTTCGACGCGCAGGGCATGGGCGTGATCAACGGCATGGCTCTGGCGCGGGACCTGTCCAACGAGCCGCCCAACGTCATCTACCCCGAGACCTTCGTGGAGCGGACGCGCGAAGCCTTCGCCGGGATTCGCGGCGTTCAGATCGAGGTGCTGGACGAGCGCCAGATGGAAGAGCTGGGCATGGGCGCCATCATTTCGGTCGGGCAGGGATCGGCGCGGCCGCCGCGCATGATGATCGTGCGCTATCGCGGCGCCGGGTCTGCAGACCAGCCCATCGTGCTGGCCGGCAAGGGCATCACCTTCGACTCGGGTGGGCTGAACATCAAGACCGGCGGCGGCATGGGCGCCATGAAGATGGACATGTCCGGCGCCGCCAGCGTCATGGGTGCGACCCTGGCGCTCGCCCAGCAGGGCGCGCCGGTGCATGTGGTGGCCATCGCCGCCCTGGCCGAGAACATGCCCGGGCCCAACGCCACACGGCCCAGCGATGTGGTCACGGCCATGAACGGGCTGTCCATCGAGATCGGCTCCACCGACGCGGAGGGCCGCATGGTCCTGGCGGACGCCCTGTCCTACGCCGAAGCGCGGCTGGACCCGGCCGCCATCGTGGATGTGGCCACCCTGACGGGGTCGGTCGGCGGCGCCCTGGGCAGCGACTATGCGGGCCTGTTCAGCCGTCACGACGCCCTGGCCGATCAACTGATCGCGGCGGGGCGCTCGGCAGACGAGCCCCTGTGGCGCCTGCCGCTGCACCCGACCTATCAGGGGCGTCTGTCCTCCAATGTGGCAGACCTTCGCAACACCGGGTCGGGCGGACCCGGCGCGGGGACGGGCGCCCACTTCGTCGGCGCCTTCGTTGATCCCGAGACGCCCTGGGCGCATCTGGACATCGCGGGCGTGGCCTGGGACGG
>NZ_PNLV01000172.1 GCF_013823285.1 Brevundimonas sp. | reverse complement strand
GGCGCCGGACGAGGAGGCGCGTCTGGTCAAGGCCCTGTTCGAAGCGCCGCGCCTGATCGCCGAGACCCTGCAGGCCGACGACGACATCAGGGCCGTCGCCCAGGATCTGGCCAAGGCGTCGGATGTGCTGTTCCTGGGGCGGGGCGCCATGTTCCCCCTGGCCATGGAGGGGGCGCTGAAGCTGAAGGAGATCAGCTACATCCATGCCGAGGGCTACGCCGCCGGCGAGCTGAAGCACGGCCCCATCGCCCTGGTGGACAAAGAGACCCCCATCATCGCCCTGGCCCCCATGGACGAGGTGTTCGAAAAGACCGCCTCGAACCTTCAGGAAGTAGCCGCGCGCGGCGGCCCGGTGGTGATGATCACGGCCCGGGGCGCGCCCTCGCCACACGGCGCGACTGTGCGGCGTATCGAGATTCCGCCCTGCGACCCCTTCATAGCGCCCCTGATCTATGCGGTGCCGGTGCAACTTCTGGCCTATTACACGGCCGTGGAGAAGGGCACCGACGTGGATCAGCCGCGCAACCTGGCCAAGTCCGTCACGGTGGAATGACGACTTGGGCGCCTCCAGCGCCCTGACCGACGCCGCCCAAGGCCACCGCAGGTGGGAATAGGGCGGCCCAGACGCGTCTGGCCATGGCTCAGGAGCGGGCTGGGGCTGGCGCGCATTCCGGAGGCTCACTCCACGCGTAACTGGACGGAGAGTCTTCGGCCTGCCAACAATGCTTTGGACGAGGGGCGCGCGGCAGGGCTGCCCGCAGCGTGGGAAGCAGGAGTTTATCGTGAGCATCAATAGTTGGGTTCGACCGCTAGGCATGGCGTTGTCCGTGCTGGTCCTCGCTTCTCCGTTGGCCGCCTGCGGTGGTGGCGGAGGGGGCAGCGCAGGGGGAGGGGGCGGGATCAACACCCCGCCTCCACCGCCTCCGCCTCCGCCTCCACCGCCACCGCCCCCACCGCCTCCGCCTCCGGGACCGTCCCAATCCAGTGCGGAGTATCAGAGGAACTTTGGGCTCGGCGCGATCAACGCCATCGCGGCATTCAACGCCGGCGCCACTGGCCGGGGCATCACCGTGAGCGTCGTCGATACCGGCATCGACTTCGGCAATGACGACTTGCAGGGCAACATCTCGGCAGCCTCGACCGAC
Organism: Brevundimonas sp.; assembly: GCF_013823285.1. Classification (GTDB taxonomy): domain Bacteria; phylum Pseudomonadota; class Alphaproteobacteria; order Caulobacterales; family Caulobacteraceae; genus Brevundimonas. Next base: position 1,991 of record NZ_PNLV01000172.1, on the reverse strand, counting down.
ATCGTCTTGGGGCGGAATCAGCCGCAGGGGGACGACAATCACGGAACCCTGGTCGCGGGCGTGATCGCCGCTGGGTTCAACAACTATGGCACCATCGGGGTGGCGTATGAGTCCACCATCCTGTCGATCCGGGCGGATATCAGCGAGTGCAGTGATCCGGACGACACCTCCTGCTTCCGTTCGTCCGATCTGGCCAACGCCTTGCGGTACGCCACCGCCAACGGCGCGCGGGTGATCAATCTTTCGCTGGGAGGCGAGGGGCCCTTGGGCGCGGACTTCGAGAACGCGCTGTTCCAGGCGATTTCCGCCGGGGTCGTGATCGTGGCCGCAGCGGGCAACGAAGGCGGGAACTCGCCGGAATGGCCGGGTCGCTACGCCAGCGATCCCCGGTTCGCCGGCGGGATCATCGTCGTCGGCTCCACTGACTCCGCCAACGTGATATCGAGCTTCTCCAACCGGGCGGGCGTCTCGGCCAGCAGGTACCTGGTGGCGCCTGGGGAGGGCGTGATCACCGGCTGTGATGGCGACAGCTGCTGGCGAGTGAACGGCACCTCCTTCGCCGCGCCTCACGTGGCGGGCGCCCTTGCCCTGTTGTTGGACGCCTTCCCGAACCTGTCCGGAAGGGACGCCATCGAGATACTTCTGCAGACGGCGGCCGACCTCGGTCCGTCCGGCATAGACGTGACCTACGGTCGGGGTCTGCTGGACCTGGCCCGGGCCTTTCAGCCGGTCGGATCGACCAGCACGCCGTCAGCCTCCGGCGAGCGTGTGCAGATCGGAGTGGAGCCCGGAGCTCACATGGGCGGTGCTTTTGGCGATGCACTCGTCGCGCAACCGGGCCTGGCGACGATCATCTACGACAGCTACGAGCGCCTGTTCCGAATGGATATGGGCGCGGCCTGGCCGACGGCCCCGCGCCGCACCTTCCAGATACCCATGCAGGTCTCAAGTCAGACCACACGGATGAATCTGACAGGACCGGGCGGCATGACCGTGAACTTCGCGGCCTCAGCCGACGCGGCCGAGCCTGAGCCCATCGGCCGTCGCCTCGAGTTGTCCGAAGGCCCCTGGATGGGCCATGAGGCGCGCCAGGAAATCCTTCTGGGCGTGACCGCAGGTCCTTTGTCCCTGAACAGTTGGAGCGGGGTAGGCGGCGCCCGCGCGCCCTTCCGCACCGGAGCGGGCGACGGTTTCGCCGCCCTGGCCCAGGCGGATCGCGCCGTGCGGGGGGACCTGTCCCTCGGGCGCGTCTCCCTGTCGGCTGAAACGGGAGCCGGGGATCGACGACTGGCGTTCCGACCAGTGGAGGAAGACGCCTCTTCCTACGCCCGTGTCGGCGCCTCGTTCACCCATCAGCAACTGCGCCTGAACCTCGCCGGGGGCGTACTCGACGAACGGCTGGCGCCGCTGGGCGGTTTCCTTCCGGCGGACTCGGCCTTCGCCCTGCCCTCCGAAACGCGATTCGCTTCCGTGGGCTGGGCCTGGCAGACCGCAGAGGGGCTGCAGTTCTGGGGCGAAGCCGGAATCGGCCGCACCGCAATGGAAGGGTTGATGCTGGAGTTGGACGGGGAGGCGACCAGTTCCACCTGGCGTCTGGGCACCGGCGGCACATGCTTCGGGCTGGGCTTCGGCTGCCGTTCCCTGTCGCTGGAGCTGTCGCAGCCGCTTCGCATAGAGAGCGGGAGCTTCAGCGCTCTGCTTGCGGACGTGCCGGCCGAGTATTTCGACCCGGTCACCTTTTCACGCAGGACCTTTTCGGCCAGTCCGAGCGGTCGCCAGATCGATCTGGCGCTGCGAAGCGTCCACGGCCTGCCCGACGGCTCAGCCCTGAACCTGGAGGCGGTGGCGATCCGCAACGAGATTCACCGCCGCGACGCGCCGCTGGGTTATGCCTTCATGGCCCGCTGGGGGCGGAACTTCTAGACAGGCTTCTGGGCGGTCGGCGCGCTTCAGCGCCGGCCGCCTCGTTGATCATAGTCCGCGCCGTCGCC
>NZ_PNLV01000171.1 GCF_013823285.1 Brevundimonas sp. | reverse complement strand
GCACCGCGCTCGAGAACGCCGCCGCCGGCGCCGCCACGCGCCAGACCCCGGCCCTGGCCGGCGCCCTGCTGAACGCGGTGAACAACGAGGATGTCTTCACCAACCCGGCCACCAACCTTGCCATCTTCAACGCCGTGGTCGAGAGCATGACCGTGGCGGACGTCAACGCCATCCTGCGTGCGACCTTCGACGGCAATGGCCCCCTGGCGCTGATCACCACCCCCCAGCCCATCGAGGGCGGCGCGGCCGTGGTCACCGCCGCGCTCGAGGCGTCGCAGCAGGTTCCGGTCGAGGCCCCGGCCGCCACGGACGCCATGGAATGGCCCTACACGGACTTCGGGACGCCCGCCGCGCCCTCTGACCAGTCCGTGATCGAGGACCTGGGCGCAACCTTGGTCACCTTCCCCAACGGTGTGCGGCTGACGGTCAAGCCCACCGACTTCAGCGATGAACAGATCCTGGTGTCCGTGCGTGCGGGCGGCGGCGATCTGGATCTGCCTTCCGACCGCATGACGCCCCTGTGGGCCATCGATCCCGTGCTCAGCGAAGGCGGCCTGGGCCAGCTGACGCGCACCCAGATCGAACAGGTCCTCAGCGGAGACGTGGTCAGCATCAGCGCGGGCGCGGGCCAGGACGCCTTCACCCTCTCGGGCGCCACGCGGCCCGCAGACTTCCAGACCCAGTTGCAGCTCCTGGCGGCCTATTTCACCGACGCCGCCTGGCGTCCCGAGCCGTTCCAGCGGATGCAGGGCATGATGGGCCAGTATCTGGACCAGCTGCGCGCCACCCCCGGCGGCGCCTTCGCGCTCGAAGGCTCCGGGCTCGTGGCCAGCGGCGACAAGCGCTTCAGCTTCCCCACCGCCGAGGAGATCGCCGGCGGCTCCATCGACGAGATGCGCCAGCTGTTCACCCGGTCCACCAGCGCCGGTCCCGTCGAGGTCCTGGTCGTCGGGGATGTGACGGTGGAGGACGCCGTCGCTGCGGTCGGCGCCACATTCGGCGCCCTGCCGACCCGTTCGGCCGAGCCTGAACGTCCGGCGTCGGCCCTGAACGTGGCCTTCCCGGCCCCGGTCTCGGAGCCCGTCCGTCTGACCCATACGGGCCAGGCCGGCCAGGCTCTGGGCTATGTGGCCTGGCCGACCACCGACTCCATCGGTGATCGTCGCAACGCCCGCATCGCCAGCCTGATGGCCCAGGTGCTGCAGCTGCGCGTCACCGACGAACTGCGCGAAAACCAGGGCGTGGCCTATTCGCCGCGCGCAGGGTCCACCTCCTCGACCGTCTTCCCGGACTACGGCTACGCCTTCATCCAGATCGAGACGCCGCCCGAAGCCCTGGACGGCTTCTTCGAGACCGCCGACCAGATCGCGGCCGGCCTGCGGGACGCCCCGGTGGACGAGGATGAACTGAACCGCGCCCGCCTGTCGGTGGTCGAGTCCATCCGTCGAGCCCGCAACACCAACCCCTACTGGCTGAACGCCCTGGACGGCTTTCACGACGATCCCGACAAGATCGCGGCGGTCCGCACGGTCGTGGACGAACTGGAATCCATCACGCCCGAGGAAATCCAGCAGGCGGCCCGGGCCTACCTGCAGCCCGACCGGGCCTGGAGGGCCACGGTCACGGCCGAGGCGGCGGAGTAAGCTGACGAAAAACGGCCCCGGTCGGTGACCGGGGCCGTCAAGTCGCACTCAGGAAGGCGTCGATCAGATCGACCGGCCTATCATGGCCCGCCGCGCATGACGCGGCCCTGAACAGCGGGTTCAGAACACCCGGCCGCCCACGCCCCCGTCCAGGGTGATGGCCGAGTTGATCACTTCACCGTAGGATTCCTCGATCACCTCTTCGCGCCAGGCCGTATAGGTCTCCTCGCGGTACAGGGTCAGGATCTTGACGCCCGCGCCGTAGCGGCGCAGCAGCGATCGCTCGTTGCAGTCCCGCTCGGGACGCTGGGGGCGGCATTCGACGATCCCGCGCGAGTGCCACAGGGCCTCGCCCGCGCGGCATTGCAGCGTCTCGCCGCCGTCGAAATTCACCTCGTCCAGATATTCCGCCAGGGTCACCTGCAGGCGCGTACCCGCCAGGCAGCGGTACAGCTCGCCCTCATAGCTCTCCAGCACGTCGCGGCCGGGGCGCACCTGGGCGGCGGGGTGGGGCACGGACCGCGTGTCGATACACACAGCCTGGATCACAACGCGGCGCATCGAACGGCGCGTCTCGGTATAGGGCACCCGCACCATCCGGCTCATGGCCATGCCGCCCACGTTCAGGCCCTGGATGGTGGTGGGATAGGGCTGATCCACCTGGAAGTAGGCCCCGCCTCCGCCGCCGACGATGATGGTCGAACCGGCGCGGGCCGAGGCGCCGGCGCGCGCCGAGGCGTTGACGTTGGTGTTCACATTGACGTTGACGTTCACATTGCCGCCGCCGCCGCAGCACGGGGGCGGGGCCGGCGGCTGACAGCAGGCAGGGGGCGGCGGAGGCGGAGGCGGAGGCGGCGGAGGCGCGCAACACGGCGGCGGCGGCGGCGGACAGCTGGTCGGGCCGCATTGGGCCGCAGCCTTGTCGGCCAGGCCGACCACGAACAGACCCGCGAGGGCCGGCATCCAGTGTCTGATCCGCAACCGCATGGGTCGGGCTCCCGCATTAAAACCTTGCCCGGCCCTGCAAGACGCGGGCCGGTTCAGATTGCCATACAGACAGCAAACCCTTGCATTTCCGTTGCCACACCCAGGCGCGGGGCGGCCCGACCCTTGCGAAGGCGCCGCCGATGACAGATTCGGTGTTTCATTCCGGCATTCAGCGGCTTGTGGACGCGTGGACGGCCTTGCCCGGCGCGTCCCGCATTCCCGATCGCGCCGCCTTCGACCCCAATGCGCTGGGCCGTCTTCTGCCGCAGGTGTTCATCGCCGAGCGTCGGGACGAGGGTCTGGTTTTCCGCCTGGCGGGCGGTTGGATCGAGCGTACTCACGGCCGCCCGCTCAAGGGCGCCTATCTGCTTGAGGTCTGGCGCCGCGAAAGCCGGCTGATGGTCCACCGGGGTCTGGCCCAGGCGTTCCGGGAGGGGCGCCCCATGATCTTCAGCGCCGACATGGAGATGGAGGACGGCGCCCTGCTGCCCGCCGAGATCGTGGCCGCCCCCCTGCGCGGCCCCACCGGCATGCCCGACCGCCTGCTTGGCCTCTATCAGCCCCT
>NZ_PNLV01000170.1 GCF_013823285.1 Brevundimonas sp. | reverse complement strand
CGGACGGCACGCGCATCGAGGTGTTCGCCAATCTGGGCGCCGTGGGCGAAGCCGAGCGGGCGGTGGCCAACGGCGCCGAGGGCTGCGGCCTGCTGCGCACCGAGTTCCTGTTCCTCGAGCGCGAGACCGCGCCTGACGAGGACGAACAGGCGGCCCAGTATCAGGCCATCGCGGACGGGTTGGGCGGACGGCCGCTGATCGTGCGGACGCTGGATGCGGGGGGCGACAAGCCCATGCCCTATCTGCCCATTCCCCACGAGGAAAACCCGGCGCTGGGCCTGCGCGGGGTGCGGGTGGGCCTGTGGCGGCCGCAGATGCTGATGACCCAGCTGCGGGCCATCCTGCGGGTCACGCCCGCAGGCCAGTGCAAGATCATGGTTCCCATGGTGGCCAGCCCCGATGAGCTGGCCGCCGTGCGCCGCATGCTGGAGGAGGCGCGGCGCGACATGGGGGTGACGACACCGGTCCAGCTGGGGGTGATGATTGAGACGCCCGCCGCCGCCGTCACCGCCGACCTGATCGCCGAACAGGCCGACTTCCTGTCCATCGGCACCAATGACCTGACGCAGTATGTGCTGGCCCGCGACCGGGGCAATCCGGCGGTGGCCGCCGACATCGACGGGCTGCACCCCGCCGTGCTGCGCCTGATCCGCCAGACCTGCGAGGCCGGTCAGGCGAAGGGCCGCTGGGTCGGGGTGTGCGGCGGGCTGGCGGGCGACATGGCCGCCGCGCCGATTTTGGTGGGGCTGGGCGTGACCGAGCTGTCGGCGGCGCCCGCCGTGCTGCCGGACCTGAAGGCGCTGCTGCGCGGCCTGACGCTGGAGACCTGCCGCGATCTGGCGAGGCGCGCGCTGGCGTGCGCCTCGGTGGACGAGGTGCGCGCCCTCGCCGATGATTTCCGAAGGGGAGCCGACCGATGAAGGCCCTGCTCGAACGCCTGCAGCCTCTGGGCCGCGCCCTGATGCTGCCCATCGCGGTGCTGCCCGCCGCCGCCCTGCTGCTCAGGCTGGGCCAGCCGGACCTGCTGGACATCGCCTTCATGTCTGCGGCGGGGGACGCGGTGTTCTCGAACCTTGGCCTGCTGTTCGCCATCGGCGTGGCCGTGGGCTTCGCCCGCGACGGCAACGGGGCGGCCGGACTGGCGGGGGTGGTCTGTTTCCTGATCGCTGTCGAGGGCGCCAAGGCGCTGCTGGTCGTGCCGCCGGAGGTGGTCGCCGGACTGCCCGAAGCCTCAGTCGCCCTGGCCGAGGCGGCGTGGCGGGACGGGGCTCTGGCGCGGCTCAGCGTGCCCATCGGCATCATCTCCGGCCTGATCGCGGGGGATTTCTACAACCGGTTCTCGACCCTGAAACTGCCGGAGTATCTGGCCTTCTTCGCCGGGCGGCGCTTCGTGCCTATCGTCAGCGGCGTGGCGGGACTGGCGCTGGCGGCCATCATCGGGTTCGGCTTTTCGGGCATCAGCGGGGCCATGGACGGCTTCAGCCGCGCCATCGTCGGTTCGGGCGAGGTGGGGCTGTTCCTCTACGGCGTGCTGAACCGCCTGCTGATCGTCACGGGGCTGCACCACATCCTCAACAACATCGCCTGGTTCGTGATCGGGGATTATCAGGGCGTCACCGGCGACCTGCGCCGGTTCTTCGCCGGAGACCCCGACGCCGGGGCCTTCATGTCCGGCTTCTTCCCGGTGATGATGTTCGGCCTGCCAGCCGCCTGCCTGGCCATGTACCACGCCGCCAAACCGGAGCGGAAAAAGGCCGTGGGCGGCATGCTCATGTCCCTGGCCCTGACGGCGTTCCTGACGGGGGTGACCGAGCCCATCGAGTTCACCTTCATGTTCCTGGCCCCGGTGCTGTACGCCGTGCACACCGTGCTGACCGGCGCGGCCATGGTGATCATGAGCCTGCTGGACGTGAAGCTGGGCTTCGGCTTTTCGGCGGGCCTGTTCGACTATGTGCTGAACTTCAACCAGTCCACCCGGCCCCTGATGCTGATCCCGGTGGGGCTGGCCTATTTCGCGCTGTACTACGGGCTGTTCCGGCTGGTGATCCGCTGGATGGACCTGAAGACGCCGGGGCGCGAAGACGAGCCCATGACGGCCACCGGGGTCGTGCAGGCGGCGGCCGGCGGGCGGGGCGCGGCCTATCTGGCGGCCCTGGGCGGGGCGGCCAATGTTGACAGCGTGGACGCCTGCACCACGCGGCTGCGCCTGATCCTGAACGACCAGAATGCGGTGGACGAGGCGGGGCTGAAGGCGCTTGGCGCGCGCGGGCTGGTGCGGCCCTCGGACCGGGCGCTGCAGGTGGTGCTGGGCCCCATCGCCGATCAGGTGGCGGACGAGATCCGCGCGGCCCTGACGGCGGGGCCTGTTGCGGATGACGGGAACGCCGAGGACTGGCTGGCGGCCCTCGGCGGACGGGATAATGTTCTTTCGGTCGAGCGGCGCGACGGCCGGGTGCTGCTGCGCCTGAAGGCCGGGGCCGGACTCGATGTGGCCGCGCTGAAGGCCCTGGGCGCGCGGGGGGTAGCCGTGACCGCCGCCGGGGCGCACCTGATCCTGGGCCCCCGCGCCGAGGCCGTGGCCAGGAACCTGGCCGCCGCTTCCTGAACGGAGCCTTCTCGCGCCGCCGTCACGGGATGACGGAGAACCGCCAGCGTGTGTGGTGGCGATAGCTCTGGCCGGGATCGAGGCGGGCCGGGGGGAAGTCCGGCCGGTTCGGCGCGTCCGGGAAGTTCTGGGGTTCCAGACACAGACCCTGCCCCTGGCCATAGGGGACGCCGCTGCGGCCGATCAGGTCTCCGGTCAGGAAATTGCCGGAGTAGAATTGCAGCCCCGGCTCGGTGGTCAGCAACTCCATCACCCGGCCGGAGGCTGGATCGGTCACCCGCGCGGCGAAGGTCGGCGTGTCGGTCCGCCCGTTGTCGCGGACGAAATTGTGGTCATAGCCGCGGCCGATGCGGATCTGGGCGTCCCGGGCGTCGCGTACGTGATCGCCGATGCGGCGCGGACTTCGGAAGTCGAAGGGCGTCCCGTCTACGGGGCGGATCTCGCCGGTGGGGATCAGGCCCTCGTCCACCGGCGTAAAGGCGGCGGCGGCGAGGGTCAGATGGTGATCCATCACGTCACGGCCGCCGTCGGCGCCGGCCAGGTTGAAATAGCCGTGGGGCGCCAGCGACACCACGGTCGGCGCATCGGTGACGGCCTCCAG
>NZ_PNLV01000169.1 GCF_013823285.1 Brevundimonas sp. | reverse complement strand
CTTGACGAACGTGTGAGCTTTCCGCAGGATTTCCGGGCTCATCAAGACCGGTCGAGGGATAGGCCCTTTGACGCCGGGGCAACCTCGGGCTTTCGCCCGAAAGGTGCCAACTCCTGCGAGAGCCTTCGGGTTCGCGAGAGATGAGTGGAAGCCCCGTTCTATTGGGGTTCCACGGTCTGTCAGCAGCAGTCTCGATGAGCGGGACGATTGCGAGACGACCGAGACCATGACCACCGCCCTGGCCGAAAAGACGATCCTCGACACCGACCCCGTGTGTCGACCCGCGCGCAAATCCTTTGCGCCGATCCTGCCTGCGCGCGACATCATCGTTCCCATTCCCGCCGATTTCCGGCTGGCGTCCGGCGAAGCCCTGACCGATCCGGTGATCCGCGCCCGCCTGCAGGGCCGCCCCGACGCACCGCTGGTGATCGTAGCCGGCGGCATCTCCAGCGGCCGGTTCGTGAACCGCACCGAGACCAACGGCTCGGGCTGGTGGTCCGGCGCCGTGACGGCGGGCGGGCCCATCGACCTGGACCGCTTCCAGGTTCTGGCCTTCGACTTCGCCCCCGACGGCCCCACCGCGCCCGCCACGCCCCTGACCGTCACCACCGGCGATCAGGCCAGGCTGCTGGCGGTGCTGCTGGACCATCTGGAGGCGCCCAGCGCCGCCGCCTTTGTGGGCTGCTCCTACGGCGGCATGGTGGGGCTGGCCTTCGCCGAAGCCTTTCCCGAGCGGCTGGGCCAGCTGGTGGTGATCTCCGCCGCCCACCGCCCCCACCCCCTGGCCACCGCCTGGCGCGGGGTCCAGCGCCGCATCCTGCAGCTGGCCGTGGAGGCCGGACGCCCCGAGGACGGGGTGGCCCTGGCGCGCGAGCTGTCCATGACCACCTACCGCACGCCCGAGGAGCTGGACGCCCGCTTCGACACCGTGGCGCCCGAGCGCGCCGGGGGCCGTTATCCGGTGTGCGACTATCTGGGCGCGCGGGGCCGGGCCTATCCGGCGGTGATGACCGCCTCGCGCTGGCTGACCCTGTCGGACTCCATCGACCGCCACGCCGTGACGCCCGAGGCGATCACCACGCCCGCCACCCTGATCGGCTTCACCAGCGACCGCCTCGTCCCCATCGACGACATGCGCGAGCTGGCCGCGCGGCTGCCCAACCTGTTCCGCCTCGTGGAGGCCCCCTCCCTCTACGGCCACGACGCCTTCCTCAAGGAAGACGCCTTCGTGGCCGACGTGCTGACCACCGCCCTGAAAGACATCGATCAATGACCGCTTCCCACCGCCCCGCCGACCCCCGCACCATCGCCGCGCGCACCGGCGTCGATCAGGATTCGGCGCACGGCGCGGTCATGCCGCCGCTGTATCTGTCGTCCAACTACTCCTTCGCCGGGTTCGACCAGAAGCGGCAGTACGACTACAGCCGCTCGGGCAATCCGACCCGCGACGTGCTGGCCGAAACCCTGGCCGAGCTGGAAGGCGGCGCGGGCGCCGTGGTGGTCTCCACCGGCATGGCGGCGGTGGATCTGGCCTTCTGCTCGCTGGAGCCCGGCGACCTGCTCATCGCCCCCCACGACTGTTACGGCGGCACCCACCGCCTGCTGTGCGCCCGCGCCCGCAAGGGCCATTTCGAGGTGGCCTTCGTCGACCAGGGCGACCCCGAGGCGCTGGAGCGGGCCCTGGCCCTGAAGCCGAAGCTGGTGTTCGTGGAGACGCCCTCCAACCCCCTGATGCGGGTGGTGGACGTGGCCGACATCTGCCGTCGCGCCCACGCCGCCGGGGCCAAGGTGGTGGCCGACAACACCTTCCTGTCGCCGGCCCTGCAACAGCCCATCAAGCTGGGCGCCGACTTCGTGGTCCACTCCACCACCAAATACATCAACGGCCACTCGGACGTGGTGGGCGGGGCGGTGATCGCGGCCGACCCGGCGGACCACGAGGCCCTGTGCTGGTGGGCCAACTGCACCGGGGTGACGGGCTCGCCGTTCGACGCCTATCTGACCCTGCGCGGGGTGCGCACCCTGTTCGCCCGCATCGAGCGGCAGCAGGCCACCGCCGGCGTGGCGGCCCACTTCCTGGAGGCCCATCCGGCGGTGAAGGCCGTCCACTGGCCCGGCCTGAAATCCCACCCCGGCCATGCCCTGGCCGCGCGCCAGCAGACCGGCCCCGGCGCCATGCTGTCGTTCGAGCTGAACGGCGACGTTGAGGCGGTCCGCGCCCTCGTCGAGGGGCTGGAAATCTTCACCCTGGCCGAGTCCCTGGGCGGCGTAGAAAGCCTGATCGCCCACCCGGCCACCATGACCCACGCCGCCATGACGCCCGAAGCGCGGCAGACCGCGGGCATCACCGAGGGCCTGCTGCGCCTGTCGGTGGGGCTGGAGCATCAGGACGACCTGATCGCCGACCTGTCGCGGGCCCTTGAGGCGGTGTCGGTCGCCACGTCGGAGCGGGCGGCGGCCTGAGGGCGGGGGCGCGGCCGGAGTGCAGCGGAGAGCCCCCCTTTTTTGTCATCCCGGCCGGAGCGCAGCGGAGAGCCGGGACGGGTCGGACGCGCTGATCCGCCGCCCGGACAGCCGCGAGGCTGGTCCGGGCGAAGGGCGGCGGACCCCTTGGCCCGGATCGTCGCGCTGCGCCGTCCGGGCCGTGGAGATTTGGGGCCGTCCCGTCCCGGATAACGCCTTGCGGCGTTTCCGGGATGACAAGGGGCTCGTCCTGCGCTGACGGCGGTGAGACTCCCGGCGCGAAAAACAGTGCAAGGGAGTCTCACGGGCCCTCGGGGAGGGCGTAGGGCGCAGCCCCACCCCCCGTCATTCCCCGGCTTGGCCGGGGAATCCAGATTCACAGGCGATTGTGCGTATGCCGGCCCTGACGGAGCGTCTGGACCCTCCGGTCAAGCCGGAGGGTGACGGGTTTGATGGGGTCACGGCCCCTGTCCCGGGTGGTGAGACTCCGGCGGCGAAAAACAGTGCAACGGGAGTCTCACGGCCTCGTCGTGGACGGCCTGTTCGATCTGCTGCGCCACGGCGGCGAGCCCGGCGGCGAGGCGGGCGAGATCGCTTGTGGAGATGGGCGCGGCGGCTTCAGCGGCGGTGGCGGGGGCGTCGATGGGGTCGTCGTCGGCCGGGGGCGGCGCGTGAGACTCCGGGGCTGAAAAACAGTGCAACGGGGGTGCAACATTCTGATCATCGGATGACGCTTCGGGCGGGGCGGTGACGGCGCTGTCGGCCGCCGCTTCGGC
>NZ_PNLV01000168.1 GCF_013823285.1 Brevundimonas sp. | reverse complement strand
TCCGCGCGCACACCACCAAAATCCTCCCCCATCGGGGGAGGTGGCGCGGGCGCGACTGCGCCCGTGACGGAGGGGGCCGAAGCCGGACCGTGCCGGGCGGGGCAGGGCTGGATCGCCGATGGCGCGCGGCGGGCCGTCAGCCGGCCTCCCCGCCAGCCCCCTCCACCGCTCCGCGGTCCCCCTCCCCCGATGGGGGGGGTTATATACTTGACAAAGCAGCGTTGAATCCGTAGGGTTTTCTCACTGGAGAGAGCCATGAACCTGACTGACCCCATCTTCGCCGACGCCGACAAGGCCCGCGCCCATCTGGAAAAGACCCGTTGGCCTCATGGCCCGGTCTGCCCTCACTGTGGCGTGGTCAATGAAGCCACCGCCATCAAGGGCCGTAGCGCCCGCGCTGGCCTCTACCAGTGCAACGCCTGTCGGGAGCAGTTCACCGTCACCGTGGGGACCGTCTTTGAGCGCTCCAAGGTGCCGCTGAACAAGTGGCTGCTGGCCACCTACCTGCTGTCGTCCTCAAAGAAGGGCATCAGCGCCCACCAGATCGGCCGCACCCTGGGTGTGACCTACAAGACCGCGTGGTTCATGTGCCACCGCATCCGTGAGGCCATGACCATCCGTGATGGCGGCGCTCCCATGGGCGGCGAAGGAAAGTTCGTTGAGGCCGACGAAACCGTCATCGGCGGCAAGGAAAAGAACAAGCGCCTGTCCAAGCGCAACCCGAAGAACATCGGCGCGGTCGGCAAGCAAATCTGCTTCTCGCTCGTTGAGCGCGGGGGCCGTGTCCGCTCGTTCCACGTCCCTTCGGTCAACGCCAAGACCCTGCGCCCGATCATCACCAAGCACGTGCGCCGCGAAAGCGCCCTGATGACCGACGACGCGGGCCAATACCGCATCATCGGTCCCGAGTTCGCCCGCTACGAAACCGTCAATCACGGGATTGAGGAATACGTGCGCGGCGACGCCACCACGAACACGATTGAGGGGTTCTTCTCCATCCTCAAGCGCGGCATCAACGGCGTCTATCAGCACGTCTCGGAAGCGCACCTGTCGCGCTATCTGGCGGAGTTCGACTTCCGCTATTCCAACCGCGTGGCCCTCGGTGTGGACGACACCGCTCGCACGAACGAAGCCCTGCGCGGCATCGGCGGGAAGCGCCTGATGTATCGGCGGACTGACGAAGCCTGTTACGCGTAAGCAGAAGGCGAGACGCATCCACAGGATGCGAACGGGCAAAGCTGGAACAAAGGGGGAATCGCCCTAAAAGGGTCGATGGCCGGGCGTGCGCCAACACGTCCCGGCCGTTTTCTCCAACCGCTGTGAGGCAGCGACCAGATGTTTCAGAACTTCAACAATCCCCTGAATCGGGGCTTGGGTCAACGCCAGACAGCTTCCCATAAGGATGTCTTTATATGGCGCTGTTCCTGATTACCTACGACCTTCGCAAGCCGGGCCGAAACTACGAGAGCCTATACGAGTTGCTCCGTGATACGTGGGAGGCCAAACCCATAGCGGAGTCAGTTTGGTTGGCAGAACTGAAGGGGCCAGCCCCCACGATACGCGACTTCATTTTCGGGGAAGTCGATGCCAACGATCGTGTAGTCGTGATCGAAATCACTGACGGGGCAGACTGGGCAACGGGCCACGGCATGCCTGATGGGGTTGCCCTTCTACGCCAATACTCTCCGTGAGATCAGGTGCCCAAAACTCGTCTCTCACCTTCACTGGGACCCCCAACAGGCGGGCGGCGTAGATGGCGAGCCAAGACCTAAACGACTTCATTTTGCCTCGGGCGCGGGCGTCGGCTCGCGCCCTTCTTTCTTCTCGACGTGCGGCGTGTGCGGCGTGTTCACGAGGTTCTCTAGAACCCGCTGAAACTCCGCATCGTCTTTTGGCGATTCAGGCTTAGGTTCTTCGGTCATGACAGATGCTCCGAGAGAGAGCCCTTTCGAGATGCGCCGCGCGGATTATTTCGCGGGCCTGGGCGAGTTCATCCACGTCTTTTCACAAGTCGAGGCGCAACTCCAGTACGCCCTCTGGAGCGAGGCTGGCGTCTCCCCAGAAGTCGCCAAGGCCGTATTCTCAGGCGTCAGGCTCGATCAGGGCAAGAGCCTGATTATCCGCCTTCAGGACGCCACGCGAAAGGCCCGAAATCCAGTCTTGGAACGCGCGTTCTCTCAGCTAACCGTTCTGACAAACGCCCGAAACGACATCGTCCACTACGGCGCCAGGTTTCGGGGCGGGGGCATTGAAGTCTCGACCGCCATGGCCGCACACATCCCCGACCGGCTCCGCATCATCCCAATCGACGAAGGGACGTTCCGCGCCATGATCGCGGACCTCTACCAGATCAAATGGGTGATCGATCTCCATATCATCGGGAAGGGGCGGACGCCGCCCGACTACGGGAAGTGGGTCAGGCAGGCCGCAGAGCTGCCATGGCAGTATACACCGCCTCAGCAGTCTCCTCCTCAGAAGCCGCGCCAAACGCCGCATCCAATGCGATCGCGCCAGCGCGGCGCATCTCAAGAGTAACCTCAATCTCAGCACCGGCCTGTCGGGCGGAGTTATGTGATTCGGGGGTCTGCTTTGTCAAGTATATAACTCCCCCCGATGGGGGAGGATTGTTGGGACCCGATCATGGCCACCCCTCCGCCTTCCCCGGCGGGATCCCCTGATCCTCCCGCCATTCCTCCCGGTTGGCGTCCAGGGTGACCTGGTCCAGCATGACCACGTGCCGCAGCCGCCCGTGCTCATCCCAGAACGCCTCGGTCCAGTCGTGCTTGCGCATATAGTCCCGGTCCGCCGCCGCGACCTCGGGCCCCAGCCGTTCGGCGCGCCAGTCCAGCACGAAGCCCGCGTGCCACAGGGGCACATCGTCCAGCGGCCCGCCCTGCATGGCCTCGGCCAGCTTGAGGGCCAGCCGCCGGGTCTCCTCCCGCTGATACAGGAACGCCTCCATGGCCCGCTTCGCGCGCTTGTCCCAGCCCTCCACCGGCTCCGGCTCGGGGTCCCCGGGCCGCCGCCGCCGCCACCCTTCGGAGGCCCGCCGCTGCCACAGATTGGCCAGCCCCACGTCATACCGCTGCGCCAGCGACGCCCCGGTCTCCCCGCGCTCCCACCCGCGCCGGATCTCGGCCCAGGTGTCCTCGCATCGGATCTTCGGCGGCTTGCGCTCGGGCATATCGTACGGATCGTACATGCCGGGCAGGGTAGGGCGCCGAAACGTCAAAACCGGACGTAGTCCTCCCCCCTTGGGGGAGGGGGACCATGCGCAGCATGGTGGAGGGGGCCTC
>NZ_PNLV01000167.1 GCF_013823285.1 Brevundimonas sp. | reverse complement strand
GGGACCTTCGCCGCCCGCCGCGCGGCCTGATCCCCCCATTTTCCCCACCCAATCCCCTGCCCCACAACGCCCCGCCGATTTCTCCCGGCTTTTTGCGCCCACCTCTCCGGCGCGCGTTTATCCTGTCCGGTCATCCCGGGCCGCACAGGAGGCGCATTGAACCACTGGACTGTTTTCCTTCTCCCGATGGGAGAAGGGGGACCCGCGCACCGGACCCCGGACTTGTTCCGGGGGGAGGTTCTTGCGCGGGGGTTGAGGGTCGTCTGTTTCAGACGGCCACCACCCGACCCTCACCCTGCGCGCGAAGAAGCGGCCTGCTTCGCATCCCGCGGCGCGCAGCCCTCTCCCACCGGGAGAGGGGCCGTTGCACTCCGGTTGCACTGTTTTTCGCATCCGGAGTCTCACGCTCGCGTCGGACCCCCGCGAAATCAGTCCCTTGAGCCGAAAAATGAGACTCCCGTTGCACTGTTTTTCGCGCCGGGAGTCTCACCGGTTTCGGACAATTCGCACTATTCGGACCCTGTTTTTCCTCCCCCGTCGGGGGTGGAGGAAGGAGCGGCGGAGCCGATCCGACGACAGGACCACGAAGTGGTGGAGGGGGCCAACCCCATCCGCCGACGCTTGAGACCGGCCCCCTCCACCGCCTGACGGCGGTCCCCCTCCCCCGGGCGCTGCGCTTCGGGGGCGGATCAGCGGCAGAACGCCCTTCCCCCCGTGGCCTCCAGATGCAGGTGGTCGTCGTGGAAGGCGTTGTAGTCGGGGCTCAGCACCGTGCCGAAGATGCGGCAGGCGTCGTCGCGGATGCGGCGCAGGAAGCGGGCTTCCGGGCCGTTTCCGCTCCAGTCGCCGGCCACGGTGATGCGGCGGCCGTCCCTCAGGCGCACGCCCGAGAAGTCCAGGGCGGCGGCCAGGCCGTGGGCGCTGGGGCGATTGCCGGCCATATTGTTGACCGGGCGACAGGCGTATGTGCCGAAATGATCAATAGACACAACGTCTTGTCCGAATATTTCCCGGGCGGCGGGCTCCACCGACTGGCGCCGCCAGATGCTGATGGCCAGGGCCGTCTGGCAGGTCACCACCGGGTCGCCCGGCGTCATGCGCGCCACCGTGCCCATGTCCGGCCCCAGGGTCCCGGCGTCGTAGAGGCCGCAGGCACCGCCCCGCGCCTCGTCGGGCCGGGGGCTGAAGCGCACCCTGGCCGCCGACAGCTGGGCCAGGCAGCGCCCCAGGTGGCCGCCCTCGCTCAGCACCGCCCCCTGGGTCCGCCCGTCGATGGGCCGGTCGATCAGCACCTCGCTGATGGACGCCGGCGGCGCCCCCGACGGGGTCGGCCCGGGCTGGTAGGGCCCCGGCTGCGGGTCGGGCAGCATCCGCCCGCACCCGGCCAGCAGCAGGATCAGCAACAGGGATGCGAGGGCGCGCATGGGGCCTCCGGGGTGAGTCGGGGCGCCCAGCTTACCCGATCGGGGCCGCCTCCGCCGCCCGCCGCCGCGTCATCACCACAGTCAGGACGATGGCCCCGACGACCACCGCCAGCCGCAGGCCGTTGCCCAGCCAGCCGCCCAGCGCCGTCTCGCCCAGGGCGAAGACGATCCACAGGCTGTTCAGGCCCACGTGCAGCAGGATCGGCGGCCACAGGTTGAAGCCCCACCGCACGAACAGCCAGCCGAACAGCAGCCCGCCCAGCCCCGTGATCGCCACGATCCCGGCCACCTCCATCAGCTCGGTCCCCTGCCCCGCATGCACCAGACCGAACAGCAGCGCCGGCAGCAGGCACGCCGCCCACCATCGCCAGCCCGCCCACAGGATCAGCGCCCCCACCGCTAGCCCCCGATAGATCACCTCCTCGATCACCGGAAAGCCCACGCCCTGCCAGAACAGGTCCAGCCCGGTGAACCCCCGCGACATCGGCGCGGCCACGGCGGCGATGAGGAGGGCGGGAACGAACAGCGCCGCCGCCCAGATCAAGGGCCGCACCACCGGCGCCCGTAGACCCGTCAGGCCCAACACCCGCCCCGGCCCGGCCCGCGCCGCCAGCATCAGCAGCCCCGCCATCACGACCAGATCGCTCAGGTTCACCAGCACCGAGGCCAGATAGGGCGTCTGGATCCCCGTCAGGTGCGGCCTCATCACCTGCCCGCTGAACGCCGCCCACACCAGCGCCGCCGTCACCGCCCCCGCCGCCAGCAACGCCCCGGGCGCCCGCCAGTGGGTCTCCTTCTCCGCTTCCGCCACGTCACGCCCTCCGTTGAGGCCTTATTGTCTAGCCTGTTTCCGCCCCACGTCGAGCCCGCCTGCGCCTGCCCCCTAGCCTCCCGCCTCCCGCGTCACTACCTTGGCGTTCATGGCCCGTTCTCCCTCGAAATCCGCAAAGCCCGTCCACACCCCGGGCGTGTCCGACATGTCGGGGACCTTCGTGCACGACGCGCCGAAAAAGCGCGGCCAGGATCCCATGCTTGCACCGATCACCGGCCCGCGCCTCACGGCCGAGATCGCGCCGGGCGTCGACGCCGACTGGACGCCGCACCGCCCCTCGCGCCCCGACAAGCGGGTGAAGACGCCCTTTCGCATGGTCGCGCCGTTCGAGCCCGCCGGCGACCAGCCCGCCGCCATCGCCGAATTGGTGGCCACCGCCGAGTCCGGCGAGCGCGATCAGGTGCTGCTGGGCGTCACCGGCTCTGGCAAGACCTTCACCATGGCCAAGGTCATCGAACAGACCCAGCGCCCCGCCCTGATCCTGGCCCACAACAAGACCCTGGCCGCCCAGCTCTATTCAGAATTCAAGTCTTTCTTCCCCGATAATGCAGTCGAATACTTTGTATCCTATTACGATTATTATCAACCGGAAGCATATGTTCCAAGAACAGACACCTATATTGAGAAGGATTCAAGTATAAACGAGCAGATCGACCGGATGCGGCACTCGGCGACGCGGTCGATTCTGGAGCGGGACGATGTGATCGTGGTGGCGTCGGTCAGCTGCATCTACGGCATCGGCTCGGTGGAGACCTATACGGCCATGACCTTCGACCTGAAGGTGGGCCAGACCATCGACGAGTCCAAGCTGCGGGCCGACCTGATCGCGCTGCAGTACAAGCGCAACGACGCCGCCTTCGACCGGGGCATGTTCCGCAAGCGCGGCGACACCCTCGAGATCTTCCCGGTCCACCAGGAGGACCGCGCCTGGCGCGTCAGCCTGTTCGGCGACGAGATCGAGTCCATCGCCGAGTTCGACCCCCTCACCGGCAAGAAGACCGCCGACCTGACCGAGATCACCGTCTATGCGGCCAGCCACTATGTGACCCCGCGCCCCACGCTCAACCAGGCCATCACCGGCATCAAGGCCGAGCTCAAGGAAAC
>NZ_PNLV01000166.1 GCF_013823285.1 Brevundimonas sp. | reverse complement strand
TTTTTGGGGGAGGCGTTGGGCTGATGTACGCAGGGTGCGACTAAGGATGGCTCAGTTCAGGGATCAGATCCCGGAGCGTCGCCCCGGGGGTCCATAGCGCCGCCGTCCATCCGCGGGCCAGGGCGGCCTCGACGTTCCTTTGGCTGTCGTCGATGAAGGCGATGGCTTCGGGCGCAAGACTCGTGCGCGTTTCGACGGCCAGATAGAAGCCAGGCGACGGCTTCGATGCGCCAAGCTGGGCCGCGTAGTGCATGTCATCGAAATGGTCGCGAAGACCCAGGGTGTTCCAGAGATGGGCCGCTCGCTCGTGCTCCTGCACGGTGGCGAGATGAAGCGAGACCCCTGCCGCCCTGACAGCCGCGAGCTGGGCCAGCAACGCCTCATCGAGATGAGCGTCACCCTCGAACCAGTGGTCGATCAGCTGATCACAACGGACATGGGGGGCGATTTCCCGGAGCGCCTCCTCAAGGCGGTCGCGAAGGGCGGCGCGCCCGTGGATGATGTCGTCCCAGTGCCGCTGGAAAAAGGCGGCCTGAAGCGCTGCGCGCGGAATCCCGAGCTCCTGCTCGATGTGGGCTGACCAACCCAGGGGATGAGGGTGGCGCACCACGACGCCGTCGACATCCACCATCAATGCGACCGGTTTCATCAGAACTACGCCCCTGGACGATGACGGTCAGTGTGCCTCAACCCCGCCCTTCCGCAACGCCCCATCCGCCCCCACCTTAAATCCGCTCCGTTTTGTGCTATAGGGGCGGCCTCCCTCCAACGCATGGACCTTTGCCCGTGGGCGTGACCCTCGATCTTTCGCGTGTTTCCAGCGCGGCCGCAGCGGCCCCCGTCAATCTGTCCGGATTGACGCGCGCGGGCCTGCGTCAGGCCCTGATCGACGCCGACATCTGCCCGCCGGAGAAGGCGAAGATGCGCGCCAGCCAGATCTGGGGCTGGATTCATCACTACGGCGTCACCGACTTCGCGGCCATGAGTAACATCGCCAGGGACACCCAGGCGAAGCTGGCCGAGGCTTTCACCCTGGCCCGCCCCGAGATCGTCGAGCGTCAGGTGTCGAAGGACGGCACCCGCAAATGGCTGATCCGCACCGCGCCGGGCATCGAGATCGAGGCGGTCTATATTCCCGACGTGGGCCGGGCCGGGGCGCTCTGCGTCTCGTCGCAGGTTGGCTGCACCCTGAATTGCACCTTCTGCCACACCGGCACCCAGAAGCTGGTGCGCAACCTGACCGCCGCCGAGATCGTGGCCCAGGTGCAGGTGGCGCGGGACGATCTGGACGAATGGCCGTCGCCCAAGGAAGACCGCCGCCTGTCCAACATCGTGTTCATGGGCATGGGCGAGCCGCTCTACAATCTCGACCATGTCGCCGACGCCATCGACATCATCTCGGACAACGAGGGCATCGCCCTGTCGCGGCGCCGGATCACGGTCTCCACCTCCGGCGTCGTGCCGCAGCTGGACGCGCTGGGCACGCGGACCCAGGCCATGCTGGCCATCAGCCTGCACGCCACCAACGACGCTCTGCGCGACGTGCTGGTGCCCCTGAACAGGAAGTACGACCTCGAACAGCTGATGGCGGGCATCCGGGCCTATCCGGGCATCTCCAACGCGCGGCGGGTGACGTTCGAATACGTCATGCTGAAGGGCGTCAATGACAGCCCGGAGGAAGCCTGGGCGCTGGTCAAGCTGATCCAGGGCATTCCGGCCAAGGTCAATCTGATCCCGTTCAATCCGTGGCCGGGGACGGATTACGAGTGCTCCGACTGGAAGACCATCGAGCGCTTCGCGGCGATCCTGAACAAGGCTGGCTACGCCAGCCCGATCCGCACCCCGCGCGGACGCGACATCCTGGCCGCTTGCGGCCAGCTGAAGTCCGAAAGCGAGAAGGTCCGGGCCAGCGTCCGGCGCGCGACGCCGGCCCCCGAAGCGGCGGCCTGAACCGGACGCCGGACAACCCATCGGCGAATTCCTCGCGGTGTGGCCCGCACGCGCTTGCGGATTGGTCCGGGAGTCGGGCAAGGCTTTCCACACCCTTCGTCCCTATATGAAGCGCCATGGATCCGCAGTCGCTCGTTCCCAGTCTGTCCAGCCCGGAGGTCCAGGCCTTCGCCGCCGGATTTCCCATCGCCCTGATGCATGCGGCGGTGACGCTGGGTCTGCTGTTCGCGGGGGCCACGGTCTATGCGCTGCTGACGCCGTGGAAGGAGATCGCCCTGATCCGAGAGGGCAACGCCGCCGCGGCCGTAGCCCTGGGGGGGGTGCTGGTGGGCTTGGCCATTCCCCTGTCGGTTTCGCTGTCTGTGTCCACCTCGGTGCGCGACATCCTCATCTGGGGCGTGGCCACCATCGTCATGCAGCTGCTGGCCTTCCGCGTGGTGGACATGGTCCTGACCGGCCTGCCCCAGCGCATCCAGGACGGCGAGGTCCCGGCGGCGGTGCTGCTGGTCGCCGCCAAGGTGGCCACGGCCCTGATCCTGGCCGCGGCCCTGACCGGCTGAGGGAGGCCAGATCCGCCAGGTGCGCTTTCCCAGGGTTCCAGACTGGCTGATCTACGGGGTCGTTGTGCTGGCCCTGCTGATGGTCGCCACCACCCGGCGCGAGCGGGTCTACAATCCGCCCGCCCCGCCTCCGCCGGACGAGGCCGAGGGCGCATTGCTGGGCCCCGTCACCCCGTTCGACCCGATGGTGATGGTGGAGACCCCGCCCAATTTCCAGCCCTCCATGGGCACCGCCTTCGCCATTTCGTCGGAAGGCCGCTGGCTGACCGCTCGCCATGTGGTGGAAGGCTGTCCCCGGCCCGCCCTGATCATCGGCGGCGGCCGCGCGGTGGCCGCCGACGTGCGTCTGGCGCCACGCGCGGACGTGGCCCTGCTGATCACCGACGGCGGCCCCACGGCCATGCCCCTGGCGTTGGAGGCGCCCCTGCATCAGGGCCAGCGGGCGTTCCATCCCGGCTATCCTCAAGGGGGGCCGGGCGAGGTGACCTCGCGCCTGCTGGGCCGCGAGACCCTGCGCATCTCCGGGCGCGGGGCCCGGGACGAGCCGGTGCTGGCCTGGGCCGAGGTGGGGCGCACGGACGGCCTTTCGGGCACACTGTCGGGTCTGTCCGGGGCCCCGGCCATGGACCGCCAGGGCCGGGTGATCGGAGTGACCATCGCGGAAGCCCCGCGCCGGGGCCGCATCTACACCACCGCGCCCGACACCCTGGGCCCGGTGCTGCGCGGCACGGTGCGCGCGGGAGAGCCGGCCCTGGGCGAGCCGGTCACCATCGACAACTATTACCGCGTCGCCGACCGCCTGCGCCGCGACCTGCGCGTGGCCCAGGTGGTGTGTCTGGAGTGATGGCGGCTCAGGCC
>NZ_PNLV01000165.1 GCF_013823285.1 Brevundimonas sp. | reverse complement strand
CTGCTGCACGTGGACACGACCTGGAAGTTCCAGGCCATGTACGACCTGCGAAACCGCATGGCGTCCGAAGCCGGCATGGAACTGCTGGTCTTCAAGAATCCCGAGGCCGAGGCCCGGGGCATCAATCCGTTCGACCACGGCGCGACCCTGCACACCGATCTCTGGAAGACCGAGGGCCTGAAGATGGCCCTGGACCAATATGGCTTCAACGCGGCGTTCGGCGGTGCGCGACGAGACGAGGAGAAGAGCCGGGCCAAGGAGCGGGTGTTCTCGTTCCGCACGGCCGGGCACCGCTGGGACCCCAAGGCGCAGCGGCCGGAGCTTTGGAGCCTCTACAACACGCGCATGAACAAGGGAGAATCCATCCGGGTGTTCCCTATCTCCAACTGGACCGAACTCGACGTCTGGCAATACATCATGCGCGAGGCCATCCCCATCGTGCCGCTGTATTTCGCCGCCGAGCGCCCGGTGGTGGAGCGTGACGGCATCCTCATCATGGTGGATGACGACCGCATGCCGTTGCGGCCCGGCGAGACGCCGGAGATTGCCAGGATCCGCTTCCGCACCCTGGGCTGCTATCCCCTCACGGGCGCGGTCCGTTCGGAGGCATCAACCCTGGCGGAAGTGGTTCAGGAAATGCTGCTGACCACCACCTCGGAACGTCAGGGCCGGGCCATCGACCACGATCAGGCCGCCTCCATGGAGAAGAAGAAGCAGGAGGGCTATTTCTGATGGCCCGTGATGCTGGATACAGGCCCGACGTGCTGGCGGCCGAGGACATCGACGCCTTCCTGGCCGAGCACGAATCCAAGGGCCTGCTGCGCTTCATCACCTGCGGCTCGGTGGACGACGGAAAGTCGACCCTGATCGGGCGCCTCCTCTATGATTCCCGCATGGTCTTCGACGACCAGATGGCGGCGCTGGAAGCGGATTCGAAGAAGTGGGGCGCCCAGGGCGGCGCTCTGGACTTCGCCCTGCTGGTGGACGGCCTGGCGGCCGAGCGTGAGCAGGGCATCACCATCGACGTGGCCTACCGTTTCTTCGCCACGGCGAAGCGCAAATTCATCGTCGCCGACACCCCGGGCCATGAACAGTACACACGCAACATGGTCACAGGGGCCTCGACCGCCGATCTGGCGATCGTGCTGATCGACGCCCGCAAGGGCATGCTGACCCAGACCCGGCGGCACAGCTATCTGGTGTCGCTGCTGGGCATCCGGCACGTGGTGCTGGCGGTCAACAAGATGGATCTGGTCGACTGGTCCCGCGAGGTTTTCGACAAGATCGTTGCGGACTATCGCGCCTTCGCCGCCGAACTGGGCATTGGGGATGTCCTGTGCATTCCGATCTCGGGCCTGAGGGGCGACAATATCACGGCGCCCAGCGCCAACACGCCGTGGTACGACGGCCCATCGCTGGTCGACCATCTGGAGACGGTGGAAGTGGATGATGAGCGCCTGGCGCGTCGTCCCTTTCGCATGCCCGTGCAGTGGGTGAACCGGCCCGATCTGGATTTCCGCGGCTTCGCCGGTCAGATCGCTTCAGGCGTTGTGAAGCCGGGCGATCCGGTGCGCATCCTGCCGTCGGGGCGAACCAGCCGCGTCGCCCGCATCGTGACCCTGGGCGGGGACTGGAACGAAGCCCAGGCAGGCCAGTCTGTCACCCTGACCCTCGCGGACGAGGTGGATATTTCGCGAGGGGACGTGATCGCGGCGGCGGCCCAGCCATGCGAGGTCGCCGACCAGTTCGAGACCACCATCGTATGGATGGGGGAGGACGAACTGCTGGCCGGGCGTTCCTATTGGTTGAAGATCGGCGCGCGCACCGTTTCGGCCCAGATCACCGGCATCAAGCACCGGGTCGATGTGAACACCCTTCAGGAAAGCGTGGCCAAGACCGTGGGCCTGAATGAGATCGCGGTCTGCAACCTTTCCCTGACACAGCCTGTGGCTTTCGAGCCCTATGAGATCGACCGGGGTCTGGGCGGGTTCATTCTTATGGATCGCATCACCAACGCCACGGTGGGTGCGGGCATGATCCGGTTCGCCCTTCGCCGGTCGCACAACATCCACTGGCAAGCGCTGGACGTAACCCGCGACGCCAGGGCCGCCGCAAAGGGTCAGAAGCCGGCGGTGGTGTGGTTCACGGGTCTCTCCGGCTCGGGCAAGTCCACCATCGCCAATCTGGTCGAGAAGCGTCTGCACGCAGAGGGACGGCACACATACATCCTGGACGGCGACAATGTCCGCCACGGCCTGAACCGCGACCTGGGTTTCACTGAGGGGGACCGTGTGGAGAACATCCGCCGGGTGGCGGAGGTGGCGCGACTGATGGCCCACGCGGGGCTGATCGTGCTGGTGTCCTTCATCTCGCCCTTCCGGGCCGAACGCCGCATGGCCCGCGAGATGATGCCGGATGGCGAATTCATCGAGGTGTTCGTGGACACCCCGCTGGAGGAGGTCGAGGCGCGAGACCCCAAAGGCCTCTACGCCAAGGCGCGGCGCGGCGAACTGAAAAACTTCACCGGCATCGACAGCCCATATGAGCCGCCTGAAAATGCGGATATCCATGTCCGGACCGCGATGCTGAACCCCGAGGAGGCCAGCGACCTCATCGTCTCGTCCCTGCGGGAGGCTGGCCGGCTGAGCGCCTGAGGCGCTCGCGGCCGCAATGGAGAGGCCATGGAGGAGTTCTTCCTGTTCGCGGCCGTGGGCTTTCTGGCCCAGTTGGTCGATGGGGCCCTGGGCATGGCTTACGGCGTGATCAGTGCGACCGTGCTTTTGAGCATGGGCGTGCCCCCCGCCACCGCATCGGCCAGCATCCACGCATCAAGATCGCGACCGGCGCCGCTTCCGGGTTATCGCATCTCGTGCACCGCAACGTGGACAAGGAGCTCCTGTGGCGCCTGGCCCTGGCGGGCGCCGTGGGGGGTGTCGCGGGGACCTTCCTGGTGACCGCCATCCCCGGCGCGGCCATCAAGCCATGGGTGATCTCATGGTTGCTGTTCATGGGGCTGCTGATCCTGTGGCGGGCCTGGCGTGGCGCACCGCCCCCGGTGCGGCCGTTCCGTCGTCGCGGCATTCTGGGGCTGGCGGGCGGATTCCTGGACGCCATCGGCGGCGGCGGCTGGGGCCCTACGGTGACCACGACCCTGGTGGGGTCCGGCGTGCCGCCCCGATATGCGGTGGGCACCGCCAACACGGCGGAGTTTTTCGTAGCGGTCACGGTCACCATCGCTTTCGCCACGGCCCTCCTCACCGGACACTGGGTCGAAACCCCGAACCTGGAGACCCATATCCGGGCGGTGGCGGGCCTGATGACCGGCGGAGTAATCGCCGCGCCCATTGCCGGATGGATCACCCGCGTCCTGCCCATGCGCGGCCTCACCTGGGTGATCGGCCTTCTGATCGTGGGGCTGGCGTTGTTTCAA
>NZ_PNLV01000164.1 GCF_013823285.1 Brevundimonas sp. | reverse complement strand
CCCGCGTCCAGCGCATCTACGGCGGCACCAACGAGATCATGAAGCTGCTGATCGCCCGGACGCTGTAGTCCTCGTCAGCAGGAAGAAGAACGGCGCCGGGGTCGGCCGCAGGTCCATCAGGCCCAGCAGCCGGTCCTCGTCCACGCGGCGGAAGTGATCGATAATGGGCTGATCGTCATAGATCATGGCCGCCGAGATCAGACCCCGGTGCTCCATGGAGCGCAGCCGGGCTGTGGGCCGGTCGGTGGCAAGCACCGGCAGCAACAGGCGGAACAGGCCCTGGGCCGCGCTCGTGCGCGCGATCCGCGGCAGGGCCAGCGCCAGACCGAGGGGCAGCCGGGCCGGATCCACCGCGCGCACGGCGCCCGAATCCATGAACAGCAGCGGGTCGACCCGGTCGCGGTCGGTGAACCGCTTGCCGTACCAGCCATAGGCCGCCAGCAGCCCGTCCAGCGGATGGCCGCTGGGCAGTTCGGTCCCGCGCCACTCGCCCGTCATGTCCTCGGGACGGACGGCGGGGAGGCTGTCGAAGAAGGCCAGACCCGCCTCGGCGGTCCAGCCCTCGGCGGCCCATTGCTGCAATCGGGGCATTGCGGTCTCCGCGACGGTGGAATGATCCCCTCATAACGATCTAGAACACGGCATGATCCGTCTTCATGTCCGCTCAGACCTGTCCCCCGGCGCCGCTGTCGCGCTGACCCTTGAGCAGGCCCGCTACCTGACCCAGGTGATGCGGCTGAAGGGGGGCGACGACCTGCTGGTGTTCAACGGCCGCGACGGCGAATGGCGGGCGACGGTGGCCGAGGTGCTCAAGCGCGGCTGCGTGCTGAAGGCCGAAGAACAGGTGCGGCCGCAGTCCTTCGGGCCGGACCTGGACCTGATCCTGGCGGTGGTGAAGAAGGCGCGGGTGGAGACGGTGGTGGAGAAGGCCGCCGAGCTGGGCGCGCGGCGGGTGCGGCTGACCCTGACCCGCTACACCAACGCCGAGCGGCTGCGCATGGACCGGCTGGACACCATCGCCGAGGAAGCCGCCGAACAGACCGGTCGTCTGGATGTGCCCGAAATTCATGACCCCAAGAAGCTGGACGCCCTGCTGGACGGCTGGCCCGAGGGGCGCCGGCTGATGTTCTGCGACGAACGGGGGGGGCCGCCGGCCATGGAGGCCCTGGCGGAGGCCCCCGAGGGGCCCTGGTCCATCCTGATCGGACCCGAGGGTGGATTTTCGCCGGACGAGCGGGCGCGCCTACGGTCCCTGCCCTTCGCCACGCCCGTGTCGCTGGGGCCCCGGGTGCTGCGCGCCGACACTGCCGCCATATCGGCCATGACCCTGTGGCAGGCCGCGCGAGGCGACTGGAAGGGCGCGCATGTGACCACATGGTCAGAAGGGGCTTGAGCATTGACCTCGGCCCGCCCATCTAGCCGCCACAGGCCGCACATGCGGCGAAGGGGCGACCGACATGGCCGACGACGCGAACGAGCCGCTGACGCTTGAGGCCATGGCCGGCTTTCTGGCCGACGGCGCCAAGCCGAAGGACCAATGGCGCATCGGCGCCGAGCACGAGAAGTTCGGCTTCCTCAAGGACGGCTTCGGCCGCCCGGACTATGAGGGCCCGTCGGGCATCCGCGCCATGCTGATGGGCCTGACCCGCTTCGGCTGGGCGCCGGTGGAGGAAGGCGGCCACGTCATCGCCCTGGAGAAGAAGAACACCGAGGGCTATTCCGCCTCGGTCAGCCTCGAGCCCGGCGGCCAGTTCGAGCTGTCGGGCGCGCCGCTGAAGGACATCCACGACATCTGTTCGGAGACCGGCCAGCATCTGGTCGAGGTCAAGATGGTGGCCGACGAGCTGGGTCTGGGCTTCCTGGGGCTGGGGTTCGACCCCCTGTGGACCCGCGCCGACATCCCGGTCATGCCCAAGGGCCGCTATGACATCATGCGCGCCTACATGCCCAAGGTGGGAAGCCTTGGCCTCGACATGATGCTGCGCACCTGCACCATCCAGGCGAACATGGACTTCGAGTCCGAAGCCGACATGGTGATGAAGTTCCGCACCTCACTGGCGCTGCAGCCCGTCGCCACGGCCCTGTTCGCCAACAGCCCGTTCACTGAAGGCAAGCCCAACGGCTTCCTGTCGGCCCGGGCCAACGTCTGGACCGACACGGATCCGGACCGCACCGGCATGCTGGATTTCGTGTTCGCCGACGGCTTCGGCTTCGAGACCTATGCGGAATACGCGCTGGACACCCCCATGTATTTCGTCAAGCGCGACGGAAAATATGTGGACGCCTCGGGTCAGTCGTTCCGCGCCTTCCTGAAGGGCGAACTGCCCGCCCTGCCGGGGAATGCCCCGACCCTCAACGACTGGACCGACCACCTGACCACCCTGTTCCCCGAGGTGCGGCTGAAACAGTATCTGGAGATGCGCGGCGCCGACGGCGGGCCGTGGAGCCGCATCTGCGCCCTGCCGGCCCTGTGGGCGGGGGTGCTGTACGACGCCCCCTCGCTGGCCGCCGCCTGGGACCTGTGCAAGGACTGGGACATCACCGATCACGAGCGCCTGCGCCGCGACGTCACCCGCCTGGGGTTGAAGGCCGAGGTGGCCGGGCGTTCGGTCCAGGACGTGGCGAAGGACATGGTCGCCATCGCGCGTCAGGGCCTGAAGAACCGCGCGCGCTTCTCCGGCGGCATGGTGGACGAGCGCGGCTATCTGGCGGAGCTGGAGGACATCGCCGAAAGCGGCGTCACGCCCGCAGAGCGCCTGCTGGAGGCGTATCACGGCCGCTGGAATGGCGATGTACGTCAGGTCTATGCGGAGCAAGCGTACTGAGGGCGAAACCCGACCTTAACGGGTGATGGTCAAGCTGGCGGCAGTTCGTCTTGAGAGTCCTCCCATGACCTGTCAGCCGCTCGAAGCCTCTGCCCGTCCCGACGGCGCGGGCGAGGCGTGGTCCGAGGTCGACCTCGGCACCTTCTTCGACGTGTCCCTGGATCTGCTGGTGGTGCGCGAGCTGGACGGGACAGTGGTCAAGGCCAGTGCGTCCTGGGCCACCCTGCTGGGCTATCGCCCCGACGAGATCGAGGGCCAGGGCCTGCTGCGCCTGATCCATCCCGAGGATCTGGCCGCCACCCGGCACAGCATTGTGGAGGTGGAGACCCGGCGGCCCGGTGACCCGGTGCTGGGCCAGGTGAACCGCTACCGGCACAGGCAGGGTCACTACATCACCCTGGAGTGGCGCGCCCAGCGGCACGGCGACCGGATTTACGCCGTGGCGCGTGATGTGACCGACAAGGTCGCCGCCGAGCGCGACCTGATCGAGGCCAAGGCCGCGGCCGAGGCGGCCAGCCGCGCCAAGTCCGACTTCCTGGCAAACATGAGCCACGAGATCCGTACGCCCCTGAACGGGGTGATCGGCATCGTCGACGCCCTGTCACGCACGCCCCTGTCGCCGGACCAGTCCGAGATGGTCGCCCTGATCGCCTCGTCGGGCGTCACCCTTGAGCGGCTGGTGTCCGACATCCTGGACGTATCCAAGATCGAGGCCGGGCAGCTGGA
>NZ_PNLV01000163.1 GCF_013823285.1 Brevundimonas sp. | reverse complement strand
GGGGAGGGGGGTGGCGTCGCCGTAGCGGACGAGGGTGGCCAGGGCCTGGACGACGCGTTGTTCGATCTTCCTGCCGCCGTTCTTGAAGGCACGGGACACGGCGGCGGCGTCCATTGGACGGCCGGAGGCCTGAAGCACGGCGCGGATGGCCATGACCTGTTCGCCCTTATCCTTGGGGAAGGGGGGAAGGGCCTTGTCGATGGGAACCACGGTCGCGCCCAGATCCAGTTCGCCGGATTTCGCGGCGGCCCCCTTGGCGAAGCGGGGGATCTGGTAGTCGGGGCGCAGCCAGCGGAAGTGACCGGCGGCTTCCTCGGCCGCGCGCTCGGCGTTCAGGGCGACCAACTTTTCCAGAATCTGTTCGTCGGTCAGGTCGTGAGGCCAGCCGTAGGCGTCGGCGGTCGCCCGGTCGATCTGGTCGTGCAGGTCCTTGAGGATCAGCACCCGGCCGCGATCCTTCACATCGGCCTCGGCGGCGGTGAGCTCGGCCCCGGCGCGGACCTTCTCCAGCACATTGTAGAGGCTGGTCAGGGTCAGGTCCGGATGCTGGGCCTGAACGGTCTTGCGGGTGGCGTCGAGCTCCTCGCCGAGGGCGCGGAGGGTGGCGCGGATGGCGTCGTCCGGGTCGGGGAAGGGGAAGGGGTCGAAGCAGCGGGATTTGTTATAAACAGGCCGGCTTTCAAGAGTGCCGCCCGCAGAGAGAGACCAGTGGCGATGATACCTTGACGACAGAACCGCGAGGAACAGAGCATCATCCAGAGCGATGTTCACCAGTCGGTGCTCGGGAAGGTACGTAGTTGGTAGGAACTGAAACTCGCGATGCTTCGCCGTTTCGGGAAGTGAGATGAACCGAGGAAGGTCCGCGATTGCGAAGCGCAGGTCGGGACGGTTTCGGCCGAACAGCCACCAATCGCGTCGGAACTGCTGGTCTCGATTGATCGCGCGTTCGGGTTTGACCGTTGCGAGAAGGTGCTGAAACAGTCGAGGGTAGTCTCGACGCAGAGTGCCTTCGCTCATGCCGTGTGTGTCGATCACGAAGCGTGTCCGGAAGTTCTGGACGAGGTCTCGCCCGCTTGCGAAACGCCTCAGCAGTGCGTCCTCGCTTGATCCTCCAGTGAGATACTCTGCCTCGGCAGGCTCAAGGACAAATCCTCGTCCAGCCAGCATGACCCCGTTCCACGAGAGACCCGCATTTGCTTTGAGCTCGGTCGTCCTTGTCAGGTCTGCACCCGCCGAGAGATCTGCGTTGATGCGGCCGAGAGTGTAGGCAAAAGTCAGTTCGGGTTCGTCTGAATCCAAAGCGCGCTCGGTCAAGACCTCGTAGCGAAGCCCCTGTGCGATACCGCGCTGAGCAACCGTCATCGCGATACGGACAGCGGCGGCGTCCCGAGTCGCCTTGGTCCAAGGGTGATCAGGAATTGCAAAAACGAGAGACAGTGGCGTCTTGCCGCTCATGTGACGTTCGATGACACGACGGTCAAAAGTCTGGCGGATGGAGTTGGTGCTCACGAACCCAAACCGCCGCAGGATCGATTTCTTTTGCGCTAGAGTCTCCGCTGCACGGTCCCACCAGTGCATGACGAAATCGGCGCTTTCGTTGATTTGCGGGTTCGCCCGAAACAGCGCTGCCACATACTCATCAGACAGGGCCTCTCGCATATCCTTGCCTTTGCCCAAGAACGGCGGATTCCCGACGATGAACTCCGCCTCCGGCCACGCCGGTCGCTGTGCGTTCGGATAGACCGGGAC
This sequence comes from Brevundimonas sp., assembly GCF_013823285.1. Lineage (GTDB taxonomy): Bacteria > Pseudomonadota > Alphaproteobacteria > Caulobacterales > Caulobacteraceae > Brevundimonas. The sequence continues at coordinate 1,826 of NZ_PNLV01000163.1, read as the reverse complement.
GGGGCCGCCCCCTCCACCAGCCTTCGGCTGGTCCCCCTCCCCCGATGGGGGAGGAATGGTGGCGAACTGCAGCTCGGGATAGCCGTCCCAGGTCAGGACCGCGTCCTTCTGCTGGATGTTGCCGAAGGCTTTCAGGATGGGTTCGGCGGGATGTTCGGTGCGGTTGCGGTAGTGCTGTTGCAGGTAGCCGATCCACAGCACCAGTTCGGCGATGGCGGCGGCGCGGACGTTCAGCTCGATGCCGAGGAACTGGTGAGGGTCGACCTCCTCCAGCCCGATGCCCTCGGTTTCGCCCAGCTCGGCCAGGGCCTCCAGAACCTCGCCCTCCAGCTTCTTCATCAGCTCCAGCGAGACATAGAGGAAGTTGCCGGTGCCGCAGGCGGGGTCCAGCACGCGGGTGGTGCAGAGCGTATGGTGGAAGGCGCGGACGGCGGCGACGGCTTCCTTTGCTTCCCCCCGTTCCTTGGCGTCGGTCACGCGCAGCTGAACGTCGGCCCAGTCCTGACGCAGGGGCTCCATGACCGTGACCTGGACCAGACGCTCGACATATGAGCGCGGGGTGTAGTGGGCGCCCAGCTTGCGCCGCTCGGACGGGTCCAGCGCCTGTTCCACAAGGGTGCCGAAGATGGCGGGCTCCACATAGCGCCAGTCGTGTTTCGACGCCGCAAGCAGTTCGCCGATCTCCTCGCGGCCCATGGGGAAGGCGCGGGCGTCCTTGAACAGGCTGCCGTTGAAGTGGCGCAGGTGCGACTTGAACAGGGAATAGAAGCGGTCCTTGTGGTCCGGCGCGTCCATCTTGCGCCACAGCTCTTCCAGCAGCGGGGCGAAGGTGGCGGGACCATTGAGGCAGTCTTCCAGCAGGGCGGTGAACTGGCCCCGGGGCAGCAGGTCCACGTCCTCGGCGAACATGGTGAAGATGCAGCGCATGAGGAAGTGGGCGACCTCCTCGGCCGGGTGTTTCGCCTCCAGCGTCTTCGACACTTCCGCCAGCCGTTTGGCAATTTCGCGGGTGACGCGGGCGGCCTCGCGCGACGGGTCGAGCGCCTGCGGGTCGGTCCAGATGGCGACGAGGCGGTCGCGGACCTTTTCGTCGCGCAGGTCCTCCAGCCGGATGCGGAAGCTCTTGCGGTCGGGGAAGTGGGTGTAGGCGCGGCCCGAGCCGGAGAAGTCGGCGTAGATCTCGAAGACGTAGCCCACGTCGCAGACGATGATGAAGGGCGGGGCCGGGTGATCGGGCGGCAGGCGGAAGACATAGTCCTCGGCCTGACGGCGGGCGTTGCGCATCAGCACGTCCCACTTGCCCTGGGATGCGGCGACGGATTTGGTCTCATCCTCGCGGAACAGGGCCTGCTGCTGGTCGTCGCGGTGTTCGGCGCGGGACTGCTTGGCCTCGAGGATGAAGCAGCCGCGCTTGTACAGGTCGATGCGCAGGGTGGAGGCCATGCCTTCGGAGTCGCGCCGCTTCACCCCGCGCTCGAAGACGTAGTCGTTGAGGGCGGTGTCGTGGCCGGCGGGGTCGGGCGAGGGGACGCCGATGGCCTGGCACAGCTCGCCGAGGAACATCTGATAGTTGGCGCGCTCGGCCCCGCCACGGGCCGCGCTCCATTTGGCGATGAAATCCTCGAGGTCCAAGCCGTCCTCCCCCTGCGGCGCGCACTTCGCCCATGTGACGCGGCGGTGGCAAGGGGGGAGGCCCCCCTTCCGTCACCCTCGGGCTTGTCCCGAGGGTCCATACGCGCGGACGGGGCGGGGGTCGCGCTGAGAGTTCCGTGATTATGGATTCCCGGCACAAGGCCGGGAATGACGAAATGATGGGAGGCTTGACT
>NZ_PNLV01000162.1 GCF_013823285.1 Brevundimonas sp. | reverse complement strand
CCGGCGTGGACGGGCTGGGCATGCTGACCGGGCAGGCCGGGCCCTCGTTCGCGTTCATTTTCGATCGGGCCCCGCCGGATCTGGACCCCCGCGCGGTGGTGCTGGCGCATCTGAAAGGGCTTGAGCCGTGATCGTGCTGGGCCTGACAGGCTCCATCGGCATGGGCAAGTCCACCACGGCGGCCCTGTTCGCTGAGGAAAGCGCCCTTGTGTGGGATGCGGACGCGGCGGTCCACGATCTCTACGCCTGGGGCGGGGCGGCCGTCGCGGCGGTGGAGGCCGCCTTTCCCGGGGTTTCGGGCCCGGACGGGGTGAACCGGGCCAGGCTGGCCGCGGCCCTGGGCGCGGACCCGGACGGCTACGCCCGGCTGGAGGCCATCGTCCATCCGCTGGTGCGCGAACACCGGGCCGACCTGATGGCCGAGGCGCGCGCGGCCGGGGCGCGGCTGCTGGTGCTGGACATTCCCCTGTTGATGGAGACCGGGGGCGACGCGGAGGTGGACGCGGTGGTGGTGGTCACGGCGCCGGCCGAGGTGCAGCGCGAACGGGTCCTGTCGCGGCCGGGCATGACCCCGGAGCGTTTCGCGGAGATCCTGGCCCGACAAACTCCGGACACGGACAAGCGCGCGCGGGCCGATTTCATCATCGAGACCCACAAGGGGCTGGATCACGCCCGGGATCAGGTGCGCGCGGTTGTGGATGAGGTGTTGAAACCCGGCTGGGCGGGCCGCCGGGGGATTCCATCGGGCGCCGAAACCCCGCAATAAGAGGCATGGCCCGCGAAATCGTCCTCGACACCGAAACCACCGGCTTTGATCCGAAGACGGGCGACCGGCTGATCGAGGTGGGCTGCATCGAGATCGACGACCTGCTGCCCACCGGCCGGACCTTTCATCGGCTGGTCAATCCCGAGCGGCTGATCCCGCCGGACGCCATTCGGGTGCACGGCATCACCGACGACAAGGTGCGCGGGGCGCCCAAATTCGCCGAGATGGCCGACGACCTGCTGGAATTCATCGCCGATGCCCCGGTGATCGCCCACAACGCCGCCTTCGACCGGGCCTTCATCAACCACGAGCTGGGCCTGTGCGGCCGGCTGCTGGTGGAGGAAGTGCGCTGGATCGACACCCTGGGCCTGGCCCAGACGCGGTTTCCCGGCATGGCCAATTCGCTGGACGCCCTGTGCAAGCGCTTCAAGATTTCCCTGGCCGAGCGGACCCTGCACGGGGCCCTGATCGACGCGCGCCTGCTGGCCGCGGTCTATCTGGAGCTGAAGGGCGGCAAGGAGCGGGTGCTGGATCTCAGCGCCGCGCGCGGCCCCACGGCGCCGGGCTTCAAGCCGGTCAGCTACGGCGAACGGCCCCGGCCGCTGCCCGGCCGCGTCTCGCCCGAGGAGGCGGCGGCCCACGCCGCCTTCCTGCAGAGCCAGTTCAAGGACCTGTCCCTGTGGCGCGGCTATGGACTGGAGGGGGCCGAAGCCCCCGCCTCCTGACTCAGGCCTGGCCCTGGGCCGGCGGGATGGCCGGTGCGCCGGTCTGCTGGGCCTTGCGGGCGGCGTAGATGGCCGCGAAGTCCAGCGGCTCCAGCAGGAAGGGCGGATAGAAGCCGCCGTCACTGGTGGCCGTGGCGATGATCTGGCGCGCGAAGGGGAACAGATAGCGCGGGCATTCGATCAGGAGCATCTTCTCGATGTCCTTCTCCTCGACGCCGCCGATCTGGAACAGGCCGCCGTAGAGCAGCTCGATCTGGAACATGGGCTGGTCGCCGGAGGCGGCCTTGACCGACAGCTTCAGGTCGATCTCGAACAGGCCGTCAGCGCGGCCCTGGGCATTCATCTCGACACCCATGTCGATCTGGGGCTTGCCCTCGAAGCGCAGGCTTTCCGGCGCCTTGGGGTTCTCGAACGAGAAATCGCGCACGTACTGGGTCAGGACGCGGAAATGCGGACCCGCGGGCGGCTGGGCGCCTTGGGGGACGGGATTGGACGCGCCGTTGTCGGGATTGGTGTCGGTCATGGGCAGGAAAGGTTCCGGTTTGGGGCAAACGCCAAGGTTTCGCCCGAAAGGACGTTCGCGGGGCTGCTAGCATCGGCGGACGCCGCCCGCAACGCCCGTCGCCGCACAGGAGAGGCTCGCGCCCGCCTTGCGCGTCCCTATATGAGCCCTTAAGCCCGAACGACGCCTTTCAGGAAAACGCCGTGTCCTCCTTTCCCTACGAACTCCTTCTGATGGCGGCCATCGCCGCCTTCGTCCTGTTCCAGCTCTACAATGTGCTGGGCAAGAAGGTGGGCCGCCAGCCCGAGGACGGGGTCAAGAAGCCGCCCCGCATCCCCGGCGCCCCGGCCGCGCCCGAACCGGATGCGCGTCCCGAGACCCCCGTGGACGCCGCCACCGCCGCTGCGGCCGCGGGGCTGAAGGCGCGCGACCCTTCGTTCGACCCCGTCCGGTTTCTGGATGGCGCGCGCGGGGCCTATGAGACCATCGTGCGGGCCTATGCGTCCGGAGACCGCGAGGCGCTAAGGCCCCTGCTGGCCCCCGCCGTGCTGAGCTCGTTCGAGGCCGGCATCACCGCCCGTGAAGGTCGCAGCGAGAAGGAAACGGTCGAATTCGTCCACCCGCCCCGCGCCGATCTGGAGGTGGCCACGGCCGAGGGCGACCGGGCCCGCGCCAAGGTGCTGTTCCTGGCCGAATTGCGCAGCACCGCCACCAGCGGTTCGGGCGACGAGACCGTGGACGAGCGCCGCACCGCCGAGCTGTGGACCTTCGAGCGCTCCATCGGGGCCAGCGATCCCAACTGGGTGCTGACCCGGGTTGAGGCGGCCAGCGCCTGATGCGTGGCGTCCTCCTGGCTGCGGTCCTGGCCCTGACGGCCGCCGCCTGCGCCACCGCTCCGACGCCCGTGACCGGGCCGGAGCCGACGCCGCAACCCCAGCCCGCCCCCCCTGTGCCCGGCGAGCCGGCCCCCTGGACGCCGGGGCCGTCCGATCCCGCCTTCGCCGCCCTGCCGGGCTGGGCCGGGGAGGATCACCTGGCCGCCCTGCGCGGCTACGCCGAGGGCTGCGGCGCCGACAGCCGCGCCTGGGGCGTGTGCGAGGCGGCGAAGCTGCTGGCCGCCGCGCCCGACGTGACCGGCGAGAACGCCCGCCTGTTTTTCGAGACCCGTTTCCGCCCCGAGGGCGGCGACGAAACCGGCCTGCTGACCGCCTATTTCGCGCCGGAGTACGAGGCCCGCGCCAAGCGCGACGCGGAATTCTCGGCGCCCCTGCTGGCGCCCCCGCCGGACCTGACGCGGACGCAAGGGCCCGACGGACGGGCCCTGTACCGCCAGCGGCTGCCGAACGGCACGGTCAGGGACTATCCTGACCGGGCCGCCATCGAGACCTCCCATGATCCGGCCCTCGTCATGGCCTGGCTGAAGCCGGAGGACCTGTTCTTCCTGCAGATCCAGGGCTCGGGCTATCTGACCTTCGCTGATGGGTCGACCGCGCGGGCGGCCTACGCCGCCGACAACGGGCTGCGGTTCCTGGGCATCGCCCGGCCCATGGCTGACGAGGGCCTGCTGCCCCGCGACGGAACCTCGGGCGAGGCCATCCGGCGCTGGCT
>NZ_PNLV01000161.1 GCF_013823285.1 Brevundimonas sp. | reverse complement strand
CTGACGCCCGCCTCCCGGCGCACTATGTTGCCCGCCATGTCCGAGCCCGCCGATTCCGCCGCACCCGAAAACACGGTCCAGATCGACCGCCCCCTGACCCAGGACGGGCCGGCGGTGCGGCTGTATCTGATCGACGCCTCGGCCTACATCTTCCGGGCCTACCACGCCTTGCCGCCCCTGACGCGCAAGTCCGACGGCCTGCCGGTGGGCGCGGTGCAGGGCTACTGCAACATGCTGTGGAAGCTGATGCGGGACTTCAAGGGCGAGGACGGCCCGACCCATCTGGCGGCCATCTTCGACCATTCGGAGAAGACCTTCCGCAACGATCTGTACCCCCAGTACAAGGCCCACCGCCCGCCGCCGCCCGAGGACCTGATCCCGCAGTTCGCCCTGGTGCGCGAGGCCACCGCCGCCTTCGGCCTGCCGTGCGTGGAGCTGGCCGGCTACGAGGCCGACGACCTGATCGCCACCTATGCCTGCAAGGCGCGGGACATGGGCGGCAAGGCGGTGATCGTGTCGTCCGACAAGGACCTGATGCAGCTGATCGGCGACGGGGTGGTCATGTACGACCCCATGAAGGACGCCGTGCTGGAGCATGAGGCGGTCATGGCCAAGTTCGGCGTCGGGCCGGACCGGGTGGTGGACGTGCAGGCCCTGATCGGGGACTCCACCGACAATGTGCCGGGGGCGCCGGGCATCGGGGTCAAGACGGCCTCGGCCCTGATCGCCGAATACGGCGACCTGGACACGCTTCTGGAGCGGGCCCACGAGATCAAGCAGAACAAGCGGCGCGAGACCCTGATCGAATATGCGGACCAGATCCGCCTGTCGCGCGAGCTGGTGCGCCTGACCTGCGACGCCCCGGCGCCGGAGCCCATCGACGACTTCGTGGTGCGCGATCCCGATCCGGCGACGCTGTCGGCCTTTCTGGACAGGATGGAGTTCCGCTCGCTGGCCCGGCGGGTCGGCGACGGCAAGGCGCCGGACAAGGACGGAGCCACCTTCCCCAACGGCGGGCTGCGCGCAAAGCCGGTCAGCGCCCCGGTGGCCACGCCCCGCTACGCCCCGGCCGAAAGCGTCACGCCGGCCGAGCCGCACCTGTTCGACACCGACGCCTATGAGTGCGTGACCACCCTCGAGGCGCTGGAGGTGTGGATCGCCGAGGCGAAGGCGGCGGGCGTCATCGGCTTCGACACCGAGACGGACTCCCTGTCGTCCAGCCATGCGGAGCTGTGCGGCCTGTCGCTGGCCACCGGACCGAACCGGGCCTGCTACATCCCCCTGACCCACGACCATCCGGGCGAGGCGGACGGCGGCGGCGGGCTGGACTTCGAGGGCGCGGGCCGCGCCCGGCCGGAGCAGATCGAGATCGAGGAGGCGCTGGCCCGGCTCAAGCCGCTGCTGGAGGACCCCTCGGTCCTGAAGGTGGGCCAGAACATCAAATACGATCTGGCGGTGATGAAGCGGCACGGGATCGTGGTGGGGCCCATCGACGACACCATGCTGATCTCCTACGTGCTGGGCGGCGGGCTGCACCCCCACGGCATGGATGAGCTGGCCAAACGCCACCTGGGCCACGAGCCCATCGCCTTCAAGGCCGTGGCCGGGACCGGCAAGGCCCAGAAGAGCTTCCGCCACGTGGAGCTGAAACCGGCCACCTGCTACGCCGCCGAGGACGCGGACGTGACCCTGCGGCTGTGGCGGATCCTGAAACCCCAGCTGGCGGGCGAGGGGCTGACGGGCGCCTATGAAACGCTGGAGCGCGGCATGCCCGCGGTGCTGGCGGACATGGAGATCGCGGGCATCCGGGTGAACCCGGACCGGCTTCGCGCCCTGTCCAGCGAGTTCGGCATGCGCATGGCCGAGCTGGAGATCACCGCCCACGAACTGGCGGGCCGACCGTTCAATCTGGGCAGCCCCAAGCAGATCGGCGAGATCCTGTTCGGCGAGATGGGGCTGGAGGGCGGCAAGAAGACCGCCTCGGGCCAGTGGGGCACCGACGCGTCCGTGCTGGAGGAGCTGGCCCTCACCCACGACCTGCCGCGCACCCTGCTGGACTGGCGCCAGCTGGCCAAGCTGAAGGGCACCTACACCGACGCCCTGGTGCAGGCGGCGGACCCCGAGAGCCACCGGGTGCATACCAGCTTCCAGCTGGCGGCGGCCTCCACCGGGCGGCTGGCCTCGTCGGACCCCAACCTGCAGAACATCCCCATCCGCACCGAGACCGGCCGCCAGATCCGGCAGGCCTTCATCGCCCGCGACGGCCATGTGCTGATCAGTGCGGACTACAGCCAGATCGAGCTGCGCCTGCTGGCCCACATCGGCGACATCCCCGAACTGAAGGCCGCCTTCAGGGCCGGGCTGGACATCCACGCGGCCACCGCCTCCGAGATGTTCGACACGCCCCTGGCCGACATGACGCCCGAGACCCGCCGCCGGGCCAAGGCCATCAATTTCGGCATCATCTACGGCATCTCGGCCTTCGGCCTGGCGGCCCAGCTGGGCATCGGACAGGGCGAGGCCGGGGCCTACATCAAGACCTATTTCGAGCGCTTCCCCGGCATCCGCGACTACATGGACCGGACAAAGGCGCTGGTGCGCGAGCAGGGCTATGTCACCACCCTGTTCGGGCGGCGGGTGCATGTGCCGGCGATCCATTCAAAGTCCGGCGCCGAGCGCCAGTTCGGCGAGCGCGCCGCCATCAACGCCCCGATCCAGGGCGCCGCGGCCGACATCATCCGCCGCGCCATGATGAAGATGCCGGGCGCCCTGCGGGACGCCGGGCTTCAGACCCGCATGCTGCTGCAGGTCCACGACGAACTGGTGTTCGAGGCCCCCGAGGCCGAGGCCGACCGCGCCATGGCCGTCATCCGCAAGGTCATGGAGGCCGCGCCTCTACCCGCCGTCCAGCTGACCGTCCCCATCGACGTGGAAGCCAAGGCGGCGGCGAACTGGGACGAGGCGCATTGACAATTCACCGCTAGGCGGAATAGGAACAAATAACGAACATGTTTCCCGGAAGGTGATCTCCGATGCAACGAAATATGGACTTCATTCGCGACATCCTTCTAAGGATCGAAGAGGCAAAAGGCCCGAATATGGTGGCCTTGCTGGATAAGGACGCGTCGGAATCCGACCTTGAGAAACTTCAGTACCACTTGGCATTGGTCATCGAAGCTGGCTTGGCGAAAGGCATCGCTGCCCACACTATGGGCGGCAAGAATTGGCTGAATCTCAACTTAACTTGGGACGGTCATGAGTTTGTGGACGCTGTGCGCGACCCCGAGATTTGGCGGCAGACGAAGGCTGGGGCCGCAAAGGTCGGTGCTTTTTCCCTAGATCTCCTTGCGTCTCTGGCTAAAGGCCTAATCCGGAAGCAGATCGAGAAACACACAGGCGTAGAGTTAGACCTCGGCTGAAGCCCCCGCCTCGTTTAGAAACTCGTAGCGCGCCAGAGCGGCTCCCAAGTGTTGGAAGTATTCTCCTTCCTCACTGCCTAGCTGCGGCTCGTTGTCGAAAAACGCTTCGTATTCCTTCAAGACGGCTTGATAGTCTGCCTCGGTCAGCAGCGGCTCTAGTGGCTTAGTCACGACCCATTCCTCCACATTCGCCTTTATAGCACAGGCCCGGGCAATGGATTTTGCCGGTGTTGACTCCCTCCTCCTCC
>NZ_PNLV01000160.1 GCF_013823285.1 Brevundimonas sp. | reverse complement strand
CCGCCTTCCTCCAGGCCCTGGACAGGGCCGTGGTCGTGGCCAAACGGGCGTGAGGCGGGATTCGCCCCTGACGGGCCCGGTCTTTGCCCCGTCGGCCGGCTGGGGCATGCTGGGTTCATGAAACGCGCCCTGTTCAACCTGTTCCTGCTGGCGATCGCCGCGGCGATCATCGGTTTCTTCGCCGCGCCCGGCGTGGCCTTCTTCGCCCTGCGCTCGGCCGCCCAGTCGGGGGACGCGGGCAGCCTCGGCGAGCTGGTGGACTTCGGGGCGGTGCGCCAGTCCCTGCGGCCCCAGCTGGACGACCGGCCCGAGGCCCAGGCCCCGCCGCCGGCCTTCCTCGAGGATCCCATCGGGGCGGTGCGCCGCCAGTTGGAGGACGCCGCGCGCCCGGCCGTGGACGTGAACGCCTGGCTGACCCCCGCCGCCCTGGCTGGTCTGACCGCGGGCGAGGGCCGCTACGCCGCCGAGCGGTCGCGCCCCGGCGGCGCACCGCCGGACATGGCCGGCGCGCCCTGGCCCGCCCCCCGCTACTGGGGCGTCAACCGGGTGCGCATGGCCGTGGCGGACGAGGGCGGCTCCGAGACCGTGTTCACCTTCGAACGCCGGGGCGCCTATCGCTGGGTGCTGGTCCACATCCGCCTGCCCGAAGGGGGAACCCCGGTCGCCGCGCCCGAGGCTAGCCCCGCCGCTTGAGGGTCACATAGATCGCCCCGTCGCCGCCGTGGCGGCGGTGGGCGGGAGCGAAGCCCGAGACCACGCCGCGCAGGCCGGGGCCCTGCAGCCATTCGTGGATCGAGGCGCGGATGACCCCGCCGCCGCGGCGGCCCTGGCCCGTGATCAGCAGCACCGCCCGCAGCCCCCGCGCCTGACTGGAGGTCAGGAAGGCCGTGACCTGGTCCTGGGCCTCGAACCGGCCGAAGCCGTGCAGGTCCAGGGTCGCCTCGATGGGGTCACGCTCCCGCGCGATGCGGCGGTGCCGGCGCGGCTCCAGCGGATCGGGCGCGCCGTGGGCGGTGCGGACGGGGCCCTGGCTGGCGGCGGGCAGGGGCGCCGACGGGGCGGGCTTGGGCGGTTTGACGAAGCGGGGCCGGGCCTTCAGCGCCGACTGGGTCGCGGCCGCTGTTACGGCGATGCGCTCGGCCTTGCGGGGTTTGGCGGGGGACACGGTGCGGGCCACCTTCTCCCAGATGTCGCGATCCTCGGGCGTGAGCTTGCGCCCCATGGCCTCAGGCGCCGTCGTCGGTGTCGGCCTCGTCGGGCGTCTCGGCCGGGCCCGGCTCCCACGCCAGCAGGTCGCCCGGCTGGCAGTCCAGCTCGCGGCACAGGGCGTCCAGGGTCGAGAAGCGGATGGCCCGCGCCTTGCCGGTCTTCAGGATCGACAGATTGGCCAGGGTCACGCCCACGCGATCGGCCAGCTCCGTCAGCGACATGCGCCGATCGAGCAGGATGCGGTCAAGCTGGACGCGGATGGCCATGAAACAGATACGCTTTCGGGGAAAACTAGATGGTCAGTTCGGATTCGCGGCGCAGACGGGCGCCCTCGCGGAACACCTCGGCCAGCACGAACACGACTAGCACGGAAAACACGGGGGTGAGCAGTTCGCCGATGCCCTGCGGCGACAGGACGCCCGGCGCCACGCGCGCCATGGCCATCTGGGCCACGAAGACTCCCCCGGTCACCACCGCCAGGATCACGCCCACCTGGCGCAGCCGGCGGACGTTCTCGGGATGAAAGGGATCGCCCACGGTCAGGGTGCGGAAGATCATCCGCAGATTGCGCAGGATCAGGACGAAGCCGCCGAAATAGGCGACCCACGCCCCCACGCCGAAGAGCAGCAGCGGCCGGGTCAGCGGCAGCTGGCGTTCGTCGCCCAGGGTGACGGTCAGATTGTCGAGGGGAATGAACAGGGAGGCGATCAGAACCAGCAGCAGCAAGCCGGTGACCAGCCACAAAAGGATATAGGCGACGTCCAGCGCGGTCTTCAGCAGGCTGGACACGGAGCCCGGACCCAATGCCTTGAGGCTCGGGGCCTTGAGGCCGGAGGCTCTCAAGGCCGGTGGACGAATCTGGATCGGCATGACGGATCCGTTCCTGTCAGGCCGGGCGAAGGGGCGAAGGCGCCGCGCGGGGCCCGGCGAGCCCGCACGCGGTCTTGCTTTTCGCGTCCTTCATGGTCGTCGTCAAAGCTCTTTCAGCGTGACCACGATCACAGGGACTGGACGATGATGGCCACAACGGCCAGAGGCAGGCCCGCCATCATCAGGCCGCTGACCAGGGTCACGCCGACCTTTTCCATCCACATGGAAACGTTCATCGTATGCATCGTCTATCTCCGTCTTTCCTGAGGCGCCGCCCTCGGTTTTCAGTGAGGATCGGCTATGTTGCGCCGCATCATTACAGGGGCTTAATCTTTCGCACCTGCAAGAACGTTGCGGCCCGTTCTTGGTGATTATCAATACGGATTAGCCGATAAACGGGCAAGCAGATTTATCGTTTTTCGATATTAAACTTTTGCAATGCATTAAACGCAGGTAAGGTCAAACATGAAAGCCAAGCTGGACAAGGGACAGAAGATCGTCGCGGCGACCCACAATCCGGGCAAGGCGGTGGAGATCGCCGCCCTTCTGGAGGGCCGTTTCGAGATCATTACGGCCAAGTCACTGAATTTGCCGGAGCCCGACGAGACGGAATCGACCTTCGTGGGCAATGCGGTGCTCAAGGCGCGGGCGGCGGCGGACGCCTCCGGCCTCGTCGCCATCGCCGATGATTCCGGTCTTTCGGTCGCGGCCCTGGACGGTGCGCCCGGCATTTTCTCGGCCCGGTGGGCCGGCCCGGACAAGGACTTCGCTCACGCCATGAAGAAGGTGGAGGAGCGGCTGGAGGAAATCGGCTCGGACGACCGCAGTGCGTGGTTCACCTCCGCCCTGGCCGTGGCCTGGCCCCATGGCCCCTGTCTGGTGGTCGAAGGGCGGGTGGACGGCCGTCTGACCTTCCCGCCGAAGGGCGACCGGGGCTTCGGCTATGACCCCATCTTTGTCCCGGAGGGCGGCGCGCTGACCTTCGGCGAGATGGAGCCGGCGGCAAAGGACGCCATCAGCCACCGCGCCCTTGCCTTCGAGAAGCTGAAGGCCGCCCTGTTTGACTGAGCCGGACACGGTCGCCCTTTACGTCCACTGGCCGTACTGCGCCCGCATCTGTCCCTATTGCGACTTCAACGTGGTGCGCGACCGGGGGCGGACCGGAGAGCAGACGGCGCTGGCCGACGCCATTGTGGCGGATATGGAGGCCCAGGCCGCCCTGCTGGGCGAGCGTCGGCTGGCCTCCATCTTCTTCGGCGGCGGCACCCCCTCGCTGATGCCGCCGGACCAGGTCGCCCGGGTGATCGAACGCGCGCGCGCCCTGTTTCCGGGCGGCGGCGAGATCGAGATCACTTTGGAGGCCAATCCCACCGATGCTGAGGCCGCGCGCTTCGCCGCCCTGGCCCGGGCAGGGGTGAACCGCCTCTCGCTGGGGGTGCAGTCCCTGGACGACGAGGCCCTCAGGTTCCTTGGGCGCAATCATTCGGCGGCCGAGGCCATGCGGGCGCTGGAACTGGCGCGGGCGGCCTTCGCGCGGCTGTCCATCGATCTGATCTACGCCCGCCCCGGCCAGACTGTGGCCCACTGGACCGATGAGCTGAACCGGGCCGTGAACCTGGGGTTC
>NZ_PNLV01000159.1 GCF_013823285.1 Brevundimonas sp. | reverse complement strand
TGTCTACGGCCGCAAGGCCCGGGCGCGGGGCGAACTTGGCCATCTGGCCGACCCTGAACCCGGCGCGCCTCCCGGCGCCGCAAGCGTGAGAGACACATCATGATGAACCGTCGCCAGGCCCTGAGCCTGTCCGCCGCCGGCCTGCTGGCCGCCTGCGAGTCCGCAAACGCACGGGGGCAGGGGACCCCGACCCCCTCCCTGCATGAGCTGGCCCAGAGAAAGGGCATGCGCTTCGGCAGCGCTGTGGGCGCAGGGCAGCCGGGGACCGTGACAGCCTCCCTGGACGATCCGCGCTATCGCGAAATCCTGGCCCGCGAGTGCGGCGTGCTGGTGCATGAGAATGAACTCAAGTGGTACGTGCTGCGGCCCGACGTGAACACCTACGACTATGCCCGGGCTGACCGGGTGATGGATTTCGCGGCGCAGCACGGCATGGGCGTGCGGGGCCACACCCTGGTCTGGCACCATCCGCGCTGGTTTCCCGAATGGCTGGAGACCCACGACTACGGCGCGCGCCCGGCGGCCGAGGCCGAGCGGCTGGTGGTGGAGCACATCAACGCCATCGTCGACAGATACGGCGACCGGATCGATTCCTGGGACGTGGTCAACGAGACCGTGGACGAGAACACCGGGGCCCTGCGCGAGACGGCCCTGTCGCGCCATCTGGGCCATCAGGAGATCATCGACCTGTCCTTCCACACGGCCCGGGCGGCGGCGCCGAACGCCCAGCTGGTCTACAATGACTACATGAGCTGGGAGGCCGGCCACGAGCAGCATCAGGCGGGCGTCCTGCGTCTGCTGGAAGGGATGAAGGCGCGCGGCGTGCCCATAGACGCCCTGGGAATCCAGAGCCACATCGGCTCGGGCAACAGTGACGACTCCGTCGGCTTCGACACGGCGCGGGAAGACAACTGGCGCCGCTTCATGGACGAGGTCACGGGCATGGGCCTGGACATCGTCATCAGCGAGTTCGACGTGCACGACAAGAACCTGCCCGCCGACATTCCCTCGCGGGACCAGGCGGTGGCCGAGCTGGCGCGGCGGTATCTGGACCTGATGCTGAGCTATCCGCAGACCAAGGACGTTCTGGCCTGGGGCATGGTGGATTCCTACTCCTGGCTGCAGACCCACTGGGTGCGGCCCGACGGGATCGCCAAACGGCCGACGCCCTACGACGCTGCGTACCAGCCCAAGCCCCTGCGCCAGGCCATCGCCGACGCCTTCATCGCCGCCCCGGCGCGCTAGGTCATTCTGGTCCCATGCCCGTCATCACCGCCGCCCGCACCATCGTCACCTGTCCCGGGCGCAATTTCGTCACCCTGAAGATCGAGACCGACGCGGGCATCAGCGGCGTGGGCGACGCCACCCTGAACGGGCGCGAACTGGCGGTGGACGCCTATCTGGCCGAGCACGTCATTCCCTGTCTGATCGGCAGGGACGCGCACCGCATCGAGGACATCTGGCAGTACCTCTACCGGGGCGCCTACTGGCGGCGCGGGCCGGTGACCATGACCGCCATCGCGGCGGTGGACATGGCGCTGTGGGACATCAAGGCCAGGGTGGCGGGTCTGCCGCTGTACCAGCTGCTGGGCGGGGCGTGCCGCGACGGTGTGATGGTGTACGGCCACGCCAACGGCGAGACGGTGGACGAGACCGTGGCCCAGGCGGCGGACTATGTGGCCAGGGGCTACAAGGCGGTGCGGCTGCAGACCGCCGTGCCCGGCGTGAAGGGGACCTACGGGGTCTCGAAGGACAAGATGTTCTACGAGCCCGCCGACGCGGCCCTGCCGACGGAGACGCAGTGGGCGACCGAGCCCTATCTGAGGACGGCGCCGCAGCTGTTCGACGCGGCGCGAGAGGCGCTGGGCTGGGACGTGCATGTGCTGCACGACGTGCATCACCGGCTGACGCCCATCGAGGCGGGGCGGCTGGGCAAGGACCTGGAGCCCTACCGCCTGTTCTGGATGGAGGACGCGGTGGCGGCCGAGAACCAGGCCGGGTTCCGCCTGATCCGCCAGCACACCACCACGCCGCTGGCGGTGGGCGAGGTGTTCAACTCCATCTGGGACTGCAAGACCCTGATCGAGGAGCAGTTGATCGACTACATCCGCGCCACGGTGGTGCACGCCGGCGGGATCACGCACCTGCGCCGGATCGCGGCCCTGGCCGATCTCTACAAGGTGCGCACCGGGTGTCACGGGGCGACGGATCTGTCCCCGGTGGCCATGGCGGCGGCCCTCCACTTCGACCTGTCGATCCCGAACTTCGGCATCCAGGAATACATGCGCCACACCCCCGAAACGGACGCGGTGTTTCCCCACGCCTACAGCTTCGCGGACGGGATGATGCACCCGGGCGAGGCGCCGGGGCTGGGCGTGGATATCGACGAGGATCTGGCGGCCACGCATCCGTACAGCCCCGCCTGTCTGCCGGTCGCGCGCCTGCCCGACGGGTCCATGACTGACTGGTGAGACGCCGCGCCCCGCGAGGAAGGACCACGAGATGAGCGAGATTCCGGTTGAACGCGGCCCGCGCGCCTTTCGGGGCAACTACCGCTGGGTGATCTGCGCCCTGCTGTTCCTCGCCATCACCATCAACTACGTGGACCGGCTGATCTTCGGCGTGCTGAAGCCGGTGCTGGAGGTGGAGTTCGGCTGGAGCGAGAGCGACTACGCCAACATCGTGGTGGCCTTCCAGGGCGCCTACGCCATCGGCCTGCTGCTGGTGGGCCGCCTGATCGACCGCATCGGCGCGCGCTGGGGTCTGGGCATCGCCATCGGGGTCTGGAGCCTGGCGGCGGCCGCCCATGCGGGGGCCAGCTCGGTGATCCAGTTCGCCATGGCCCGCTTCGCCCTGGGCGTCGGGGAATCGGCGGGCTTTCCGGGTGCGGTCAAGGCGGTGTCGGAGTGGTTCCCCAAGCGCGAGCGGGCGCTGGCCACCGGCATCTTCAACGCCGGGTCCAATGTGGGCGCCCTGCTGACGCCGATCCTTGTGCCCATCCTGGTGCTGGCCTTCGGCTGGCGCGCCGCCTTCATCATCACCGGCCTGTCCGGCCTTGTGCTCATGGCGTTGTGGTTCCTGGTCTATCGTCGCCCGCGCGAGAACCCGCGGGTGACGGCCGCCGAGCTGGCCCATATCGAGAGCGACCCGCCGGATGCGCCGGGAAAGATCAGCTGGGGGCAGGCGCTGAAGCGACGCGAGGCCTGGGCCTTCATCGTCGGCAAATTCTTGACCGATCCGGTGTGGTGGCTGTTCCTGTTCTGGCTGCCCGACTTCTTCGGCAAGACCTATGACCTGAACCTGCTGACGTTCGGGCCGCCGCTGGTGGCGGTCTATCTGCTGGCCGACGTGGGCAGCGTGGGCGGCGGCTGGCTGTCGTCGCGGCTGATCCACAGGGGCTGGTCAGTGAACCGGGGACGCAAGACCGCCATGCTGGTCTGCGCCCTGTGCGTGACGCCCATTTCAATGGCTGTGTTCGCGGACAATCTGATCGCAGCGGTGGCGGTGATCGGCCTGGCGGCGGCGGCCCACCAGGGGTGGTCGGCCAATCTGTTCACCCTGGTGTCCGACACCTTCCCCAAACATGCGGTGGCGACGGTGGTGGGTCTGGGCGGTTTCGCCGGCGCGGTGGGCGGCATGTTCATCGCCAAGGTGGCCGGCTGGACGCTTGAGGCCACCGGGAGCTATGTGCCGCTGCTGGCCTTCGCCAGCGTGACCTATCTGATCGCCCTG
>NZ_PNLV01000158.1 GCF_013823285.1 Brevundimonas sp. | reverse complement strand
GGCAATTGAAGGCTGCTGATGAGGTGGTTCGCACCACCATCTTCACCCCCAATGAAGCGAAAGCTCTGGGCGTGGCGGTCAATGCGGACGGTCAGCGCCGATCCATCCGTGACCTGCTGGCCTACCCGGGCGTGACCCTGGACAATTTCGCCTCCGTCGTCCCCGCCATGGCCGGCTGGCCCGAGATCGTGCGCGAACAGGTGGTCATCGACGCGGGCTACGCTGGCTATATCGACCGCCAGCGGGTCGAGGCCGAGTCCCTGCAGCGGGAAGAGGCCCTGATCCTGCCCGATGGGCTCGACTACGCCACGGTCGGGGGCCTCTCCAACGAGGTGCGCGAGAAGCTGGAGCGCATTCGCCCGCGGACCCTCGGTCAGGCCGGACGCATCGAGGGTATGACTCCCGGCGCCCTGACGGCCCTCCTGTTTCACGTGAAACATCGTCGGACCGCAGCGGCGTGAGCCTGACCGCCGCGCAGTTTCAGGCCCTCAGCGGCGCCACCAAAACCCAGATGTCCGATCTGGAGCGGTTTTGCGGCCTGCTGACCGAGGCCAATCAGGTCATGAATCTGGTAGGACCCTCCACCCTGCCCGACTACTGGGCCCGCCACGTGCTGGATAGCTGGCAACTCTTCGAACACGCCCCCGAGGCCCTGACCTGGGCCGATCTGGGGGCGGGGGCGGGCCTGCCCGGAGTCGTTCTGGCCGTCTTCCTGAAAGGCCGTCCGGGCGCCCACGTCCATCTGATCGACAGCCTCGGCAAGCGCTGCCGCTTTCTGGAACAGGTGAAGACCGAACTGGATCTGCCCGCCACCGTCATCAATGGCCGGGCCGAGGAGCAGGCGATCACCGTCGATGTGGTCACCGCCCGCGCCGTCGCCCCCATGGACAAGCTGCTCGGTTATGCACAGCCCTATATGGATCGCGGTGCACAAGGTCTGTTCCTCAAGGGAGAAAAGGCCCCCGACGAGTTGAAGTCGGCGCGCTTATCCTGGCATTTCAAGGCTCAGCTCCATCCGTCGCGTCTCACCGACGGCCGGGGCCATGTTGTTCACGTCCGGGGATTGCGCCGTGCCCGCTGATCGTCACCAGACCCGCGTCCTCGCGGTCTCCAACCAGAAGGGCGGGGTGGGCAAGACCACCACGGCCATCAATCTGGGCACCGCCCTGGCCGCCATCGGCCAGCGTTGCCTGATCGTGGACATGGATCCCCAAGGCAACGCCTCCACCGGTCTGGGCGTGGGCCGCGAATCCCGCACCGTCACCATCTATGACGTGGTGGTGGACGGCCGCTCCATCGACGATGCGGCGGTGAAGACCGCCGTGCCGGGTCTGGCCATCGTTCCGGCCGATGCGGACATGTCCGGCGTCGAGATCGAGCTGAGCCAGGCCGACCGCCGCGCCTATCGCCTGCGCGACGCCCTGCGGGCGCAGGGCCAAGACGACGGGAAGGGCGGCCATACCCGGTATGACTATGTGCTCATCGACTGCCCGCCGTCCCTGAACCTGCTGACCCTCAACGCCATGAGCGCTGCGGACGCGGTGCTGGTGCCGCTGCAGTGCGAGTTCTTCGCTCTGGAAGGCCTGACCCAGCTGATGAAGACCGTTGAGATGGTCCGCCAAAGCCTTAATCCGGCTCTGGAAATTCAGGGACTGGTGCTGACCATGTACGATCGGCGCAACAGCCTGTCGTCCCAGGTGGAGGCCGATGTGCGGGCCCACTTCGGCGACAAGGTCT
Source organism: Brevundimonas sp. (assembly GCF_013823285.1). GTDB lineage: Bacteria > Pseudomonadota > Alphaproteobacteria > Caulobacterales > Caulobacteraceae > Brevundimonas. The sequence continues at coordinate 2,042 of NZ_PNLV01000158.1, read as the reverse complement.
ATGACGCCGTGATCCCCCGCAACGTCCGGGTGTCCGAGGCGCCGTCCTTCGGCAAGCCGGCCCTGATCTATGACCTGAAGTGTGCGGGCAGCCAGGCGTATCTGCGTCTGGCGCGCGAGCTGGTGGCGCGCGAGAAGTCCCGCCGCCAGGCCATCGCGGCCTGATTAGTGTAACGGAATCAAACAAGTGGCTGAACGTCAAAGAGGATTGGGTCGGGGTCTGTCGGCCCTGATCGGGGACACCGCCGAGGCCGTGGCCGCCGATATCGAGGCGCGGGTGGGCGTGCGCGACATCCCCATCGAGCAACTGCACCCCAATCCGGATCAGCCCCGCACCCATTTCTCGGACGATGAGATCGCCGAGCTGTCCGCCTCCATCCGCGACAAGGGCGTGCTCCAGCCCCTGCTGGTGCGCCCGGCGCCCGGCGGCGACGGCTGGCAGATCATCGCCGGCGAGCGCCGCTGGCGCGCCTCCCAGAAAGCGGGCCTCAAGACCATTCCCGTGCTGGTGCGCGAGCTGGACAACGCCCAGGTGCTGGAAATCGCCATCGTCGAGAACGTCCAGCGCGAGGACCTGAACCCGGTGGAGGAGGCGCGCGCCTACCGCACCCTGATGGAGCGCTTCAACCGCACCCAGGATGTGGTGGCCGGGGTGGTGGGCAAGAGCCGCAGCCATGTGGCCAACACCCTGCGCCTGCTGGCCTTGCCGGACCCCGTGCTGGACCATGTGCTGGCCGGACGCCTGTCCGCCGGCCACGCCCGCGCCCTGATCACCGCGCCGGATGCGGAAGGCCTCGCTGACACCATCATCAAGAGCGGCCTGTCCGTCCGCCAGACCGAGGCCCTTGTCCGTCAGGCGGCCGAGGGTCCGAAACCGGCGAAGGCGAAGCCCGCCCTCGACCGCTCGGCCGACACCGTGGCCCTGGAGCAGGATCTGGGCGACGCCCTGGGCCTCAAGGTCGAGGTCCGCGACAAGGGCGGCAAGGGCGAGCTGGTCATCCGCTACGGCGCCCTTGAGCAACTGGACGACCTCTGCCGCCGCCTGACCCGGGGCTGACCTATTCCTCCCCCATCGGGGGAGGGGGACCATGCGAAGCATGGTGGAGGGGGCTGGCCGGAGGGCTGCCTGACCGACCGCCGTGCGCCATCATCGATCCAGCCACCCACACCCGCACAGCCCGGCTTCAGCCCTCTCCGTCACGGGCGCTGATCGCGCCCGCGCCACCTCCCCCGATGGGGGAGGATTTTCCGCATTTTCGCCGCCCAATGGGTTGCCGCACGAGGCCCGGTCCCTAGAGCCCCAGACGCCGGGCGCGGCCCGCGACCTCGAGCAGCAGCCGCTCGGCCAGCAGGGCGTCGGGGGAGCCCGCCGTCTTGCAGGCCTTCTCACATTCCAGCGCATTATCAAGCACTTGTGACAAGTCCTCGTGCCGCCAGGAGCGCATCTGGCGCAGCACCTCGGCCTCCTGTTTCCAGAACACGCCCGCGGCCTTGGTCGCCTCCTTGGGCCCGGCGCCGTTGTCAGTGAAGGCGCGGATCTTCCTCAGACGGTTCAGGTGGCCGCTGACCGCGCGCACGGCCGCCACGGGGCTTTCGCCCTCCGCAAAGGCCCGGCGCACGTTGGCCTGGGCCTGCGCCGCCCGTCCGCCGAAGGCCTGTAGCGCGGCCTCGAACAGGGACGCGTCCGGCTCGACCCCCAGATGCTGCTCCAGCTCGTCGGGGCCGACCGTCCGGTCGCTGCCCGGGCCGATGAACAGGGCCAGGCGCTCGATCTCCTGCCGCATCAGGCCCCGTTCGCGGGGCAGGCGGGCGGTGAACTGGGCCAGGGCGTCGGACGTAAGGCCCACCCGGTCCTTGGCCAGGGCCTCGCGCACCATGCGGGCCACGTCGCCCACCTCGTCCTCGTAACAGGCGATGCTGACCGCCGCCTTGGACGCTTCGGCGGCCTTCCTCAGGGCCGAGTCGCGGCCCAGGGCCCCGGCCTCCACCACGAACATGGCGTCGGGGTTGAAGCCGCCGTCGGCGTGGGTCTTGAGCGCGGCG
>NZ_PNLV01000157.1 GCF_013823285.1 Brevundimonas sp. | reverse complement strand
CGCGCGCGGCTGGAGAAGGCGGTGGCGGACTTCGACTCCGATATCGGCCATGTGAACAAGAAGCTGGGCAACCCCAATTTCGTCGCCCGCGCCGCCCCCGAAGTGGTGGACGAACAACGCGAGAAACTGGCCGCCGCCGAGGCGGGCAAGGCGAAGATGCAGGCCGCGCTGAAGCGGCTGGAGGATCTGACCTGAAAACCCGGCTGGACCAGCTACTGGTCGCGCGCGGCCTGTTCGACACCCGCGCCCGCGCCCGCGCCGCCATCGAGGCGGGCGGGGTGAGGGTGAACGGCGAGCCCGCCAAGGCCCCCGCGCAAAAGGTGGAGGAGGACGCCGCCGTCACCGCCGAGCCGGCCCACCGCTTCGTGGGCCGCGCGGCGCTGAAGCTGGATCACGCCCTGACCCTGTGGGCGGTGCCCGTCGAGGGACGTGTGGTGCTGGACGTGGGCGCCTCCACCGGCGGCTTCACCGAGGTGTGCCTTGAGCGCGGCGCCGCGCAGGTCTTCGCCGTGGATGTGGGCCACGCCCAGATGCACCCGGCCGTGGCCGACGACCCGCGCGTGGTCAATATCGAGAAGACTGACGCCCGCACCCTGACGCCGGATATTATCGACCGAGCGCCCGAACTGATTGTCTGCGACGTCAGCTTCATCGGCTTGGCCAAGGCGCTGCCGACGGCCCTGTCGCTGGCGGCGCCGGGGGCGGATCTGGTGACCCTGGTCAAGCCGCAGTTCGAGATGGAGAACCGGGGCGAGGTGGGCCGCAAGGGCGTGGTGCGCGACGCCGAGGCGCGCGCCGCCGCGCTGGACCGCGCCGTGGCCTGGCTGGGCGAGCAGGGCTGGACCGTCCGCGAAACCACCGACAGCCCCATTACCGGCGGCGACGGCAATCGCGAATATCTGGTCTGGGCGACCCTGCGCGGCTGATCGTCTTCAGCCGCCCGAAAGGGCCCTCCCCCGACGGGGAGAGGGCCTTTCGAGCGTCTAGTGGTCCTTGCCCGCTGTCTTCTCACCCCGGGACAGGGCGAAGACTACGGCTGACAGGGCCGCGATGGCGATCAGGTTGGGCAGGGCCATGGTCGCGTTGGCGATGTCGCCCATGCGCCACACGAACTCGATCTCCTGCACCGCGCCGACCATGATCATCATGACCCACAGGAGACGCCACGGAATGGCGACCTTAGGCCCGAACAGGTGGGTGGCCGCCCGCTCGCCGTAATAGCTCCAGGTCAGCAGGGTGGTGAAGACGAACATGATCAGCACCACTGAGGCCACGAAGCCGCCTATGGTGGTGGAGCCGAACAGCAGGTGCGGGAACACCGCCGAATAGGCGGCGAGGGTCATTTCGAACCCGCGCAGGTCCGAGTTCCAGACGTGCTCCACCGTACCGTCTCCGGCCGGGAAGGAGCCTTGCACCGTCAGCAGGACCAGGGCGGTCATGGTGCAGATGATGATGGTGTCGATGAAGGTGCCCATCATGGCGAAGCGGCCCTGACGCGCCGGGTCATCGGTGCGCGCCACGGCGTGGGCCATGGGGGTCGAGCCCTGGCCCGCCTCGTTGGAGAACAGGCCGCGCGCAACACCGGCCCGGATCGCCATCATGACGCCCGCGCCCAGGAAGCCGCCGGTCGCCGCCATGCCGTTGAAAGCGGAATCAAAGATCAGCGCGAAGGAGGCGGGCAGGTCTTCGAAGTTCAGGATCAGGGCCAGGAGCGCCATCAGCAGATAGGCGATGGCCATGAAGGGCACGACCTTCTCGGCCACGCGTCCGATGGACTTGATGCCGCCGATGATGACCACGAACACGATGGCCGCCACGATCACGCCCGCCACCCATGAGGGCACAGGGGCCAGGTTCGTGATCGACGAGGCGATGGAGTTCGCCTGGATCATGTTGCCCGTGGCGATGGACGAGAACAGGGTGCCCAGACAAAACAGGATCGCGAGCCAGGTCCACTTCTTGCCCAGGCCTTTCATGATGTAGCTCATGGGGCCGCCGCGATAGGCTCCGTCCGGCCCGACCTCACGATAGCGGATCGCCAGCGAGCCTTCGGCGAAGGCCAGGGCCATGCCGAACAGGGCCGTGATCCACATCCAGAACAGGGCGCCGGGCCCGCCCAGCGTCAGGGCCGTGGCCACGCCGGCCAGGTTGCCGGTGCCTACCTGCCCGGACAGGGCGGTGGACAGGGCCGCGAAGGGCGAAATCTCGCCCTTGCTGGAATCGCTCTTCTTGAACAGGCCGACGAAGGCCTCGCCCAGCTTCAGGATCGGGTAGAAACGCAGGCCGATCATGATCCAGGCGCCGACGCCCAGCAACACGATGACCATGGGCGGGAAGGGCAGGACGGTTTCACCGCCCCACGTGCCGCCCCAGATGAAATCACTGACGTTGGTCACAGCCTCGTAGAAGGCCTCGATGCCCTGCGGCGCCGGTGTCGTCATATTGGAAAATCCCCCAACGCCCGCACTCACGGGCCGTTACTCGGGGTTACTTAGACGGTAAACGGAGGCCGTGGCCAGCCCCCCGGATCACTCCGCGGGAGGACAGCCGTCGAACGATCCGGCGTCCACCACCGTCAGGGTCGACATGTTCAGCGGCATGACCGGCGCCATCGAGCCGCGGCCGTGGCCGGTGTAGAGATCGATCTTGGCGCCCTTGATGGCCCCGCCGGTATCCGACGCATACCAGAAGCCGTCGTGGGTACGGCCGTCGCCGAGGGGCAAGCCCACCGTCTCGCGGATGAACAGGCGCGTGCGGCGGGGCACGACCCGGGGGTCCACCGCCACCGTCCGCATGGCGATCGGCTGGCAGCCCAGGGAGTCCAGTCCCGTCGCGCCGCCGCCGCCCGCGTGATACAGCCGCGCCGACAGCCGCCAGTCGGGCTCGGCCTCATGCAGCGAGGCCTCCAGAAGCGCCTGCGCCTCGGCCCGGGCATGTTCCTCGGCGATGATGTCGCTATAGGCCACGGGGCCTTGCGGCGCCGGTTCGGCCTGGGCCGTGTCGGCGAACAGCATCATCAGGGCGGCCACGGCGGCGGCGACGGTCAGCATCAACTCGGACTCGGGTAACGCCGGCTCGTGCAATTGCCGGCGCGGGCTGAATGACCCATCGAACGGGCGAAAAAGTGGCGCCCTTGCTGGACGGGTTGACGCGACGGCGGCATGGAACGTCCAGGCTGCTGCAAGAGGTCCGTATGCGCGATCATCCGTCCACGCCCCTGACCGGCTATCCCGTGCGCACGGACGCCGAGATCGTCATGGCTTCGGCCGCCTTCCGCGAGCAGATGGCGCGGCGGCGCACGGTGCGAGAGTTCTCCGACCGTCCCGTACCGCGTCCTGTGGTGGAGCAGGCTCTTCTGACCGCCGGCTCGGCGCCTTCGGGGGCCAACCATCAGCCCTGGTTCTTCATCGTCATCGAAAGCGCCGAGGCCCGCGCCCGCATTCGCCGCGAGGCCGAGGCGGAGGAGCGCGCGTTCTATGCCGACAAGGCGCCGCAGGAGTGGCTGGATGCGCTCGCGCCCTTGGGCACCGATCCTGACAAGAGCTTTCTGGAGACCGCACCCGTCCTGATCGCCGTGTTCGGCCAGAAGCGCGGCGGTCCCCGGCCCGGCGACGACCGGAAGAACTATTATGTCTCCGAAAGCGTCGGCATCGCCACGGGTCTGTTGATCTGCGCCCTGCACCAGGCCGGGCTGGCGACCCTGACCCATACGCCCGCGCCCATGGGCTTTCTGAACGCCATCTGCGGCCGTCCCGGAAGCGAGAAGCCGTTCCTGTTGCTGGTGGCCGGTC
>NZ_PNLV01000156.1 GCF_013823285.1 Brevundimonas sp. | reverse complement strand
TGCTGAAGCCCGGCGCGCGCCTCGCCGTGGTCGGCGGCGGCTATGTGGGGCTGGAGGCCGCCGCCTCGGCCCGCGCCCTGGGCGCCGAGGCCGTCATCATCGAGCGCGAATCTCGCTGTCTGGCCCGCGTCGCCTGCGGCCCCCTGTCGGACTTCTTTCAGGATCTCCATCGCAGCCACGGCGTCGGCCTCGAGCTGAACGCCGCGGTCTCCGGCTTCGAAGCTGCAGACGGCGTCCTCACCAGCGTGCGGCTGGAGGACGGCCGCATCATTCCCTGTGACATCGCCCTGGTGGGCGTCGGCGGTGTGGCCAATGACGAATTGGCGCGCGCGGCGGGCCTGCCTTGCGAGAATGGCGTGGTGGTGGACCATCAGGCCCGCACCAGCGATCCCGCCATCTTCGCCATCGGCGATGTGACCTGGCGCCCCCTGCCGCTCTACGAGGACCGCTCGTTCCGTCTGGAGAGCGTGCCCAATGCGCTGGAGCAGGCCAAACAGGTCGCCGCCGCCGTCACCGGCCGCCCCGCCCCCGCGCCCGAGACGCCCTGGTTCTGGTCCGACCAGTACGACGTGAAACTGCAGATCGCCGGCCTGCCCTTCGAGGCCGACGACCTCGTGGTGCGCGGCGATCCCGCCGCCGCAAAATTCGCGGTCTTCCACCTGAAAGGCGACCGGGTCCGCGCGGTGGAGGCCGTCAACGCCCCGCCCGAATTCATGATGGGCAAGCAGCTCATCGCCAGGGCGACTCCCGTCGACCGCGCCAAACTGGCCGACCTGTCCGTGTCCATGAAAGAAGTGGCGGCATGAGCGGCTGGCGCTTCTGGATCGACCGGGGCGGCACCTTCACCGACATCGTCGCCCGCGCGCCCGACGGCGCCCTGACCACCGCCAAGCTGCTGTCCGACAATCCCGAGCGCTACGCCGACGCCGCCACCGAGGGCGTCCGGCGCATCCTGGACGCCGCCCCCGGACCGCTTCCGGCGGGGCGGGTGGACGCCGTGCGCATGGGCACCACCGTGGCCACCAACGCCCTGCTGGAGCGCAAGGGCCAGCCCACCGTCCTCGCCATCACCCGCGGCTTCGGCGACGCTCTGCGCATCGGCTGGCAGAGCCGTCCCGACATCTTCGCCCGTCACATCAAGCTGAACGACCAGCTGTACGACCGGGTGGTCGAGATCGACGAGCGCCTGACCGTGGACGGCGCCGTGGACCGTCCGCTGGACGAGGCGAAGACCCGCGCCGACCTGACCGCCGCCCACGCCGATGGGTTCCGATCAGTCGCCATCGTCCTCGTCCACGGCTGGCGCTTCACCGACCACGAGACGCGCGTGGCCGAAATCGCGCGCGAGATCGGCTTCACCCAGATTTCCGTCAGCCACGAGGTGGGCGCCCTGATCAAGCTGATCGGGCGCGGCGACACCACCGTGGCCGACGCCTATCTGTCGCCGGTGCTGGCCGCCTATGTGGACCGGGTCGGCGCCGATCTGGGCCCCGACGCGCCGCTGCTGTTCATGCAGTCCTCCGGCGGCCTGACGGCGGCGGACGCCTTCCGGGGCAAGGACGCCATCCTCTCCGGTCCCGCAGGCGGGGTGGTGGGCATGGCCGAGACGGCGCGTCAGGCCGGGTTCGAGCGCGTCATCGGCTTCGACATGGGCGGCACCTCCACCGATGTCTCCCACTTCTCCGGCGAGTACGAGCGCACCTCCGACGCCGTGGTGGCAGGGGTGCGCCTGCGCGCGCCCATGCTGTCGATCCACACCGTGGCGGCGGGCGGCGGCTCCATCTGCCGCTTCGAGGGCGGACGCATGCGGGCCGGGCCAGAGTCCGCCGGGGCGGTGCCCGGACCGGCCGCCTATCGCCGTGGCGGCCCCCTGACCGTGACCGACTGCAACGTCATGCTGGGCAAGCTGCGGCCCGAGTTCTTCCCCGCCGTGTTCGGCCCCGAGGCGGACCAGCCGCTGGACGCCGAGGTGGTGGGCGAACGTTTCGCCGCCCTGTCCGATCAGGTGAAGGCCGAGACCGGCCGCGATCTCGCCCCCGCCGATCTGGCCGAGGGCTTCGTCGCCATCGCGGTCCAGAACATGGCCGAGGCCATCAAGGCCATCTCCATCAGCCGGGGCCACGACGTCACCGGCTACGCCCTGAACTGCTTCGGCGGCGCGGGCGGCCAGCACGCCTGTCTGGTGGCCGATGCGCTCGGCATGACCACGGTGATGCTGCATCCGTTCGCGGGGGTGCTGTCAGCCTACGGCATGGGTCTGGCCGAGGTGCGCGCCATCCGCCAGGCCACCGCCGCCCTGCCCCTGTCGCCCCACAACGACCCCGACCTGGCCGCCCGCATCGCAGATCTGGACGCCGCCGCCCGCGCCGAGCTGACCGCCCAGGGCTTCGCCGACGCCGCCCTGCAGACCCTGCCCCGCGCCGAGATCAAATACGCCGGAACCGACACCCCGCTGACGGTGGCCTTCGGCCCCGCCGACGCCATGACCGCCGCCTTCGAGGCCGCCCACCGCCGCCGCTTCGGCTTCGTGGCCGAGGGCAAGCCGCTGGTGGTGGAGACGCTGGAGGTCGAGGCCGTCGCCGCCTCCGACCAGGGCGCCGGCGATCTGGCCCCGCCCGCCGCGACCGCCGCGAAACCGGTCGCCCGCGTCCCCGTCCGCATGGCCGGCGCCGATCATGACGCGCCCGTCTGGCGGCGCGAACATCTGGACGCCGACGCCGCCGTGGACGGTCCGGCCATCATTCTGGAGGACACCGGCACCACCGTGCTCGAGCCCGGCTGGCGCGCCACGGTGGACGCCCACGCCAATCTGATCCTGAAGCGCGTCGTCCCCCTGCCCGCTCGCACAGCCTTGGGCACCGAGGCCGATCCCATCCTGCTGGAGGTGTTCAACAGCCGCTTCATGGCCTGCGCCGAACAGATGGGCGAGGCCCTGCGCGCCACCGCCTATTCAGTCAACATCAAGGAACGGCTGGACTTCTCCTGCGCCGTCTTCGACGCCGGCGGCGCCCTGATCGCCAACGCCCCCCACATCCCCGTCCACCTGGGCTCCATGGGCGAGAGCATCCGCACCGTCATCCGCCAGCGCACCGACGGGAGAGGCATGCGCCGGGGCGACGTCTACATGCTCAACGCTCCCTACAACGGCGGCACCCACCTGCCCGACATCACCGTCATCATGCCGGTGTTCCTGAACGGCGACGACGCCCCCGCCTTCTTCGTCGCCGCGCGCGGCCACCACGCCGACGTGGGCGGGACCACCCCGGGCTCCATGCCGCCGGACTCCACCACGGTGGACGAGGAAGGCGTGCTGATCGACGATTTCCTGCTGATCGACGAAGGCGCCCTGCGCGAGCCCGAGACCCGCGCCCTGTTCGCCTCAGGGCCCTATCCGTCGCGCAACGTCGACCAGAATCTGGCTGACCTGATGGCCCAGGTCGCCGCCTGCACCCGCGGCGCCGACGAGCTGATCCGCATGGTGGACGAGTTCGGCCGCCCGGTGGTCACCGCCTACATGGGCCACGTCCAGGACAACGCTGAGGAGGCCGTGCGCCGCGCCATCGCCGCCCTGAAGCCCGGCGCCTTCGATTATGAAATGGACGACGGCGCGGTCATCCGCGTGAGGATCGACATCGATCCCGCCGGACGCCGTGCGGTGGTCGATTTCACCGGGACCAGCGGCCAGCGCCCGACCAATTTCAACGCCCCCCTGTCCATCACCCGCGCGGCGGTCCTTTACGTCTTCCGCACCCTGGTGGACGACGCCATCCCCCTGAACGAGGGCTGCCTCAAGCCCATCGAGCTGATCGTGCCCGAAGGCTCCATGCTGAACCCGCGCCATCCCGCCGCCGTGGTGGCCGGCAACGTGGAGACCAGCCAGGCGGTGGTGGA
>NZ_PNLV01000155.1 GCF_013823285.1 Brevundimonas sp. | reverse complement strand
TGAGCCCATGCAGACCGGCCTGAAGGCCATCGACACCCTGATCCCGATCGGCCGCGGCCAGCGCGAGCTGATCATCGGCGACCGTCAGGTGGGCAAGACCGCCGTGGCGATCGACACCATCCTGAACCAGAAGTCGATCAACGTCGAAGGCGCCGCCGAGAGCGACAAGCTGTACTGCATCTACGTCGCCATCGGTCAGAAGCGTTCGACTGTGGCCCAGATCGTCAAGACGCTCGAGGAGCGCGGCGCCCTGGAGTACACCATCGTCGTGGCCGCCACGGCCTCGGAGCCCGCGCCGCTGCAGTTCCTGGCCCCGTTCTCGGGCACGGCCATGGGCGAGTTCTTCCGCGACAACGGCATGCACGCCCTGATCGTCTATGATGATCTGTCCAAGCAGGCCGTGGCCTATCGCCAGATGTCCCTGCTGCTGCGCCGCCCGCCGGGCCGCGAAGCCTATCCGGGCGACGTCTTCTATCTGCACAGCCGCCTGCTGGAGCGTTCGGCCAAGCTGAACGCCGACAACGGTTCGGGCTCCATGACGGCCCTTCCGCTGATCGAGACCCAGGCCAATGACGTGTCGGCCTACATCCCCACCAATGTGATCTCCATCACAGACGGCCAGATCTTCCTGGAATCCGACCTGTTCTACCAGGGCATCCGCCCCGCCGTGAACGTCGGCATCTCGGTGTCGCGCGTGGGCTCCTCGGCCCAGATCAAGGCGATGAAGCAGGTCGCCGGTTCGATCAAGGGCGAGCTGGCCCAGTACCGGGAGATGGCCGCCTTCGCCAAGTTCGGCTCGGACCTGGACGCCTCGACCCAGCGCCTGCTGGCCCGCGGCGCGCGCCTGACCGAACTGCTGAAGCAGCCGCAGTACTCACCGCTGACGGTCGAGGAGCAGGTGGTGTCCATCTACGCCGGCACCCGCGGCTATCTGGACGGCATCGCGGTGAGCGACGTGGGCCGCTTCGAAACCGAGCTGCTGGCGCGCATCAAGTCCAAGCACGCGGGCATCCTGGACGGCATCCGCACGCAGAAGGCCCTGTCCAAGGAGCTGGAAGCCGAGCTGAAGGCCGCCATCGAAGCCTTCGCCAAGACCTTCGCCTGAGCCCCGGAAAGCATTAGAGAGTAACGCCGGATGGCCAGCCTCAAGGAAATGCGCAATCGGATCGGAAGCGTGAAGTCCACGCAGAAGATCACGAAAGCCCTGAACATGGTCGCCGCGGCCAAGCTGAAGCGCGCCCAGGATCAGGCCGAGAGCGCCCGTCCCTACGCCCGCAAGATGGCCGATGTGATCGCCAACCTGGCGGCGGGCGTGTCCGGCGACGACGCGCCCCGGCTGCTGGCCGGCACGGGCTCGGACCAGAAGCACCTGATCATCGTGGCCACGGGCGACAAGGGGCTGGCGGGGGGCTTCAACTCCAACGTCATCCGCGCCGCCCGCGAGCGCATTCGGTCCCTCATGACGGCTGGCAAGGACGTCCGCATCATCGCCGTGGGACGCAAGTCCCGCGACGGCCTGGCGCGCCTGTTCGGCGACAAGCTGATCCGCACCTTCGAAATGAGCGATCACAAGGTCATCGGCATGAACGCCGCCGAGCCGATCGCCGCCCTGATCGCCGAGGAGTTCGAGGCGGGCGACGCTGACGTCGTGACCCTGTTCTACAGCCGCTTCCAGTCGGTGATCTCGCAGGTGCCGACGCCGAAACAACTCATCCCGGCCGTGGTCGACGGCTCCGCCGAGCCCATCGATCTGAACGGCGCGGTCTACGAGTATGAGCCCTCGGAAGAGGAAATCCTCGAGACCCTGCTGCCGCGCAACATCACGACCCAGGTGCTGGCCGCCCTCTACGAAAACCAGGCCAGCTTCTTCGGCGCCCAGATGGGCGCCATGGACAACGCCACGCGCAATGCGGGCGACCTCATCAACAGCCTGACCCTGCAGTACAACCGCAAGCGCCAGGCCCAGATCACCACCGAACTGATCGAGATCATCGCGGGCGCCGAAGCCCTCTGATCCGACCGCCCTCGACGCCAGACACGACCTTCCGAACGGAACGCACCCGATGACCGACACCACCGCCCCCAAGAAGACCGCCGCCAAGAAGCCGGCCGCGCCCAAGGCCCCCCGGGCCGCCAAGCCCGCCGCCGCCACCGGCAACGCCGCCTATACGGCCGGCACCGGCGTGGGCCGGATCGCCCAGGTCATCGGCGCCGTCGTGGACGTGGAGTTCACCGGCCAGCTGCCGGCGATCCTGAACGCCCTTGAGACCCAGAACGTCGATCAGAAGACGGGCGAGCCGTTCACCCTGGTCCTGGAAGTCGCCCAGCACCTGGGTGAGAACATGGTCCGCACCATCGCCATGGACACCACCGAGGGCCTGACCCGCGGCCAAGCCGTGGTCGACACCGGCACCTCCATCCTGGCCCCCGTCGGCCCCGGCACCCTGGGTCGCATCATGAACGTCGTCGGCGCGCCGATCGACGAGCAGGGCCCGATCAAGACCACCATGTACCGCCCGATCCACCGCGAGGCTCCCAGCTTCGAGGATCAGTCGACCTCGTCCGAAATCCTGGTCACGGGCATCAAGGTCATCGACCTGATGTGCCCCTACACCAAGGGCGGCAAGATCGGCCTGTTCGGCGGCGCCGGCGTGGGCAAGACCGTGACCATGCAGGAGCTGATCAACAACATCGCCAAGGCTTACGGCGGTTATTCGGTTCTGGCCGGCGTGGGTGAGCGCACCCGCGAAGGCAACGACCTGTACCACGAGATGATCGAGTCCAACGTGAACGTGGACCCGGCCAAGAACAACGGCTCCACCGAGGGCTCCAAATGCGCCCTGGTGTACGGCCAGATGAACGAGCCTCCCGGCGCCCGCGCCCGCGTCGCCCTGACCGGCCTGGCCCAGGCCGAGTACTTCCGCGACGAGGAAGGCAAGGACGTGCTGCTGTTCGTGGACAACATCTTCCGCTTCACCCAGGCCGGTTCCGAAGTGTCGGCCCTGCTGGGCCGCATCCCCTCGGCGGTGGGCTATCAGCCGACCCTGGCCACCGAGATGGGCAATCTGCAGGAGCGCATCACCTCCACCAACAAGGGCTCGATCACCTCGGTGCAGGCCATCTACGTGCCCGCCGACGACCTGACCGACCCGGCGCCCGCCGCCTCGTTCGCCCACCTGGACGCCACCACCGTTCTGAGCCGCGACATCGCTGCCCAGGCCATCTTCCCGGCCGTGGATCCGCTGGACTCCACCAGCCGGATCATGGACCCGCTGGTGATCGGCGAGGAGCACTACAACGTGGCCCGCTCGGTTCAGGAAGTGCTGCAGCAGTACAAGGGCCTGAAGGACATCATCGCCATCCTGGGCATGGATGAGCTGTCGGAAGAGGACAAGCTGGTCGTCTCCCGCGCCCGCAAGATCCAGCGCTTCCTGTCGCAGCCTTTCTTCGTGGCCGAGCAGTTCACCAACACGCCCGGCAAGTTCGTGGAGCTGGCGGACACCATCCGCAGCTTCAAGGCGATCGTGGCCGGCGAGTACGACCACCTGCCCGAAGCCGCCTTCTACATGGTCGGCCCCATCGAGGAAGCCATCGCCAAGGCTGAGAAGCTGGCCACGGACGCGGCCTGATCATGGCGGATAAACTGAACTTCTCGTTGGTGTCGCCCGAGCGCGAGGTCTTCTCCGGCCTCGTGGACCAGGTGGATGCGCCGGGCGTGGAGGGCGACTTCGGCGTCCTGCCCGAGCACGCGCCGTTCATGACCGCCCTGCGCGAAGGACCGGTCACGGTCTATGACGCCAAGGGCGTGCGCCGGTTCGACGTCAAGGGCGGTTTCGCCGACGTCAACGCGTCGGGCCTGACCATCCTGGCCGAGGAAGCCGCCGAGATCGCCG
>NZ_PNLV01000154.1 GCF_013823285.1 Brevundimonas sp. | reverse complement strand
GGCCTGGCGCGCAACTACCCGGTCTATCTGTCCACCAAGAACACCATCCTCAAGGCCTATGACGGCCGCTTCAAGGACATCTTCCAGAAGGTCTTCGACGAGGAGTTCAAGGCCGAGTTCGACGCCCGCGGCCTGACCTACGAGCACCGCCTGATCGACGACATGGTGGCTGCGGCCATCAAATGGTCCGGCGGTTTCGTCTGGGCCTGCAAGAACTACGACGGCGACGTCCAGTCCGACGTGGTCGCCCAGGGCTTCGGCTCGCTGGGCCTGATGACCTCGGTGCTGATGACCCCCGACGGCAAGACCCTGGAGGCCGAGGCCGCCCACGGCACCGTCACCCGCCACTACCGCCAGCACCAGAAGGGCGAGGCCACCTCCACCAACTCCATCGCCTCCATCTTCGCCTGGACCCGCGGCTTCAAGCACCGCGGCAAGCTGGACGGCAATCAGGCCCTGATCGACTTCGCCGAGACCCTCGAAAAGGTCGTCGTGGACACGGTCGAGAGCGGCTCCATGACCAAGGACCTGGCCCTGCTGGTGGGCGACCACCAGAGCTGGCTGACCACCGAGGGCTTCCTCGACAAGGTGGCCGAGAACCTGACCAAGGCCATGGCCTGATCCACCGGCCCCAAGGACGTTTCTGGGGCCGATCTGAGCAGCGGCGCCGACCCCGGTCGGCGCCGCTTGCCAATTTCAGACCCTGTCGCCGGAAAAAACAGGGTGCGAATTGTCCGAATAGTCCGAAATCGCCTCCCCGGATCGTCCCGCGCCCCATGGCCCGGGGCAGTATAAGGGCGTGGGCGGAGCGGGGCGGAAAACGCGGGCTGGAGCGGCACGACGCCTTTTGAAACAGGGCCTTGGCGGCCGGGACCCGGCGGCGTTCGCGCCCCAAACACCCGTCATCGTCCGGCCTGACCGGACGATCCAGACTCACGGCGTCGCAGGTATGCGCATCTCGGCGTGACGCGGCGCCTGGTCAAACCTCACTGGGTTGGCGGGGCTTCGAACGATCGGCCTGTCGTTCGTGAGCGAGGCGCAGAAACGCCGCCAGATCCATCAGCCAGTCCCGCTGCCCCGGCCGAAAGCTGTCATGCAGGGCCCGGGGGATGACAAGTTGCAACGATTTCGCGCGCATCTCATCGGTCTGATTCTCGGAAGTCCCTGGCTCCAGGGTCAATAGGTGCTTCTCGCCGATGCGGACAGCTTCCGAAAGGACCTGCCGCCATCGATCCTTCAGCGTGGACTTTGCGCCCAGCATCATAAGCCGGGCGCTGGGATACGTAGGGTCAGCGTACTCCGCGACGCCAGGAAAGAGGAAGTCCGGCTTGTTCCGGTTTTCCGTCAGAGCGCCCCGCGCAAACTTCAGGCCGTGGGCCAGGAACACCGCTTCCAGATGGTTCTCAAGGGCCTGGCCTGCCCTGGCTTTCCGACGGTTCTGGACGCTGAGCGAGAACGACAGGAACCCGTCCACATCCACCGCCCCCTGGTCCTGAAATCCATTCGTGATGCGTTCCGCGACGACCCTGTGCTCAAGCCGCCGGAACAGCTGCTCCTCCCGGTCGAGCCAATCCACCAGCGCCCGGTCCGGGTCATCAACCGCGTCCACTTCAGGCAAGGACTTTCGCGCCAGGTCGGAGAACACCCTCGTCGACGGGAAGACGAGGCCGAAGGGCTCAATGAGGCCATCAAGGTGAGCGGCCTCGGGCTCCTCCGGCTCGATCGCCAGTTCATCCAGAATGTACCGCGCGGCGAAACCGAGCTCGATGTCCTTTCCGGTGTCGAACCGGTGGATGGAGACCCCCTTCTCGGGAGGAGGCTCGAGCCCGAACAACCAGAGGATCTGGTTCTCCGTGGTGGCGTTTGCCGGCACCACTACAACCAGGAACGTCCCGTCCTGCTTCAACGCAACGATCAGCAGATCGCCTGTCTCCATACGCTCTGTGACGGGGTTGCCTGAATAATACAGATGGTACTCGGGCGACCGGGGTTTGCCCTTCCTCACGTTAGACCAGCTCAGAAAGCCGCTCTCCGTCAGGGAGCCTTGGTCGTCGGACAGCCAGATGAACTCGGCGTCCACGCCTTTTCGATCATCGTCGCCGAGAAGCTGACGAAGCGGCTGGATCCCCTGGAACTCGTGCTGATTTGACCGGGCGGTGATCGTCTCGACCAGCGTCAGTCGCTTGGCGACCGCGCCGACGAAGAGGTTTGACAACATGCCGCGCCGCATAGCTAGGCCCCCCTGATGACCAGACTGCTCCGCTGGGATCGTAGCCAGTCGGCGCAGCACTGCGAAATATCATCCAGATCGAGGCGTTCGCGACCCTTCAATGCACATTCCCAGATCGTGGCGACCCGCCATCCGTCAGACAGCAGCCGCTGCTCCGCCAAGCCGTCGACCTCGCGGTTCCGGGCGATCTTTGCGCTCCAGAACTCCGGCCGTGTCTTCGGCCATTTGAATAGATGGCAGTCGTGGCCATGCCAGAAGCATCCATGCACGAAGATCACCGCCCGATACTTCGGGAAGCACATGTCCGGATTGCCCGGCAGGTCCTTGCAGTGAATCCTGTAGCGAAAGCCGCGCGCATGCAGGGCCTTGCGGATCAGCAGTTCGGGTTTGGTGTTCTTGCCCCGGATCCCGGCCATCATGCGGCTGCGGGTCGCCGGGTCGACGACGTCAGCCAACCGCAGCCTTCGGACGTTTTCCGAGAGCGGCGAACAGGTGCGGCTTCATATGTTCGGCAACGGCTTTCACGGCAGGGACAACAACAGAATTCCCGAACTGGCGATAGGCCTGGGTGTCTGACACCGGAATGATGAAGTCGGCGCCGCGCGGAGAGTCAAAACCCATCAGGCGCGCACACTCGCGGGGCGTCAGCCGACGGGGCGCCTTGCCCTCCTGTTTGATCAGGATTTCCGACCCGTCCTTGTAGTAGCGGGCGGACAGGGTCCGTGCCACGTCATCCGGCCCCACCAGGCCAAAGCCGAAGCCATTGCCCGCCGCCTGATGCTTCTCCTTGTACCGCTGGAGATAGTTCCAGAGGTGGTCTGTCAGGGTGTATTTGTCCGCTACCCGGCCCGAGTTGCCGACCGTGTACTTCTGATCCGGGATTTCCGACTCATCGGCTTCGCGGTGAAGAATATCCCGCAACTTCGGTGCAGCTTCCGGAACCTTCATGTCCGCAAACCGGAAATCCTGGTCCTCCCGGAAGCCCACGATGAAAATCCGCTCGCGGTGCTGGGGCGTCCAGTAGCGTCCATCGATCACGCGGAAATCGATCGTGTAACCCAGCTCATTGGTCAGCACGTCCTTGATGGTCTGGAACGTCTTGCCCTTGTCGTGGCCGACGAGGTTGCGAACATTCTCCAGCAGGAACGCCGCCGGGCGGTGATGGGCGATGATCCGCGACACATCGAAAAACAGCGTGCCCTGGGTCTTGTCCTCAAAGCCGTGGGCCCGGCCCAGCGCGTTCTTCTTGGACACGCCCGCGATGGAGAACGGCTGGCAGGGGAAGCCCGCCAGCAGCACGTCGTGCGGCGGGATATCGGTCACCTCGACCTTGGTGATGTCGCCGTTGATCTCGTGAGCGTCGTCGGGGAAGTTCGCCCGGTAGGTCTTCTGGCTGTACTTGTCCCATTCGCTTGTGAACACGCAGCGGCCCCCGATGGACTCAAAGCCGCGCCGCAGTCCGCCGATGCCGGCGAACAGGTCGATGAAGGTGAATTCTGCGTCGCCCCCGCCTTCGTTCGCGGGCTGAACAAGCTTGAGCGGAGGATTGTTCGGGACCGGCGCCGGTTTGACGGGCCCATCAATGTAGCCGAGCGCAACCGCCTTGTCGGCCAGCGCCTGGCCAGCTTGCTTCACCATGAGGGCATACTCCGACACGGCTGATTCCCGTGATTCTCAGGGTGACAGATTGCCGGGTCGCCGCCAGGAG
>NZ_PNLV01000153.1 GCF_013823285.1 Brevundimonas sp. | reverse complement strand
TCAGGGCGGCGCGCAGCGCCCGCTCAGCCCCCGCCGCGTCCCCCGCCCCTGCGAGCGCCGCGCCGAACAGGTGACGGATGTCCGCCTCGCCCGGCAGCGTCGAGACCAGCGGGACGAGCAGATCACGGGCCTCCGCGAACCGCCGCTGGTTGAGCAGGGCCGCGGCCTGCTGCGCCCGCATGGCCTGATCCGGCGTCATCGGATGCGCTTGACCCCGGCGAAGGGATCCTGCTCCGCCTCGTCCTCCGAGAAGCCGAAGTGGGCGAACCCGGCCTTCATCTCGGGGCTCAGAGGCGCCTCCACGATCAGCTTGCCGCCGCCGGGATGATCCAGCTCGATCCGCCGGGCGTGCAGTTGCAGCTTGAGCGGCCCCGACAGCTCGTTCGACGCCTCGTTCCCGTATTTGGGATCGCCCAGGATGGGATGTCCCATGGCCTTCATGTGCGCCCGCAGCTGGTGGGTCCGTCCCGTGAAGGGCCGCAGCGCCATCCAGCTGGCCCGGTGGGCCGCCCGGCTGATGGTGGCGAAGGCGGTCTCCGCCGGCTCCGCGCCGTGCTCCTTCGGATCGGCGGGCCGCATGATCTCGAAATCGTTGATGCCGGACTTCTTCAGCGCCAGATCGATCTGTCCGGCTCCGGGCTTGGGCGCGCCCATGACGATGGCCCAGTAGGTCTTCTTCGCTTGCCGCCGGGCGAAGGCCCCCGCCAGCCGCTTGGCCGCCTCCGGCCCCTTGCCCAGCAGCAGCACGCCGGAGGTGTCCCGGTCCAGCCGGTGCACCAGCCGCGGCCGCTCCAGTCCCTCGCCCCAGGCCGACAGCAGCCGGTCCACATGCTTGGTGGTCTTGGTGCCGCCCTGCACCGCCAGCCCGGCGGGCTTGTTCAGGGCGATCACCATGTCATCCTCGAACAGCACCAGCGAGCGGGCGTAGGCCACGTCCCGGTCGCTCAGGGTCTGCCGCTCGCCCGGGGTCTTCTCCACAGGGTCGGGTATGGGCGGCACCCGCACGGCGGCGCCCGCTGTCAGCCGGTCCTCCGGCTTCACGCGCGATCCATCCACGCGGATCTGGCCCGACCGGGCCATCTTCTGCACCTGCACATGGGACAGGTGCGGCCAGCGCCGCCGGAACCAGCGGTCCAGACGGATGCCGTCCTCGGCCTCGGCCACATACAGGGTTTTCACTTCACGGCTCATGGCCGCCTTATAGGACGTCGCGCGCGCGGCGCCATCCTGGCTACCAGAGGCGCCGGGCGATCATCAGTCCTGCGAACAGGGCGGCGACCGACACCACCACCGACAGGCCCGCATAGCCCGCCGCCAGGCCCAGCTGGCGTCGCTCGATCATCAGGGCGGTCTCCATGGAGAAGGCGGAGAAGGTGGTGAAGCCGCCCAGCAGGCCGACCCCCAGCAACAGACGCAGCCGCTCATGGTCCACGCCCGTCCCGGCCTTCAGCGCCATCCAGCCGGCCAGCAGGCCCATCAGCAGACCGCCCACCACATTGATCATGAAGGTGCCTACGGGCCACGCCAGGCCCGGCCCCAGCCGTATGACCGCCAGTCCCACGGCATAGCGCGCCATGGCCCCCGCCGCGCCGCCTGCGGCCACCAACAGAAATCGTGTCATGATGCGAACCTACGCTGTTTCCGACTTGCCCGTGAAGGAGCTTGCACAATGCTGGATCTGATCCTCGCCGTCCTGCACCACATTCTTGTCTTCGGCCTGGTCGCCATGGTCGCGGCCGAAAGGGTCCTGCTGCGCGCGACGCCGACTCCCGTGGACCGGCTGGCCCGTCTGGACGCCGGGGTCGGCGGCGCGGCCATGCTGGTCCTGGTCGTCGGCGTCTGCCGCGTGATCTGGGGCGGCAAGGGCTGGATGTTCTATGAGACCAATCCCTTCTTCTGGGCCAAGATTCTCACCTTCGGCCTGATCGCCGCCGCCTCGATTATTCCGACGGTCCGCTTCATGGCCTGGCGTCGCGCCCGCAAGATCGATCCCGCCTTCCAGCCCGACCCCGCCGATCTGGTGAAGGTTCGCCGCGTGCTGACCCTCGAGGTGCTTCTGCTCCTGCCCCTGCTGGCCTTCGCCGCCGCCATGTCGAAATGGCCGTTCTGAGCTTTCTCAAAGTTCATTTGCCCCCCGACCGTTCGCCGATAGGGTTAATCCTGGTTCGCGCCCAGGGCGAAGCCGGATGGCCCGGCCCGGACTTTCATCGTAGAACCCTTGCGGAACAGGGTTTGGGGAACAGGCATGTCGCAACAGGATTCGCATGAGCCGACGCCGGCGCCGCCTGTGCCGGAGCCGACCGTGGAGCCCATGGCCCATCCCCTGCATCAGCCCGCGCCGGTGATGGGCGCCGTGGCGACCCCGCCCCCGCCGGGCGCCGCCGACCGGCCTGACCGCGAAGCGCCGGCGCCCTTGCGCGATCCCGACGCCCGGCAGACCCGCTCGCGCGACGGCATCGACCGGCCGATCCAGGAAAGCGAGTATTTCTCCAACGATCCCGCCGCCATCCAGCACATCTCGGATCACATCGACGAGTATTTCAACCAGCCCCTGGACATCTTTCCCTTCTGGGAGAGCGACGGAAAGCCGGACCGCTTCCACGTCCTGTTCCATCGCCAGATCCAGGAACGGTTTCCGGTGGAGTCCGACATGCGCGGGCGCATCCACCGCTACGGGCGCTCGGTGTTCGGGCGTCTGTGCACCCATGTGGCCATCAAGCGCATGAATCAGGCGCTGGCCCTGATCGCCTTCACCCTGCTGGCTACGCTGGGGCCGACCTGGTTCACCGACTGGACCGGCACAACCACCGCCGGGGTCGCCATGGCGGCGATCGCCATGGTGCTGTCGGTGGGGATTTACTGGGGCCTGAACGCCATCCTGTTCACCCAGTACCGCTTCAAGCTGGAGAACGACTCGTACGAGTTATCGCGCGAGATCGTTCAGCGGACCCGCGAGTTGCAGAACCTTTTCACCAACGCCCGCGCCGTGGCGGATCAGGCCGAGACCCAGTTCCAGACCGACGGCAAGGGCTGGGGCCAGCGCGCCATGTACCTGACCCGCCTGACCATGTGGCTGGGCGCGCGCATGGAGTATCTGGAGAAATTCGTCCAGATGGAGCTGTGGCGGGTGCGGCGCGAGCGCTACTGGATGCGCTGGTTCAGCCGCTTCATGACGCCGCTGGTGTTCCTGCTGTGGCTCTGGCTGTTCGCCATGCAGGCCGTTCTGGGAGTCAACGAAACCGAGTTCCGCATCCTGCAAGGGCTGGCCATTGTGCTGGGCGCCGGGGTGTCGTGGATGTCCTACTTCCTCTGGCAGACGCCGGTGGCCGCCATTCAGGACAAGCTGGGGATCGAGGGCTGGGTCCGCTACGCCTCGCTCGACGTGGACAACGCCGTGGCCGATCAGGTCCGCCGCGACAAGGAACGCCTGGTGGAATATCGCAATCTCACGCGGGGCCGCATCTAGAAGCGGGCGCGAAGGGAGTCCCGAACGCTCCGGGCGTCATAGACTTCGGGACGGTCCGGGCGCGGGCCGTCGCCGGTGCGGACCTCAAGAACCGTCGTGGTCGGCTGATCGCCCGAGATGTTCAGGCCCAGGCCGACACCGACGCCCGACGTGCGATAGCCGCCGTAGCTGCCCGATCCGGCGCCGATGGACACGTTGGGCCGCACGCCGCCCTGGCTGGCGCGCCCGTCAATCCAGCGCTGGGTCACCTCGAACCACTCATCGCCGTTCTGAAGCGTCAGTTCGGCCGCCCGCAGCAGGGCGTAGTCCGACACCGGGCCAGGATCCCCGACCCCCCTGTAGGTGACGCGCCAGCGGTCGCTCTCGATGCGCTGTTCGGAATAGCCCTGCCCTGAAGCGCCCATCTGCGGCCCATAGGGCGACAGGCTGGCGCAGGCGGCCACCAGCAAGGCTGCGGCCGACGCGACGATGACAAACGGACGGATCATGACGGACTCCCTCTTTCACAGCAGAAAGCGAACGACGTGATCGATTGTTCCGGTCTGCATTTGCTCTAGAAGGCCGTCATGAGTTTCTCAGCGATCGTGGTGGCGGCGGGTTCGGGTTCGCGCGCGGGCGGCGCCAAGCAGTGGCGCGCCCTGGGCGGGCGGCCGTTGCTGGCGTGGTCG
>NZ_PNLV01000152.1 GCF_013823285.1 Brevundimonas sp. | reverse complement strand
CGGGGGCCCTGCATGCGCTCGGTCAGGCCGCGCCCGGCGCCCGCCGCGCTGAACACCACCAGCGAATGCACCACCACGGCGATGGTCAGGTGCAGGCCGCCGAGGATCAGGGCCTGGGTCAGGGGCGCGGCGTAGCCGGGCCGGATGAAGGTGGGCAGCAGGGCCACATAGAACACCGCCGCCTTGGGGTTCAGCAGATTGCCCACCATGCCGCGCAGGAACAGGGCCCGGCGGGTCGCCTCGGGCGCGTCCCGGTCGGCGGTCCCGTCGCCGCGCCACGCCTCCCACGCCAGCCACAGCAGGAACGCCACCCCGGCCCAGCGGATCACCTCATGAACCGCCGGATAGTCCAGCACGAATTGGGTCAGACCCAGCAGCGCCGCCCCAAGCCACGCCGCCAGCCCCACGGTGATCCCCGCCACCGCCGCCAGCCCCGCCGTGCGCCCGCGCGACAGACTGACCAGCGCCAGCCAGCCCATGTTCGGCCCCGGCGTCAGCTCCACCAGCACCATGGCCATCAGGAACGGCGCGATGATCGCGGGATCGAGCGGCGTGGTCACCGGCTCACCCCCGTCGCCATTTCGCCAGATCGTCCAGGATCTCCGCCTCGATCTGGGCGCGGGTGAAGCCGGTCACGTCCTGACGGCGCCCGCCCTGGGCCTGGGCGGTGAGGCGCCACTCCACGGTGCGCCTGTCCTCCGGCGCCTCCAGCGGCGACAGGGCGGGCAGGGGCCGGGACGCGGCGGTCAGCCGCCAGGTGAAGTCGGCCCAGCCGGGGTGGTGCACGGTCAGCGCCGCCCCGTCCTCGAGGGTGGTCACCTCGGCGGTCTCCATGCCCTCGGCCGTCAGGGCGGCGGCGGCCGCCTGCATGGCCGGAACGCCGTGCTGCGCGATCTGGCGTTCGATGTCGCGGCGCCGGGCCGGTGCCAGCAGGCGCTTGACCCGCTCGGCCAGCGGCGGCTGTTCGGTCTCGATCTCGCGCCCGGCGGCGTCGGCGGACATCTGCCGCACCAGCCCGGCGGTCAGCAGGATCATGATCACCGCGAACGGCAGGGCGGCCACAAGGGTCGCGGCCTGCAGCGCCCCCAGCCCGCCCGCCAGCAGCAGCAGGGCCGCCGCCAGCCCCTCCATGGAGCACCAGTACACCCGCTGCCAGCGGGGCGTGTTGTCCGCGCCCCCCGAGGCGATGGTGTCGATCACCAGCGAGCCGGAGTCCGCGCTGGTCACGAAGAACACCGCCACCAGGAAGACCGCCAGGGTCGAGGTGATGGCTGTGCCCGGCAGATATTCGAAGAACTGGAACAGGGCCGTGGACAGGTCCGTCTGCACGGCCTGGGTGATCGCGCCCGCCGCCACGCCCATGTCCAGGGCGATGGCCGTATTGCCGAACACGGTCATCCACAGGAAGGTGAAGCCGGTGGGCACCAGCAGCACCCCGGCGGCGAACTCGCGCACCGTCCGCCCCCGCGAGATGCGGGCGATGAACATGCCCACGAAGGGCGACCATGCGATCCACCAGGCCCAGTAGAACAGGGTCCAGTTGGCCATCCAGCCCCGCGGCTCATAGGCGTACAGATTGAAGGTCCGCTCGAAGAAGTGGTCCAGATACAGGCCGAAATTTTGCACCGCCGCCTTCAACAGGAACCCGGTCGGCCCGGCGATCAGCACGAACAGCATCAGCCCCACGGCGATGGTCAGGTTCAGCTCTGACAGCCGCCGCACGCCCCGGTCCAGCCCGGTCAGCACCGAGATCAGGGCCGCCCCCATCACCACCGCGATCAGCCCCACCTGCACCCAGGCGCCCGTCGGCATTCCGGTCAGATAGTTGAGCCCGCTGTTGATCTGGGCCACGCCCAGCCCCAGCGAGGTGGCGATGCCGAAAAGGGTGCCGCAGATGGCGAAGATGTCCACCGCGTCGCCGATGGGCCCGTTGATGCGCCGGCCCAGCAGGGGATGCAGTCCAGAGCGCAGGGTCAGGGGCAGGCCCTTGCGGTGCGCGAAATAGGCCAGGCTCAGCCCCACCACCGCATAGACGGCCCAGGCGTGCACGCCCCAGTGGATGAAGGTGATGACCATGCCCTCGCGCGCGGCGGCGAAGGTGCCCGGCGCGGCCTCGGGCGGGGCGGCGTAGTGCTGCACCGGCTCGGCCACGGCGAAATACATCAGACCGATGCCCATGCCCGCGGCGAACAGCATGGCCAGCCACGACAGGTAGGGGAAGTCCGGCTCGCAGTCGTCGGGCCCCAGCTTCAGCCGCCCGGTGGGCCCCACGGCCAGCCACAGCACCACCCCCAGGAACCCCGCCACCGAGGCCACATAGAACCAGCCGAAGGTGTCGATCACCCAGGCCTGGGCGTGGCCGAAGGCGTAGTCCGAGGCGCCCGGCGCGATCAGGGCCACGGCCAGCAGGGCGCCGATGATCAGGCTGGCGCCCCAGAACACGCGCGGGTTCATCTTCGATTTCAGCATGGAAGCGAAGCGTAGCGGCGTAGCGCCGGTTCCGCGACCCCTTGCGTGACCTAATCGCCACACCTACTTCAGCCTCATCGCCCATGGCGTCGCTTCCCGAAGGGCGCCGGCGGGCGCATTGTCCGCTTGCCGATGGGGCCTGTGTCCGCATCGGTCTCCAAGATCAGCGTGTCGCCCCTTCGGGGACGCGCAGGGGATGCCCGAATGAACCTCGACCTCTATTCCGACCGCGCCAAGACCGCGATCCAGTCCGCCCAGAGCCTGGCCCTGGCCCGCCGCCACCAGCAGTTCGCGCCCGAGCATCTGCTCAAGGTGCTGCTGGAGGAGCGCGACGGCCTGGCCCGCAATCTGATCACCGCCGCCGGCGGCGACGCGGCCAAGGCCGAGACCGCCGTGGAGACCGCCCTGTCCAAGCGGGCCCAGGTCTCCGGCGGCTCGGGCCAGCTGTATCTGGACGGCGACACCGCCCGGGTCTTGGCCGCCGCCGAGGCCGCGGCCAAGAAGGCCGGCGACCAGTTCGTCACCACGGAACGCGTCCTTCACGCCATCGCGAAAGAGGGCGGGGTCGCCGCCACCGTGCTGGCCTCGGTGGGCGCCACGCCCGAGGCGCTGGATGACGCCATCAACGAGCTGCGCAAGGGCAAGACCGCCGACTCCGCCGCGGCCGAGGACGCCTATGACGCCCTCAAGCGCTACGCCCGCGACCTGACCCAGGCCGCCCGCGACGGCAAGGTGGACCCGGTCATCGGCCGCGACGAGGAGATCCGCCGCACCATTCAGGTCCTCGCCCGCCGCACCAAGAACAACCCCGTCCTGATCGGCGAGCCCGGCGTCGGCAAGACCGCCATCATCGAAGGATTGGCGTTGAGGATCGTCAACGGCGACGTGCCGGAGTCGCTCAAGGACAAGAAGGTGCTGGCCCTCGACATGGGCGCCCTCATCGCCGGGGCGAAATACCGCGGCGAGTTCGAGGAGCGGCTCAAGGCGGTGCTCAACGAGGTCACCGCCGCCGAGGGCCAGATCGTCCTGTTCATCGACGAGATGCACACCCTGGTCGGGGCCGGCAAGACCGACGGCGCCATGGACGCCTCCAACCTGCTCAAGCCCGCCCTGGCGCGCGGCGAGCTGCACTGCGTCGGCGCCACGACGCTGGATGAATACCGCAAGCATGTGGAGAAGGACGCCGCCCTGGCCCGCCGCTTCCAGCCGGTGTTCGTGGACGAGCCCTCGGTGGAGGACACCGTCTCGATCCTGCGCGGCCTGAAGGAGAAGTACGAAGTCCACCACGGGGTGCGCATCGCCGACGGCGCCATCGTCGCCGCCGCAACCCTCAGCAACCGCTACATCACCGACCGCTTCCTGCCCGACAAGGCCATCGACCTGATCGACGAGGCCGCGTCGCGCGTGCGCATGGCCGTGGACTCCAAGCCCGAGTCCCTGGACGAGATCGACCGCCGTCTGGTCCAGCTCAAGATCGAGCGCGAGGCCCTGAAGAAGGAGACCGATCAGGCCTCCCGCACCCGCCTCGAAAAGCTGGACGAGGAGATCGCCACGCTTCAGGCCGAGTCCGACGACCTGACCGCCCGCTGGAAGGCGGAGAAGGACAAGGTGGGCCAGTCCGCCCAGCTGCGCGAGACCCTGGACCGCCTGCGCAACGAACTGGCCGCCGCCCAGCGCGCCGGCGACCTGGCCCGCGCCTCAGAGATCGCCTACGGCCAGATTCCCGGCATCGAGAAGCAGCTGGCCGAAGCGG
>NZ_PNLV01000151.1 GCF_013823285.1 Brevundimonas sp. | reverse complement strand
TGACCTGATCGATGTGGAGGCCGTGCAGATCGTTCATTCCGGCGCTTTTACGGGACTGAACCCGGCGCCGGGCCGCGAGGCCGAGGTGCAGACGGTCCTGGTGCGGCGTCACGCGAACATGGAATGCTTCAACAAGGCGGAGTTGCCCGCGCGCCTGGCCTACGGGCGCCATCCGCGCGTTCCCGCCATCCTGTGCCTGCCGGACACCGGCTGGCTGGTGGCGACGCGCAGCCGACCGGTCAACCGCGAGGGCGGCGCCCATGGCTATGACAACGCCGCGCCCGAGATGGCCGCCCTGTTCATCGCCCATGGCCCCGGCATCCGCTCCGGCGTGACGCTTCAGGACGTGGACGCGGTGGATGTGCAGCCCCTGCTGGCGCACCTGCTGGGCCTCACCGGCCCGGACGTGGACGGAGCGCTGGATGATGTCGCGCCGGCGTTGATCCGGCCCTGACGTCGTGGGACGGAGCAGGGCGACGGGGCGCCGCTTCCTGACCGGCTCTGACCTGGCCCTTGCGGCGCCTTGATGCCGTCCCAAATCAGGGGTCAGCTTGGCCGCGTGATATTCCGCATGAACAACACCCTGATTCAGACCATGAAACTGTCTTCCGCCGCCCTCGCCGCCGTGCTGGTTCTCGCCGCCTGCGGCAACGCTGACGAAACCGCCGCCCAGGACGGCGGCTTCCCCGAGCCCAACACCTTCGGCAGCACCGAGCGGGTGGTCCCCGGCGACGTCGGCGCCATGCGGACCTCGTTCGCGCCGGTGGCCGCCGCCGCCAGCCCGGCGGTGGTCAACATCGCCGCGGTGTCCAGCCGGCGCACGGACCCCTTCTTCGAGATGTTCACCGGCCGCTCGCGGCAGCAGGCGTCCTCCATCGGCTCGGGCGTCATCGTGCGCTCCGACGGGGTGGTGGTGACCAACAACCATGTGATCCAGGGCGCCCAGCAGATTACCGTCACCCTGGCCGACCGCCGCGAATACCGCGCCGAGGTGCTTCTGGCGGACCCGCAGTCCGACATCGCCGTGCTGCAGCTCCAAGACGTGGAGGGCGGCCTGCCCGTGCTGCCGATCGACGATCAGGAGCAGCATCTGGTGGGCGATCTGGTGCTGGCCATCGGCAATCCGTTCGGCGTGGGCCAGACCGTGACCAACGGCATCATCTCGGCCCTGAACCGCACCAACACCGGCATTTCGGACGCCGCCTCCTTCATCCAGACTGACGCGGCCATCAATCCGGGCAACTCCGGCGGGGCGCTGGTCGACATGGACGGCGATCTGATCGGCATCAACACCGCCATCTTCTCGCGCTCCGGCACCTCGGCCGGCGTCGGTTTCGCCGTGCCCGCCCAGACCGTGCGTCAGGTGCTGGAGAGCGCCCTCGGCGGCGCCGAGGCGGTGATCCGGCCGTGGCTGGGCGTGCGCAGCGAACCCGTCACCGCCGAGATCGCCCGCAGCCTGGGTCTGCCCCGTCCGCAGGGAGTGCTGGTCACCTCGCTGTATCCGGGCGGCCCCGGCGACCGGGCGGGCATCCAGGAGGGTGACGTCATCACCGCCGTGGACGGCGTCGAGATCAACGACGCCTCGGGCCTGAACTTCCGCGTCGGCTCGCGCCGCCCCGGCGAACGGGCGCAGATCGCCGTCCTGCGCGACGGCCGCGTCCAGACCCTGAACGCCACCGTCCAGCCGCTTCCCGGGGACCGCGACCCCGACCAGGTGCTGATCGAGCGGGGTCTGATGGCCGGCGCCACCGTGGCCGCCTATTCGCCGGCCCTGGCCGACCGTATCGGCGGCGATGCTTTCGCCGCCGGGGAGGGGGTCATCGTCACCCGTCTGTCGGGCCGGGGCTACGCCGCCCGCGCAGGCTTCCGTCCAGGCGACATCGTGCGCGAGATCAACGGTCGCGAGATCGGCTCGGTCTCCGAACTGCAACAGGCGCTGGCCGCTTCCGCGCGCTGGGAGGTGACCATTGAACGACGCGGCCAGCGCATCACCGGCCGCTTCGGCTGACGTCGCGGATGACGGATGGGCGCCCAGCGCCTATCTGTCGTCCATGACCGATCTGTTCGAAGCCGCTGGCGTCCATCCTCCTGACGCGCCCCTGGCCGACCGCCTGCGTCCGCGTTCGCTGGACGAGGTGGTGGGGCAGGACCATCTGCTGGGCGGGGGTGGGCCGATCCGCCGCATGATCGAGGCCGGACGTCTGGGCTCCATGATCCTGTGGGGTCCGCCGGGCACGGGCAAGACCACCATCGCCCGCCTGCTCGCCCAGGCGGCGGGCTATCAGTTCCAGCAGATCAGCGCCGTCTTCTCCGGCGTGGCGGACCTGAAGAAGGCGTTCGAAACGGCGCGGGGCCGCCGCGCCGCCGGCCAGTCCACTCTGCTCTTCGTGGATGAGATCCACCGCTTCAACCGCGCCCAGCAAGACGGTTTCCTGCCCTTCGTGGAGGAGGGGATTGTCACCCTCGTCGGCGCCACCACCGAGAACCCGTCCTTCGAATTGAACGGCGCGCTGCTGTCGCGCTCGCAGGTGTTCGTGCTGAAGCGGCTGGACGACGAGGCGCTGGATCAACTGTTGAGGCGGGCCGAGGCGCAGGAGGAGAAAAGCCTCCCCCTGACCCCCGAAGCGCGCCATGCCCTGCTGGCCCTGGCCGACGGCGACGGCCGCTACCTGCTGACCATGTCAGAGGTGCTGTTCGGCCTGGCCGGCGGCGAACAGCTGGACGTCCAGGCCTTGGCCGGAACGCTGCAGAAGCGCGCTCCCGCCTACGACAAAAGTCGAGAAGAGCACTATAACCTCATATCAGCATTGCATAAATCGGTTCGGGGTTCTGACCCGGACGCCGCCCTCTACTGGCTGGCGCGGATGCTGAACGGGGGCGAGGATCCGCTGTATCTGGCCCGCCGGATCGTGCGCATGGCCGTGGAGGACATCGGCGAGGCGGACCCCCTGTCGCTCCTCGTCGCTAACGCGGCCAAGGATACCTACGACTTTCTGGGCAGTCCCGAAGGCGAACTGGCCCTGGCCCAGGCGGTGGTCCATCTGGCAACCGCGCCCAAGTCCGTCGGTGTCTATGAAGCGTACAAGGCCGCGTCGAAAGCCGCCCGCGAAACCGGCAGCCTCATGCCGCCAGCCAACATCCGCAACGCGCCGACGAAGCTGATGAAGGACCTGGGCTACGGCAAGGGCTACCAGTACGACCCCGACACGCCCGAGGGTTTCTCGGGCGCCAACTACTTCCCCGACGGGATGGAGCGCCGCGTCTTCTACAAGCCGAAGGGCGAGGGGCACGAAGCCAAGGTCCGGGAGCGCCTCGACCGCTGGGCGGCCATGCGCGCGGGTATGAAGGGGGAGGGTGGAGACGAATGAATCTCAATCAGGTCACCGTGGAGGTCGCGGACATCACGCGCGCCACGGCTTTCTATCAGCGTCTCGGGTTGGAGCTGATCGTCTCGGCGGACCATTACGCCCGGCTCCTCTGTCCCGGGGGCGCGACATTTTCGGTGCACCTGGCCGACGCTGTCCAGCCGGGCGGAACGCTTGTCTATTTCGAGTGCGAGGATCTGGACGCCCGGGTCTCGGCGCTAAAGGCCGTTGACGTGGTGTTCGACAGCGGTCCCGCCGACCAACGCTGGTTGTGGCGTGAAGCCCGACTGCGCGACCCGGACGGGAACCGGCTGTGTCTGTACTTCGCGGGCGAGAATCGGGTGAACCCGCCTTGGAGGCTCAAATCCTAGGGGCGCAGACTCGCCCGGCAGGACAGGACTGAACCCCATCCCTGCGGCCACGTTAGGCCCGCATGGAGCCTGAAAGCCTCAAGAGCGTCGTCCTGTGGCTGGCGACGGGCGTCGAACTGCTGGCTGTGGTCATCATCGCCGCCGCTGTCGTCGAGGCGGTGGTTCGGGTGGTGGGTGCCTTCAACGATGAACTGCACCCCCGGGGGCGCACCTATCCGGCCCTGCACAAAAAGGAGGAGATCCGGCTGCGGCTGGGTCGCTGGCTGGTGCTGGGGCTGGAGTTTTTGCTGGCCGCCGACATTCTCAAGACCGCCGTCGCCCCTACCTGGACCGAGATCGGCCAACTGGCCGCCATCGCCGCCCTCCGCACAGTCCTGAACCATTTCCTGCGCCGGGAGATCGAGCATGCACGCGGCCGTCCCGAAAGTGACGCACGATAACCGTTGCCGTTCTCTGAAATCGGCGTAGCGTCCGCCCATCGGAAATTCTTGTGGGAGGGAATGATGACCGAT
>NZ_PNLV01000150.1 GCF_013823285.1 Brevundimonas sp. | reverse complement strand
GACATCATACCGGCGGCGGTCAGGGGCGCCTGACGGCTCAGCCCGCCGACATGCTCTGGGGCGTCTGCTTGTCGCGCATGGTGACCAGCTCCTCGGCGGCGGAGGGGTGGACGGCGCAGGTGGCGTCCCACTGGGCCTTGGTCAGGCCGGCCTTCACCGCGATGCCCGCCAGCTGGATCATCTCGGGCGCGTCGGGGCCGACGATGTGGCAGCCCACCACCCGATCGTCGGCGGCGCGGACCACCAGCTTCATCAGGGTGCGCTCGTCGTCGCCGTAGAAGGCGGTCTTCATGGGCCGGAAGCGGGTCAGGTAGACGTCGATCTCGCCGCAGGCCTTGCGGGCCTCGGACTCCGTCAGGCCCACGGTGCCCACGGGCGGCTGGCTGAACACGGCTGTGGGCACGGCCTCATAGTCGAAGGCCTGGGGATTGTTCCTGAACACCGTCTCGTGGAAGGCGACCGCCTCGCGGATGGCCACGGGAGTCAGGTTCATGCGGTCGGTGACGTCGCCGATGGCCCAGATGTTGTCGGCGGTGGTCTTCGAGTGGCCGTCCACCTTGATGGCGCCGTGCTCGGTCAGTTCGACGCCCGCCTTGTCGAGGCCCAGACCCTTCACATGGGGGATGCGGCCGGTGGCGAACATGATCTGCTCGGTCTCCAGCGTCATGCCGTTGCCCAGATGGCTGACCAGACCGGCGTCGGTCTTCTCGATGGACTCGTGCTGGCAGCCCAGCACCACCTTGATGCCGCGCTTCTCGATCTCGCCCGCCATGTGGGCGCGCACGTCGTCGTCGAAGCCGCGCAGGATGTTGGGGCCGCGGTAGACCAGGGTGGTCTCGACGCCCAGCCCGGCAAAGATGCCCGCGAACTCCACCGCGATGTAGCCGCCGCCGGCGATCATGATGCTTTTGGGCAGCGCGGGCAGGTGGAAGGCCTCTTCCGAGGTGATGACATGCTCGATGCCCGGCAGGTCCTCGGGCACCCAGGGACGGCCACCGGTGGCGATCAGGATCTTCTCGGCGGTGACGGTTCCCTTGTCGCCCATGTCGATGGTGTGGGCGTCCTTCAGAACGGCCCGGGCATGGAAGGTGTCGACCCCGGCCTTGCCCAGATTGGCGGCGTAGATGCCCGACAGGCGCGCGATCTCCACGTCCTTGGCTTCAAGGAAAGTCGGCCAGTCGAAGGTGGGGTTGTCCACGGTCCAGCCGTAGCCGCGTGCGGTCTCGAAAATGTGTGAGAACTCCGAAGCGTAGACCATGAACTTCTTGGGCACGCAGCCGCGCACCACGCAGGTGCCGCCGTAGCGGTATTCCTCGGCGATCCCGACCCGCTTGCCCCCCAGCGCCGTCAGCCGCGCCGCCCGCACCCCGCCGGAGCCCGCGCCGATGACGAAGAGGTCGTAGTCGTAGGTCTCGGGCATCGGGGACTCCTGATTTCAGACCCTGGAGCGAAAAAACAGGGTCTGAATAGTCTGAATCGTCTGAAATGACGGGCCGGCGGTGGTCAAAGGCCCTTGCGTATCACCGAGTTAGGAGACGCGGACCGCCGGGACAAGGCTCGCCGCACCCGGCGAACGCCGGTCATCGTCCTCAAGGAATGCGTGACGTTCCGCCCGATTGCGCATATCGTCGCTCTGCAACGGACGCAGCGCACAGGATCAAGCCATGATGATCGCCCTCGCCCTGGCCAGTCTGCTGGCCACCACGTCCGCGGAAGTTCAGGAGCCGAGCCCGGGCGAAACCGTGACCCACCTCCAGGAAGTGGAGGTGATCGGACGGCCCCTGGACGATCTCATCCAGGGTTTCGTCAACGAGGTGGCCGCGCCGAACCGGGGCCGGCAGCTCGCCCGCTGGCCCGGTCCGGTCTGTGTCGGCGCCGGCAATCTGATCCCGGAGACGGCGCAGTTCGTGGTGGACCGCGTCTCCACCGTCGCCGCGGACATGGGCCTCAGGCCCGGCGCGCCAGGCTGCCGTCCCAACATCCTGATCGTCGCCACCCATGACCCGGACGGCATGGCGCAGCAGATGGTGGCGCAGCGGAGGCGTCACTTTCTCATGGGCGGCTCCGGCATGGACCGCGGCCGTTCCCGTCTCAACGCCTTCCAGACCTCGGACCAGCCCGTGCGCTGGTGGGCGATCAGCATGCCGGTGGACTCCGACACGGGTCAGCGGGCGGTCCGCGTCCCGGGCGAGTGCCAGGGGTCCTGTTCGAGCATCTATGATTTCGCGCCGATCATCAGCGTGCGGACGCCCTCGCAGCTGCACAGCCAGATCGTCGACGACATGAGCCGGGTGGTGGTCATCATCGACATGAACCAGATGGAGGATGTGACGGCCCTGCAGCTGGCCGACTACGTCGCCATGGTGTCCCTGGCCCAGATCGATCCGGAGGCCGACACCGGGCGCTACGCCTCGATCCTCAACGTCTTCGAGGACCCCGGGATGACGCCCAGCCTGACGGACTGGGACCTGGCCTATCTGCAGGGGCTCTATGACGCCGACAGGACGCGCGCCATTCCCCGGGCCAGCCGGTTCGAGGTCGCCAGCTCCATTCGCCGCGCCCACGAGCGACTGAGAACCCGGACCGACGCGGACGACAGCTCGCGCTAGCCGCGCTCAGGGGTGGAGCGTCTCCACCCCTGTGTCCGTGCCGATGATGGCCTCCTCGGCCAGGTCGAGGAACAGGCCGTGCTCCACCACGCCGGTCAGGCTCTTCAGATCGGCGGCAAGGCGGGCGGGGTCGACGATGACGCCGCAGGCCGCGTCATAGATGACGTTGCCACCGTCGGTGCGGACGATGCCGCGGTCCGCTGTGCGCAGGCGGGCGGGCATGCCGATCTCGTGGTCGGCCAGCACGTCGGCGATGCGGTTGGCCGTCGTCTTGTGACCGAAGGCCACCACCTCGATGGGCAGGGCGAACCTGCCCAGGGCCTTCACCACCTTGGCGGCGTCCGCGATGACCACGCAGCGGTCCGACGCCTCCCACACCAGCTTCTCGCGCAGCAGGGCCGCACCGCCGCCCTTGATCAGGGCCAGGCCCGGCCCGACCTCGTCCGCGCCGTCCACGGTGACGTCGATGCGGGCCACGTCCTCCAGCGTCGTCAGGGGCAGGCCGAGGGACCGGGCCAGATCAGCGGTGGCCTCTGAGGTCGGGACGCAGCGCAGGTCGGCCAGGTTGCGGGCGGCCAGCGCCTTGACGAACCATGCAGCGGTGGAGCCGGTGCCCAGGCCCACGGTCATGCCGGGCTGGATCCGTTCGGCGGCGGCCTCGCCGGCGCGCTGTTTCTGCAGATCGGCGCTCATGTCTTTTTCGCCTTCTTCGCGCGCATCGTGTCCATGAAGCGGGCGGCCCAGCCGGGCTTGTGGGTCTGGGGCGCGCGGCCGAGGGCCAGATCGCCCGGGGCCACATCGGCGGTGATGACCGAGCCGGAGCCGGTCATGGCGCCCGCGCCGATGGTCACCGGCGCCACCAGCGAACTGTTGGAGCCGACGAAGGCCCCCTCGCCCACCACCGTGCGATGTTTGAAGAAGCCGTCGTAGTTGCAGAAGATCGTGCCGGCGCCGATGTTGGCCTCCGCGCCCACCTCGCCGTCGCCCAGGTAGGCCAGATGGTTGGCCTTGGCGCCCGCGCCCATGGTCACGTTCTTGACCTCGACGAAATTGCCCACCTTGGCGCCCTGCCCCAGCGAGGCGCCGGGGCGCAGGCGGGCGTAGGGGCCGACCTCGGCGCCGGAGGCCACGGTGGCGCCCTCAAGGTGCGAGAAGGCGCGGATGCGGGCGCCGGAGGCGATGCTGACGCCGGGACCGAAGACCACATTGGGCTCGATCAGCACGCCGCCCTCGACGGCGGTGTCCCAGGCGAAATGGACCGTGTGGGGGGCGGGCATGGTGACGCCGGCGGCCAGGAAGGCCTCGCGCTGCACCTGCTGGAACAGGCGCTCGGCCTCGGCCAGTTCGGCCTGGCTGTTGACGCCCATGACCGCGGCCTCGTCGGCGAAGACGGCGCGGGTCGGGTGGCCTCCCTTGCGGGCCAGGGCGACGATGTCGGTGAGGTAGTATTCGCCCTTGGCGTTGTCGTTGCCCACCTGATCCAGCAGTTGGAACAGCAGGTCCGCGTCCACGGCGATGACGCCGGAGTTGCAGGCGGTGACGGCCAGTTGGTCGGGCGTGGCCTCCTTGGCCTCCACGATGGCCTCAAGCATCCCGTCTTCGTCCACGATCAGGCGGCCGTAGGCGGCGGGGTCGGCGGCTTCGAAGCCCAGCACGGTGACGCCCTCGGCGCCGAACACGGGCGCGATGTGGTCGGCCTTCAGCAGCGGCACGTCGCCATAGGTGATGACCACCTGTCCGGAGAAGCCCGCCAGCGCCTCGCGGGCCGCCAGCACGGCGTGGCCGGTGCCCAGCGGCGGGTCCTGGACCGCGACGGCGCTGGCGCCCAGAC
>NZ_PNLV01000149.1 GCF_013823285.1 Brevundimonas sp. | reverse complement strand
CCCGAGGCGGCGGCGGCCCGGTCCGGCGCCGTGGTGGCGCTGGACTCCGGCGGCGACATGCCCACCGCGGCCCTGTGGATCGGGGCGGTGGTCCTGTATCTCGTCAGCGCCCTGCTGCTGGGGGCGGGCAATCCCCGCGCCGTCGTCGCCTATTTTCTGGGCTTTCTGGCCGACATCGTGCTGCGGCTCGCCATGAGCCCGGATCGGGGCGTCTCCGCCGACATCGCCGCCCGCTCGGCCGAGGCCGTCCCGGCGCCGGCGGGGCTTGATCCCCAGTGGATCGTCATCGCGGGCCTTTTGCTGGTGGGCCTGCTGGTCATGGCGGCCAGCCGCCGGGTGCGCCGCAGCCGCGCGCCGGGGCAGCTGACATCCTGACACCGGACACGGCGGCTTGCCCTCGCAGCCGCTGAGGCCATATCAGGGGTGGAGACGGCCGCCTGTCCCGGGTTATGAGCGGGCGCGCGCCTCCCCGCCGAAACTCAAGGACTCATCATGGCCGACGCCCCCCAATCCGCTCCGCAATATGACGTGGTCATTATCGGGGGCGGGCCCGGCGGCTACAACGCCGCCATCCGCGCGGGACAGCTGGGCCTCAAGGTCGCCTGCATCGAGATGCGCGACACCCTGGGCGGCACCTGCCTGAACGTGGGCTGCATGCCCTCCAAGGCCCTGCTGCACGCCTCGGAAATGTATGAGGCGGCCGGGACGGCGTTCGCCGGGCTGGGCATCAAGCTCGCCAACCGCGAACTCGACCTGGGTCAGATGATGAAGCAGAAGGACGACAGCGTCGGCCAGCTGACCAAGGGCATCGAATTCCTGTTCAAGAAGAACAAGGTGGACTGGCTCAAGGGCCGGGGCCGCATCGCCGGAAAGGGCCAGGTCGAGGTCGAGGCCGCCGACGGATCGAAGACCACCGTGGCCGCGAAGAACATCATCATCGCCACCGGCTCCGAGCCCACCCCCCTGCCGGGCGTGGAGTTCGTGGAGGGCAAGGTGATCGACTCCACCGGCGCCCTGTCGCTCTCGGCGGTGCCGAAGAAGCTGATCGTCATCGGCGCCGGCGTGATCGGGCTGGAGCTGGGCTCGGTCTGGCGCCGTCTCGGCGCCGAGGTCGAGGTTGTCGAGTATCTGGACAAGATCGGCGCGGGCATGGACGCCGAGGTGGCCACGGCCTTCCAGCGCGGCCTGACCAAACAGGGCATGACCTTCCGCATGGGCACGAAGGTCACCGGCGCCAAGGTGGCCAAGGACGGCGTCGAGCTGACCGTCGAGCCCGCCGCCGGCGGCAAGGCCGAGACCCTCAAGGGGGATGTGGTGCTGGTGGCCATCGGCCGCCGTCCCTACACGGCGGGTCTGGGACTGGAGACCGTCGGCATCGAGACCGACAAGCGCGGCTTCATCGCCAACGACCATTTCAAGGCCGGTCAGGACGGGATCTGGGTCATCGGCGACGTGACCCACGGCCCCATGCTGGCCCACAAGGCCGAGGAGGACGCCGTGGCCGCCGTCGAGCTGATCGCGGGCAAGGCGGGTCACGTGGACTACAATCTGGTCCCCAGCGTCATCTACACCGGCCCGGAAGTGGCCTGGGTCGGCAAGACCGAGGAGCAGCTCAAGGAGGCGGGTGTGGAATTCAAAAAGGGCAAATTCCCCTTCGCCGCCAACAGCCGCGCCAAGATCAACCACGAGACCGAGGGCTTCGTGAAGGTTCTGGCCGATCCGAAGACCGACCGCGTCCTGGGCGTGCACATCTATGGCCCGCAGGCGGGCGAGCTGATCGGCGCGGCCTGCATGACCATGGCCTTCGGCGGCGCCTCCGAGGACATCGCCCGCACCTCCTATGCCCACCCCACGCGCTCGGAGGCCCTCAAACAGGCGGCCATGGGCGTCGAGGGCTGGACCATGCAGGCCTGATCCGGGCCCGCATCCTGCCCTTCGTCAGGCGATGATGTCGGGCAGGATGCGGCTCTCGATCTTCACGATCTCGTCGCGCAGGGACAGCTTCTTGCGCTTCATGCGGGCGATGCGCAGCTGGTCGGGCACGGGCATGGCGCCCAGGGCCTCGATGGCGGCGTCCAGATCGGCGTGCTCCTGACGCAGGGCTTTCACCCGGTCGTGCAGCTCGCGTTCTTCGGTGTCGGAAAGGTCTTCGTCGTCGTTCATGGAGCCCCCGTCCGCGCCCTTATACCCAAGGCCGAGTCAGGCCGGAAGCCGCTTCGCCAGAGCCTCGGCCAGATGGCCAAGGGCGGGCCGCGGGATCTGGTCGCCCCACGCGCGCGCCACGCGGACCAGCAGGTCGACCGTCGCCGGCGCCTTGCCGCCCGGCTCAGGGGCCAGCCCTTCCAGCGCCAGCATCAGGCGGCGCTCGGCCTCCAGCTCGGCGGCCTTGACCTGGGCCCGCACCGCCTCGCGGTCGGCGTCGGCCATGTCGGGCCGGCGCGTCTTCAGGGCGCGGCGCAGTTCCCTCAGCGGGACCACCGCATGATCGGCCCAGACCCGGGTGGTGTCGATGGCGCCCTCAAGGGCGTCCTCGTCGGGCGCGCGGCCGGTCTCGGCCTGCCAGGCCGCCCACAGCAGCAGCGGCACCGCCTGTTGGTGAACATCCTGAAGATGCAGGCACTCCTCGGCCACGCCGGGCGCCCCGTAGGCCGCCACGGCCCAGTCCCAGAATCCGTCGCTCATTCCGACGCGTCCGCCGCCATGCCCTGCCAGCGGCGCACCGGGGCCCAGTCCAGACCGAACAGGTCCAGCATCCGGCCCACCGACTGGTCGATCATCGCCTCGATGGACGCGGGCTTCGCATAGAGGGCCGGCAGGGGCGGGGCGATCACCGCCCCCATTTCGGCCAGGGCCGTCATGGTGCGCAGATGGCCCAGATGCAGCGGCGTCTCGCGCACCATCAGCACCAGACGGCGGCGCTCCTTCAGGGTCACGTCGGCGGCGCGGGTCAGCAAGGTCGAGGTCACGCCGGTGGCGATCTCGCTCATGGTCCGCACCGAACAGGGCGCCACCACCATGCCCAGGGTGCGGAACGAGCCGGACGACACGGCAGCCCCCACATCGCCGATCTTGTGAACCACCGACGCCTTGTCGTTCAGCTCGGCGAGGGAAAGAGTCGTTTCCTGGGACAGGGTCATGGCCGCCGCGCGGCTGACCACCAGATGGCTTTCCACGCCCAGATCGTTCAGGGCGTCCAGTGTTCGAACGCCGTAAGCCACGCCGGACGCTCCGGAAATTCCGACGATCAGGCGCGCCCGGGCGCCGGATACGGCTCTGTTCACATCATCGGCCATATTGGGCGCCATGCTCCTCATGTCCGGCGGCGGCCGCCCGTCACCAGAATGTGACTCCACAGACGGCCGCTTCGGGCGTTGGATTATCTGGTCCCTTAAACATGGAGGCGCAAGCCATGGCCATCGACGCTCGCATTCGCGAACTGGGAAACCGTCACCGCAATCTGGATGAGACCATCCAGCAGGAAATGACCCACCCCAGCGCCGACTCGCTGCGCGTCAGGGAGCTGAAACAGCAGAAGCTCCGACTGAAGGAAGAGATTCGAACGCTCGAGGCGCGGCTGAACTAGCGGCGCCTCCGGACTGAAAACGAGAAAGGCCCCGCCGGTCGCCGGCGGGGCCTTTTGCATTTCGGCGGTGAGGCCCGGCTCAGTCCTCGTTGGAGCCGAACACCGACGCGGCGGTGGGCTCGGCGCCGCGGCGCTCGCGCGCCTCGGGGGTGAACTCGGGTTCTTCCTCGACCGGAGCCTCGGCCTCGCCTGCGGGGGCCAGCACGCCGCCGCCCTTTTTCGCGTCGTCCTTCGCCTTCTTCTCAGCGGCCTTCTTGACCAGTTCGTCCAGCTGCATCTGGCTGGTCAGGCCCAGGGTCACCGGATCCACCGGCTTGATGTTGGGGCTGTTCCAGTGGGTGCGGTTGCGCACGCTCTCGATGGTGGCCTTGGTGGTGCCCAGCAGCTTGGAGATCTGGGCGTCGGTCACCTCGGGGTGGTTGCGCACGAACCACGAGATGGCGTCCGGGCGGTCCTGACGGCGCGAGACCGGGGTGTATTTCGGGCCCTTCTTCGCCGGCTTGAACAGCTCGGCGTGGGCGCTGACCACCGCCTTCATGCGGTAGGCTTCGTCGTTCTGGGCCTTGTCCAGCTCCTCGCGGGTCAGCTGGCCGTTGACGATGGGGTCCGAACCGCGGATGTCGCGGGCCACGTCGCCGTCGGCGATGCCGCGCACTTCCAGCGGGTGCAGACCGCAGAAGTCGGCGATCTGGTCGAAGCTGAGCGAGGTGTTGTCCACCAGCCAGACCGCGGTGGCCTTGGGCATCAGGATGTCGGTCATGGGTTGAAACCCCTGGAAATGCGGCCCGGCGAAGCAGGCGTTGAAAACAGCGGCGCCCGACCTTTCGGCCGGGCGCGGATAGGTTTCCATACGCCCATTCCGTGCAAAAGGAAACGGGCGG
>NZ_PNLV01000148.1 GCF_013823285.1 Brevundimonas sp. | reverse complement strand
CGGTTGGAGCAGGTGTCGTCGCGAAGATTACGGAGTAATCTGCGCGACGAGCGCCGTGCGCGGAAACCGCACACGGAGGCGGCGCCGGCGTGGTGGCCAAGATCACCGAGTAAGCTCGGTCTTCTGACCTGAATACAGAGCGGCCCCGGAGGAAACTCCGGGGCCGTTTTGCCATCCGGCCTCAAGCCGCGAGCGACCGCGTCGCGAGCATAGGCCGCGAAAATGGGCCTCAAGCCGCGAGCCTCCGCGAGGCGAGCATAGGCCAGACATAAAAGAGCGGCCCCGGAGGACGCTCCGGGGCCGTTTTGCTTTTCCCTCTCCCGATGGGAGAGGGCTGCGCGCAGCGGGATGCGAAGCAGACCGCTTCTACAGCGCGCAGGGTGAGGGTCGGATGTCTTCATCCGGGCCCACCGAACCCTCATCCCCCGCGCGCAGAACCTCCGCTACGCTCCGGTGCGCGGGTTCCCCCTTCTCCCAACGGGAGAAGGCAGGCGCCTCAGACAAACTCCACCACCACCCCCGGCTCCACCCCCGACGCCAGCTGTTCGGCGTCCCAGTTGGTCAGGCGCACGCAGCCGCTGGAGGCGGTCTTGCCGATCTCCGCCGGCTCGGGCGTGCCGTGGATGCCGTAGCTGTCCCGCGAAAGGTCGATCCACACAGAGCCCACCGGATTGTTCGGACCCGGCGGGATCACCACCGCGCGGCCGCCGCTGGCCGAGCTCAGCCGCGACGGGTCGTAGGTGTAGTTGGGCTCCGGCGCGACCGCCCGCACCGTGTGCCTGCCGGACGGGGAGGGGGTCTCGCCGCTGCCGATGGTGGCCGGATAGAAGGCCAGCAGCTGTCCATCCGCATCGAAGGCCCGCACCGAGCTCTCGTTCTTGTTGACGACGATCCGCGCCACCTCGCCGTCCAGCTCGGCCGGGCCGGTGGAGGCCACGACGATGCGCTGGCCCGCGCGCCCGAAATCGACGCCGGGGTTCAGCGCATCCAGCAAGGCCTCGCTCATGTGGAATTTCTCGGCCAGCGCCTCGCGGGCGTCGGCGTAACCCACCGTCTCCAGCTCGGCCATGGCTTCCATGCCCTCGGGAACCTCGCCGATGAACGGCCCGGCCGCGTCCTCCCCGGTGATGGTGTAGTCGGTCAGCACCCTGTTGCTGTCGCCCGAAGTCAGTTGCTCGAACACCTCGGCGCTCAGTTCGCCGGTCACCTCAAGGTCGTTGGCCTCCTGGAAGGCCGCGATGGCCTGGCGGGTATTCTCGCCGCCCAGCCCGTCGATGATGCCGGGCGAGAACCGGGTGCGGTCCAGCAGAATCTGGACCCGGACCATGGCCGGGTCTGGCCGCGCGTCCTCTGGCAGGGCGTCGTCCACCGCACCTCCCCGGGCCGCCGACGCCGCGTCTCCGCTCTGGGCGTCCGCTGAATCGCCGCTGATCGACTCGCCGGCCTCGTCAGATACGGGCGGCGTGAAGGTGGCCGACTCGATGGATTGCCGCAGCCTCGCCGCCTCGTCCGAGGCCGGACTCGCCGCCTCCGTGGCCGGCCGCTCGCGATCCCGATCGCCACAGGCCGCCGTGGCGAGCATTGGCAGGGCGGCGAGCAGGGCGATGTGGGAAGGGCGAATGATCATGAACAGGCTCCGGACAGGGGTGTGCACAACCAACCCCGCCCGGCCGCGCCTGTTCCAATCAGCTCTTGAGAGAGAGCAGCCTAGTTCTCTTCGCCCGTGGCGGGATCGGTGGCCGTTTCCCCCGAGTTGGACGAGCCTTTGGCCCCCTTGGGCTCGGTAGCGGGGCGAGGCGGCTCGCCCTCGTTGGCGGGCTTGCGCAGCTCTTCGTTTTCGACAGAGCGGTTGTCCGGACGTTCGTCGGTCATGGCCTTG
The DNA here is from genome assembly GCF_013823285.1 of Brevundimonas sp. Lineage (GTDB taxonomy): Bacteria > Pseudomonadota > Alphaproteobacteria > Caulobacterales > Caulobacteraceae > Brevundimonas. Next base: position 2,611 of record NZ_PNLV01000148.1, on the reverse strand, counting down.
ATCTCCTGTGTGTTTTCCTCAACGCCCCGACAGGCGGTGGGGTTTCGTTCACCATGCCCCTAAACCGTCCTGCAACGGGGACAGGGGTAGGGTCCGGCCATGCGACAGGAGCCCGGCATGCAAACCCTGACCGTCGAGATCATGGCGGCCGACGCCCTGGGCGAGTCCGAATGGACCCTCTGGCGCCAGATGGTCGCCGCCAATCCGGACCTGACCTCCGCCTATTTCCGCCCCCGCTTCACCCGGGTCGCCGCCCGCGTCAGCCCCGGCGCCGCCGTGGCCGTGCTGCACCGGGGCGGAGAGATCGTCGGCTTCTTCCCGTTCCAGCGCCGCGGCGGCTCGATCCTGCCGCTGGGCGCGCCCATGAACGACTTTCACGGCGTCATCGCCCGTCCCGGCGAGGCGCCCGAGCTGCATGGGCTGGCCCGCCTGCTGAACGGCGCGCGCCTCAACGTGGGCGCCTGGGTGGGCGAGGCGAGGGGGCTGGTGGAGCGCGACTGCCTGATGGTGACCCTGCCCGAGTCCGGCTACGAGGCCTGGTACGCCGAGCGCCGCGAGACCGAGCGCAAATATTTCAAGGACAAGGAGCGCGCCCGCCGGGGGCTGGAGCGCGACCTTGGCCCCATCGAGACCCGCACCGACCAGCGGGACACGGCCCTGCTGGATCGCCTGATTGAGCTCAAGCGCGACCAGTACCGCCGCACGGGCCGCCACGACATCTTCGCCTGCGGCTGGACCCGGGATCTGCTGCACGCCCTGATGGACGAGCAGGAGGGCGACTTCGGCGCCTCCATCGCCACCCTGACGGCGGGCGACACCGTGGCGGCCATGGAGTTCTCCCTGCACGCCGGGACCCGCTGGCACTTCTGGTTCCCGGTCTATGAGCCCGCCGCGGCGCGCTGCTCGCCGGGCATCATGCTCAGCATGGACACCATGCGTCTGATGGGCGCGCGCGGCTACCGGGTGTTCGACTACGGCTTCGGCGGCGAGGGCTACAAGAAGTACTTCTGCAACGCATCCCAGACCGTGCGCGAGGGCGTCATCGTCCGACCGGGCCTCGGCGCCACGGTCAGCCAGGCGGCGGTGGGCGTACTCAACGCGGCGGGCGGGGATCGCGGCGAGCGCCTGCGCGCCAGCGTGCGCCGCCGTTGGTCAGCCATCGAGGCCTGCGAGACCGATCCCGCCGCCCGCGCGCGCGGCGTCTTCGAAGCGGCCCGCGCCGCCCTGGCCAAGGCCAGCCCCGCCCGCGCCGAGGCCTGAGCATGGACGGAACTCGCTACTCAGGCCCCATCCGCGAGGCCCGGGTCTTTCCCCACGGTCTGGTGGCCGCCGGGTTCGCCGACGACGACCGGCTGGCCCAGGTGCTGGACCGCTATCCGGCCGGGCTCATCGACATCAACCTGTACGACTACCAGGACGACGGCGGCCACACCCTGCGCACCGGCGCGCGCGGCGCCCTGTCCGGCGCGGACCTGCTCAAGGCCATCCAGCAGGGCCGGCTGTGGGTCAATCTGCGCGACGTGCAGGACGGCTGGCCCGAGCTCTGGGCCGCCGCCATGGACGAGTTCGGTGCCATCCAGTCGTCGATCCCCGGCCTGAAAGCCGTGCGCAACGCCGGCCAGCTGATCCTGTCATCGCCCAAATCCGGCGCGCCCTACCATTTCGACAATGCGGGGGTGGTGCTGTTCCACATGCGGGGCCGCAAGCGCGTCTTCGTCTATCCCGGCGACGAGACCCACCTGCCCGAGGCCAGCATGGAGCAGGTCATCGCCCTCCAGACTACCGAGGAGATCCCCTACCGCCCCGACTTCGAGGCCGACGCGTCGGTCATCGATCTGGAGCCCGGTCAGGCCCTGACCTGGCCCATCTACGCCCCGCACCGGGTGCGCAATCTGGACCAGTTCTGCGTCTCGCTCTCCATGGACTTCCAGACCTGGGGCTCGCGCTTCAGGAACGGCGCCCTGTTCACCAATGCGGTGCTGCGCGAGCGCGGCGGCCGTCCGCGCCCCACCGACCGCATGGCCCGCCCCGAACTGGCCGCCCGCTGGGCCGCCTCGCTCGCGCTCAAGAAGGCCGGGGTGATGAAGAGCCGCATCCACGACCTGGCGCGTGATTTCGAGCCCGACGCCGAGGCTGCGGATGGAGTGAGGGCGCTCTGATAGCGTTCAGCCTGGCGCTGAGGTCTTGAACAGCATCCTGAAGCCGAAGCGCATTCCGAAGCAGGCGAGCACAAACACGAACAAGCCGCTCAAAATCTGGCCCGAGGCCATGATTTCAGTCCAGGTGAAATCCAGGCCTCTCGCAAGCGCTCGCTGGATATAGATAAAGGACATCCACGCCCCGAATGCGGCTGCGGCGGCGGACAACAGCATGATCATGACAGCGTTCAGAGCCTTCGCGGCCCTGTCTTCCAGACTTGCGCCTTTGGGCGGCATTTGCTGTTCAGGGTCCATCTACGCACCTTAGCAGTGGGCGCCGCTGCTGCCCAGCAGGCGGCTCGCGATCGGCCCTGCGCCGTTTGCCTTTCCACCCCCGCTCTGATAGACGCCCGCCTTCGCTCCCGTGACCCCGGTCCCGGAGGCGGTAAATCCGTGGGAGGCCGCCATGCCGC
>NZ_PNLV01000147.1 GCF_013823285.1 Brevundimonas sp. | reverse complement strand
CCCAGCTCGGCCTCGTCAGCCAGCGTCGGGCGCACGATTCGTCCCATCAGCCTGTGCGAATAGATCAGCCCACGCGCCTGCACTTCCGCCTGAATGTCAGGAATGGCCAGTAACGCCGAGGAATGAACCGGCGGATGCGCCACCACCGTGCCGACCCGGCGGCGCCGCACCACCAGCCCCCGCGCCGCCAGCTCCGAAACCGCTCGCGAGACGGTCATGCGGGCGCAGCCGTATTCGGCCGTCAGCTCCGCTTCGGTGGGGATGCGGAAACCCGGCGCCCAGTCGCCCGAGGCGATGCGGCGTTCGATGTCCCGCGCGATGCGTCGATGCAGGGGCTCGGCGTCCATAACGCGCAGACTGCCCCTTGCACCCCATTATGTCTAGACATAACAATAGCGCATTCGACAGGGAGACTTGAATGCCCGACGCCCCCAACATCCGCGTCATCCGCAGCCCCCGCGGGTCGGAGAAGACCGCAAAGACCTGGGCTGCCGAGGCCGCCCTGCGCATGTTGATGAACAATCTGGATCCCGAGGTGGCCGAACGGCCCGAGGACCTGGTGGTCTATGGCGGCATCGGCAAGGCCGCGCGCGACTGGCCCTCCTTCGACCGCATCGTCGACCAGCTCACGCGGCTGGAGCCGGACGAGACCCTGCTGGTGCAGTCGGGCAAGCCCGTGGGTGTGTTCCTCACCCACGAGGACGCGCCGCGGGTGCTGATCGCCAACTCCAACCTCGTTCCGAAATGGGCCACGTGGGAGCACTTCAACGAACTCGATCGCAAGGGCCTGATGATGTACGGCCAGATGACCGCCGGGTCCTGGATCTACATCGGCACCCAGGGCATCGTTCAGGGCACCTACGAGACCTTCATGGAGGCGGGCCGCCAGCACTACGGCGGCGACTGGTCCGGCAAGTGGATCCTGACCGCGGGTCTCGGCGGCATGGGCGGGGCCCAGCCTCTGGCGGCCACCATGGCGGGCGCGTCGTGCCTGGCCATCGAGTGCCAGCCCAGCCGCATCGAGATGCGCCTGCGCACCCGCTATCTGGACGTGGCGGCCGATACCCTTGATGAGGCGCTGGAGCTTCTGAACCAATCCATCAAGGACAAAAAGCCTCAATCAATCGGGTTGTTGGGAAATGCAGCGGATGTTCTGCCTGAACTGATCCGGCGCGGCGTGCGGCCTGATCTGGTCACCGACCAGACCAGCGCCCACGACCCGGTCAACGGCTATCTGCCCTCGGGCTGGACCATCGCGGAGTGGGAGACGAAGCGTCAGTCCGACCCCGCCGCCGTCGAAAAGGCCGCCCGCAAGTCCATGGCCGTTCACGTGCAGGCCATGCTGGATTTCCATGCGCAAGGCGTGCCCACCACCGACTATGGCAACAACATCCGTCAGGTGGCCTTCGACGAGGGCGTGAAGGACGCCTTCGCCTTTCCCGGCTTCGTGCCCGCCTATATCCGTCCCCTGTTCTGCCGGGGAATCGGGCCGTTTCGCTGGGCGGCGCTGTCGGGTGATCCGGAGGACATCCGCAAGACCGACGAAGCCATGAAGCGCCTGTTTCCCGACAACGCCGGGCTGCATCGCTGGCTGGACATGGCGAGCGAGCGCATCGCCTTCCAGGGCCTGCCCGCGCGCATCTGCTGGATCGGCCTCGGCGACCGGCATCGGGCCGGGCTGATGTTCAACGAGATGGTGGCCTCGGGCGAGCTGTCGGCGCCCATCGTCATCGGTCGGGACCATCTGGACTCCGGCTCGGTGGCCAGCCCCAATCGCGAGACCGAGTCAATGATTGACGGTTCGGACGCCGTATCGGACTGGCCCCTGCTGAACGCCTTGCTGAACACGGCCTCGGGCGCGTCCTGGGTGTCGCTGCATCATGGCGGCGGGGTGGGCATGGGATACTCCCAGCACTCGGGCGTTGTCATCGTGGCGGACGGCACGGCCGAGGCGGCGAAGCGGCTGGAGCGCGTCCTGTGGAACGACCCGGCCACCGGCGTCATGCGCCACGCCGACGCGGGGTATGACATCGCCAAGGACGCCGCACGCGAGCACGACCTGAACCTGCCCTCGCTGGAGGCGGCACGATGAGCATCACCATCGGCGCCGAGCGCCTGACGCTGGATCAGCTGCGCACCCTGGCCACCGAGCACACCCCCGTCGTCATCGCCCCCGCCGCCCTCGACCTGCTGGATCAGGGCGCGGCCACGGTGGCCCGGATCGTAGAGGACGGCCGCACCGTCTACGGGGTCAACACCGGCTTCGGCCTGCTGGCCAACACCCGCATCGACGACGCGGATCTGGAGACCCTGCAGAAAAATCTGGTCCTGTCGCACGCCTGCGGCGTCGGCGCGGCGCTCGCCCACCAGACCGTACGCCTGATCATGGCCTTGAAGATCGCGTCCCTGACGCGCGGCGTGTCCGGCGTGCGGCGTGAAACGGTCCAGCTTCTGGCCGGGATGCTGAACCGGGGGCTGGTCCCGCTGATCCCGGCCAAGGGCTCGGTGGGCGCCTCGGGCGATCTGGCCCCCCTCGCCCATCTGGCCGCCGCCATGATCGGCGAACCGCGCCAGAAGGTCTGGTTCGAGGACGCCTGGGCGCCGGCGGACGTCGCGCTGGAGAAGGCGGGCCTGAAGCCCGTCGTCCTCGCCGCCAAGGAGGGCCTGGCCCTGCTGAACGGCACCCAGTGCTCCACGGCTCTGGCCCTGGTCGGCCTGTTCCGGGCCGAAAACCTGTTCCGCTCGGCGCTGGTCACGGGCGCCATGTCCACCGACGCGCTGAAGGGCTCCGACGCCCCGTTCGACGCCCGTATCCACGAGCTGCGCGGCCAGCCCGGCCAGATCGACACGGCGGCCGCCCTGCGCGCCCTGATGGCCGACAGCCCCATCCGCGACAGCCACCGCGACGACTGCCTGAAGGTGCAGGACCCCTATTCCTTCCGCTGCCAGCCCCAGGTCATGGGCGCCATCCTCGACGTCATGAGCGCGGTCGCCCGCACCCTGATGATCGAAGCCAACGCCGCCACCGACAATCCCCTGGTCTTCCCCGAAAGCGGCGACGTGCTGTCCGGCGGCAATTTCCACGCCGAGCCGGTGGCCTTCGCCGCCGACCAGCTGGCCCTGTGCATCGCCGAGATCGGCAGCATTTCAGAGCGCCGGACCGCCATCCTGATCGACCCCAAGATGAGCGGCCTGCCCGCCTTCCTGACCAGCGACCCGGGCCTGAACTCGGGCTTCATGATCGCCCAGGTCACGGCCGCCGCCCTGGCGTCAGAGAACAAGATGCTGGCCCATCCGGCGGTGGTGGACACCATTCCCACCTCGGCCGGTCAGGAGGACCATGTCTCCATGGCCACCCACGGCGCCCGGCGGCTGGGCGACATGGCCGACAACGTCGCGAACATCCTGGCGGTGGAGCTGCTGGCCGCCGCCGAGGGGATCGAGCACCACCGCCCGCTGACGTCCTCGCCGCCGCTGGAGCAGGCGCTTGGGCAGCTGCGCACCGTGGCCGCGGCCATCCCCACCGACCGCTATTTCGCCGACCACATCCAGTCCGCCGCCGAAGTGATCGAGCGCGGCTGGCTGGCGACGCTCTGCCCGGACGACGTGGCGCTGGGCTGAGGCCTACTCTCGCCGCTCGATGCTGATCACATAGGGGCCGGTGGAGTTGGGCGCATAGCTGTTGGCCCGCAGGGTGTACCAGCCCGCCTCGTCGAACTCGTGTTCGATCAGCGAGTTGGTGTCCGACAGCCCGTCATCATCCGAGGCCAGCAGCACGAAGTCCTCCGCCAGCCCCCGGCCCAGCGCCAGGAAGGCGTCGAACGCGTTGGACACCATGGTCAGCCGCAGCCGGTCGCCCTCTTCAACCTGGAATCGGTAGTCGTCGTAGAAGCTGGCGTCCCCGGCCGCCATGCTGTCGTTCTCGGTCAGGCTGCCGCGCACGGTCGCGCCGATCATGATGCTGCCCGCCACCGGCGCCGGGCCGCGATCGGTCAGCTCCAGCGCATAGAGGCCCCGTCCGCTTCCACCCAGCGGCTGGGCCCTGATGATGTAGTCGCCGGTCTCCGGGATGGTGAAGTTCAGGCGCGAGTTCAGCCCCTCGCCCAGACCGTCGTCGTCATAGGCCATGGCGGTGAACTCGCCCTCGGCCGATCCGATCTCCAGATAGCTGTCGAAATCGCCCGAGCGCATGACGATCTGCACCCGCTGGCCTTCCTGTCCCCTGAACCGGTAGGCGTCATAGCGCCGGTTCGACGAGCCCTGCGCGCTGTTCTCGGAAATCTCGCCCTGGATCGATTGGCCGAAAGCCAATGGCGTGGGCTCGGGATCCGGCTCGATCTCGTTGACGTCCAGGGTGTAGGCGCCCGTGCCCGCCCCGCCGAACGAACGCGCGCGAAGCTCGTAGTCGCCCGCCTCGGCGAAGGTGTGGACCAGACGCGAGTTCAGCCCATCGCCGCCGTCGTCGTCAGAGGCGATGCCTTCGAACCCTCCGGCGGCCATGCGGCCCAGGTCCAGGTAGGTGTCGAAG
>NZ_PNLV01000146.1 GCF_013823285.1 Brevundimonas sp. | reverse complement strand
TTCGACCGGTTCAACCAGGCCGACGCCACCATCACGCGCCGCTTCGGCGGCACAGGGCTGGGGCTGTCCATCTGCCGTTCGCTGGTGGAAATGATGGGCGGAGGGATCGCCGCGGCCTCCACCCCGGGCGCCGGCAGCCGGTTCGAGGTGGAGATTCCCCTGCCCCGGGCCGCCTCCCTGGCCGACTATGACGCCCGTGAACGCCCGACGACCCTGACCGGCGGCGGACTGGACCGGCCCCTGCGCGTGCTGCTGGCCGAGGACCATCCCACCAACCAGCGGGTGGTGCAGCTGATTCTGGGCGCCCACGCCGCGGAGGTGGTCATCGCCGAGGATGGGGCCCAGGCCGTGGCCGCTTTCGCCAAAGACCGTTTCGACGTGGTGCTGATGGACATGCAGATGCCGGGCATGGACGGCCTCACCGCCACCCGCGAAATCCGCCGGATGGAGGCCGAGAGGGGTTCGACCCCCACCCCCATCGTCATGCTGAGCGCAAACGCCATGGCCGAGCACCGGGATCAGTCCCGCGAGGCCGGGGCGGACATCCATGTGCCCAAGCCCATCACCGCCGCCACCCTGCTGGCGGGCATTCTGGCGGTGACGGCGCAAGGGTGCGCGAGCGAACAGACTGCGTCATAATCCGTCGGGCCGCGCCATGCGGCTGAATACGGAGCGGGACCGGTCATGAGCGGAGCCATCCATATCGGCATCGGCGGCTGGACCTATGAGCCGTGGCGGGGCGTGTTCTATCCCGACGGCCTGGTCCAGAAGCGCGAGCTGGAATATGCGGCCTCGAAGCTGAGCTCGATCGAGATCAACGGCACCTACTATTCCACCTTCAAGCCGGACAGCTGGCGGAAATGGCGGGACGAGACGCCCGACGGGTTCGTCTTTTCGGTCAAGGCCAGCCGCTACTGCACCAATCGCAAGGTTCTGTCCGAGGGCGGCGAGAGCTTCGACCGCTTCCTGTCCCAGGGCCTGACGGAGCTGGGCGACAAGCTGGGGCCGATCAACTGGCAGTTCATGGCCACGAAAAAGTTCGATCCGGAAGATTTCGAGGGTTTCCTGAAGCTGTTGCCGAAGGAGAAGGACGGCCTGCGCCTGCGCCACGCCCTGGAGGTTCGGAACCCTGGTTTCGATGTGCCGCAGTTCCACGATCTGGCGGCGAAATACGGCGCGGCCATCGTCTACGCCGAGGACGACGAGGCGCCGGAGTGGCCGCGCATCGATCAGGACACGGCAGATTTCCGCTATGCCCGGTTGATGTCCAGCCGCGAGGACGAGCCCACGGGCATGACAGCCGCTGAACTGGACGCCGTGGCGGACCGGGTGAAGGGCTGGGGCAAGACAGGCGACGTCTTCGCCTATTTCATCGCCGGGGCGAAGGTGAGGAACCCGGCCGCGGCCATGGCCCTGATCGAAAGGCTCCCGTGACGGTTGCGCATGATGGCGCGAGCCCACACCTAGACCTGAAGTTGTCAGGAGATTTCATGCCCATCGCCACCCGCGCCTTCGCCGCCGTCGCCGCCGACAAGCCGCTTGAGCCCTACCGCTTCGATCGCCGCGATCCCGGGCCGGACGATGTGGCCATCGAGATCAAATTCTGCGGTGTCTGCCACTCGGACCTGCACATCGCCAAGAATGATCTGGGCGGCACCCGCTATCCCATCGTGCCGGGCCACGAGATCGCCGGTCTGGTGACGGCGGTGGGCGGCAATGTCAGCCGCTTCAAGGTGGGCGACCGGGTGGGCGTGGGCTGCATGGTGGACAGCTGCCGCCAGTGCCAGCCCTGTCTGGACGGCGAGGAACAGTATTGCGTGCCCGGCATGACCCAGACTTATGGCTCGGCCGACCCGAAGGGCGAGACTGTCGGGCAGACGGTCACCCAGGGCGGCTATTCCAGCGCCATCGTGGTCGACCAGAACTATGTCGTCACCATTCCCGACAGCATTCCCCTCCACACCGCCGCCCCCCTGCTGTGCGCCGGCATCACCACCTATTCGCCGCTGCGCCACTGGAAGGTCGGGCCGGGCTCGAAGGTCGCCGTGATCGGCCTCGGCGGCCTGGGCCATATGGCGGTCAAACAGGCGGCGGCCATGGGGGCGGAGGTCACCGTGCTGTCGACCTCGGACCGCAAGAAGGCCGACGCCGAGCGGATGGGGGCCAAACATTTCCTCATCAACTCCGACAAGACGGCGATGGCCGCCGCGGCCGAGAAATTCGACCTGATCATCAACACCGTCTCGGCCACGCATGAGATCGCCAGCCACGTCCAGCTTTTGGCCAAGGACGGGACCATGGTCATGCTTGGCCTGACCACCGAAGGCCTGCCGGTCTACGCCATGGGGCTGCTGTGGCGTCGTCGCGCCGTCGCCGGCTCGCTGATCGGCGGCATCCGCGAGACCCAGGAAATGCTGGACTTCTGCGCCGAGCACGGCCTCGCCTGCGACATTGAACTGATCGCCCCGGACCAGATCAACGAGGCCTATGCCCGGCTGGAGAAGTCGGACGTGCGCTACCGCTTCGTCATCGACATGGCGAAAATGGCCTAGGCTCCTCCGGCCGGGGCGAAAGCCCTGGTCACGCCCTCCGCCGCGGCGAGACCGCAGGCCCCGCTGTCCGACAGCGCCGCCGCATTGCCGGCGTTTATCCCGCCCAGCGCGATCACCGGCAGGCCGGCGCCGCAGGTCCAGTCAGCGAAGCGTTCGGGGCCCAGCGCCGCGCCGCCAGACGGGCTTGTGGTGGGAAAGACGGGCGACAGCAGCGCCGCGTCCAGCCGCAGGGCCGCCGCGCGCGCCAAGGCTTCCGGCGAGTGGGCCGCCCCGGTGACCAGCGCCAGACCGAGCGCTCGCGCCTCGTCCGCCTGATCGAGGGCGCGCTCGGGCAGATGCACCCCGTCCGCGCCGACGGCGACGGCCAGGGCCACATCCAGTCCGATCAGCAGGCGCACCCCCGCCGCTTGCGTCACATCCCTCAGCCGCCGGGCGTCCGTCTCCGCCCCGGGCCTGCCGAAGGCGCGGTGGATCACCGCCGCGCCGGCGGGCAGGCGGGCGGCGATCTCCCATGGACGGGGCGTGCGGTCCGGGTCGGTGACGAGGATCAGGGGCGGGAGGCCCGCCGCCGACGGGCTGACACGGGCGGCGGCGCGGTTTAAGGCCTTGGCCGTCTCCCACAACCGGGTCGCTTCGTCGGACAGGACCATGGATTCTCTCGTCGCCTCAGCCCTGGACACGGTGCGCCGCCGCATCGCCAAGGCGGCGCGCGCGGCGGGGCGGGAACCCTCGGATATCACGCTGACCGCCGTTTCCAAGCAGCAGCCCGAAGCCGCGATCCAGGCCGCCCTGGACGCCGGCCAGCGCGTGTTCGGGGAAAACCGGGTTCAGGAGGCGCAGGGCCGCTGGAGCGAACGGCGCGCGGCCCTGCCCGATCTGCACCTGCGGCTGGTCGGGCCGCTGCAGTCCAACAAGGCGGACCAGGCCCTGGCCCTGTTCGACGTGATCGAGACCCTGGACCGGGAGAAGCTGGCGCGAGCGCTCGCCGAAGCGGGCATGAAGGCCGGGGTGCGGCCCCGGGTGCTGATCCAGCTCAACACCGGCGACGAGCCGCAGAAGGCGGGCGTCCTTCCCGCCGAAGCGGACGCCTTCATCGCGCGGGTTCGCTCTGACTACGACTTCGAGCTTCAGGGCCTGATGTGCATTCCGCCGCTGGAGGAGGAGCCGGCCATGCATTTCGCCCTGCTGGCGCGGATCGCGGCGCGCAACGGCCTCGGGACGCTGTCCATGGGCATGAGCGGGGATTACGAGACCGCCGTGCGCTTCGACGCGACCCATGTGCGCGTCGGCTCGGCCCTGTTCGGCGCCCGTTCCGACGCCTGATCCGACGAGAAGTCTCGCAAGCCGTGCGAATTTCGCCGTTCAAGCCTTGGCGAGAGGCGCGGCGCTCGCCATTCTTGTCCCATGGCGCAATCCAAAACCCTCCTGATCATCGACGACGACACCGAGCTGCGCGAGGCGCTGGCCGAACAGCTGGACATGCATGACGAGTTCAGGACCGTCCAGGCCGCTACGGCGACCGACGGCGTGCGCATGGGCAAGGAAATCCGCGCCGACCTGATCCTGCTGGACGTGGACCTGCCCGATATGGACGGGCGCGAGGCCTGCCGCCAGCTGCGCAAGGCCGGGGTCAAGACGCCGATCATCATGCTGACCGGGGCCGTGGCGGACTCCGATGCGATCCTGGGCCTGGACTCCGGCGCCAACGACTATGTCACCAAGCCGTTCCGGTTCGGCGTGCTGCTGGCGCGCATCCGCGCCCACCTGCGCAGCCACGAACAGTCCGAGGATGCGGTCTTCACCGTCGGCCCCTACGAGTTCCGGCCCGCCGGCAAGATCCTGATGGGGCCCAGGGACAAGAAGATCCGCCTGACGGAGAAGGAGACCAACATCCTGAAGTACCTCTATCGCGCCGGCGCCAAGCCCGTGTCGCGTGAGGAGCTTCTGGCGGAGGTGTGGGGCTACAACGCCGGTGTCACCACCCACACCCTGGAAACCCACATCTATCGTCTGCGCCAGAAGATCGAGCCAGAACCGGGCCAGGCGCGGCTGCTGGTCACCGACGCCGGCGGCTATCGCCTGCAGCCCTGATCGGCGGAAGCCTGGAGCGGGCGGGGGGAATCGAACCCCCGACATTCAGCTTGGGAA
>NZ_PNLV01000145.1 GCF_013823285.1 Brevundimonas sp. | reverse complement strand
CGTGCTTGTCGACGCCCTCGATGGGCGCCTCGCCCGCCGCATAGACGTCGGCCACCAGCACGGTGTCGGCGTCGGAGAAACAGGTGGAGAAGTCCTCCATCAGGTCGCGCAGGCGGGTGAAGCGGTGCGGCTGGACCACGGCGATCACCTTGCCGCCGGCGGCAGTGTCCACCACCTGACGCGCGGCCTTCAGCACCGCAGCGATCTCGACCGGGTGGTGGCCGTAGTCGTCCACGATGCGCACCCCGTCCACGATGCCGGTGGTGGTGAAGCGCCGCTTGACCCCGCCGAAGCCGGCCAGGCCCTTGCGGATGGCGTCGTCGTCCACCCCCAGCTCGCGGGCCACGGCGATGGCGGCCAGGGCGTTGGAGACATTGTGCCAGCCCGCCATGGGCAGGTGCAGGCCGCTGATGCGGATGGGCTCCTCCAGCGCGGCGAGGCCGGCGCCCTGGATCACCACGTCGAAGCGGGCGCCGTCGGGGCCCATCTCGCAGTGCTCGGCCCGCACCATGGCCTGGGGGTTCACGCCGTAGGTGATGAGGCGGCGGTTATCGATGGTGGCAACCAGCCGCTGCACCTCGGGATGGTCCAGGCAGACCACGCCGAAGCCGTAGAAGGGGATGTTCTCGATGAAATCCACGAAGGCCCGGCGCACGGCGTCGAAGTCGCCGTAGTGATCCAGATGCTCCGGGTCGATGTTGGTGACGATGGCCACGGTGGATTTCAGGCGCAGGAAGCTGCCGTCGCTCTCGTCGGCCTCCACCACGATCCAGTCGCCGTCGCCGACCTTGGCGTTGGTGCCATAGGCGTTGATGATGCCGCCGTTGACCACCGTGGGGTCCAGATCGCCGGCGTCCAGCAGGGCCGCGATCATGGAGGTGGTGGTGGTCTTGCCGTGGGTGCCGCCCACCGCGATGGAGAATTGCAGCCGCATCAGCTCGGCCAGCATCTCGGCCCGGCGGACCAGGGGGATGCGGCGCTGGCGGGCCACGACCATCTCGGGATTGTCGGCCTTCACGGCGGTGGAATAGACCACCGCCGAGACGCCCTCGCCCACATGGGCGGCGTCGTGGCCGATGAACACGCGGGCGCCCAGAGCCTCCAGCCGTTCGGTGTTGGCGCTGGCCTTGGCGTCGGAGCCCTGCACCAGATAGCCGATCTTGAGCATGATCTCGGCGATGCCGCTCATGCCGATGCCGCCGATGCCGACGAAGTGGACGGGGCCGAGATGGAAGGGGACGGGTCTGAGGCGCGCGATCATCACAGGGCTATAGCCGCCGCAATCCCGCCTGCGAAGGGCCAAGGCGCTTTGCCTGTGGTTCCGCGCGCTGCTAGGCGAAAAGCATGCTCGCCATCCTTCTCGCCGCCGCCCTTCAGACCACCGCGCCGCAGCCGGACGACCATGACCTGGTCCTCAGCAGCGTTGGACGGTTCGCCGTCTTCGCCGACCGCACCAGTCTGGAGCGCGACGGCGAGATGGTGACAATCCGGGCGCTTCAGGTGGTGGAGCCGGGCTTCGAGGCGGGCGGGCGGGCCTATGCGGGCGGCTGGTCCAACTGGCGGTTCGACTGCGCCGCGCGCACGGGCGACCGGCTGGACTTCGCCTCCCTGGCCGAGGACGGGACCGAGGGCCCGGCCACGCCGGATTCCACGCCCCCCGCGCCGGTCAGCCCCGGCGGCGACATGGGCGACCTGTTCGACATCGCCTGCGCCGGTGCGCGGAGCGAGGCCGAAACGGTGACGTCCGTCACCGCGGCAGTCAGCCGGGGCCGCGCGCTTCTGGCAGAGCTGGATGGCCCTGGGCCGACGGACTGACCTCCTCGGCGGCGAAGCGTTCGCGCGGCAGGGCCTGCGGGCACTCGTCACGCATGAAGGCCATCAGCTTCTCGCGCACCTCGCAGCGCAGGTCGAAGGCGGAACCGGCGTTCCTTGCGCTCATCAGGGTGCGGACCTGAAGGGTGCGCTCTGTGATGTCGGTGACCTGCAGGGCGATCACGTCGTGGTCCCAGTGGGGCGACGCCCTGACGATGGCCTCGAAGGCGGCGCGCAGCCGGTCGATGGGCGCGGCGTAGTCCACGAAGAAGAAGGCCGAGCCGATCAGGCGCGAGCTGTCGCGGGTCCAGTTCTGGAACGGGGTGGTGATGAAATAGGTCAGGGGCAGCACCATGCGCCGCCAGTCCCACAGCCGCACCACCACATAGGTGGAGGTGATCTCCTCGATGTTGCCGAACTCGCCCTCGACAATCACGGCGTCGTCAATGCGGATCGGCTGGGCCGTGGCGATCTGGACGCCGGCGATCAGATTGGTGAGGAACGGCTGTAGGGCCAGGCCCGCGATGATGCCCACCACGCCGGCCGACGCCAGCAGGGACAGGCCCCAGTTGCGCACCTCGGGGATGGTCAGCAGGGCCAGGGCGAGGGCGATGACCGCGATCAGGACCGCCGCCACCCGCTGCAGGATGCGCGTCTGGGTGATGTGCTTCCTGGCGACCAGATTGTCCTCCGCCTCCATGTTGAAGCGGCGCAGATAGACCGCCGACCACATGTCCATGGCCCCTATGGCCATCCAGCCCATCACGAGAATGAAGGCGAACAGGAGGGTGCGGCGGATGAACTCGCTGGTGGCGGGGTCCAGTGGCGAGATGGTGATGGCCAGGGCGAAGGCGATGATCAGCACCGCCAGCCGCACCTTGAACCGCGCCCGCGCCACCACCCCGCGCCAGAACAGGTCGCGCTTGCGCACCGCGAAGGTGAGGATGCGGAAGACGATGCTGTTGGCCATAAGCCCCGCCGCCACCGTGACCAGGATCACGATGCCGATGACGGCCCATTCCGGCAGCCAGTCGAACTGGCGCCACAGGGCGAACACCTCACGGGTCAGATTGCGGATCGGTTCGGGCATTGCGGAATAGTTCATGGCGTCCGTTCCCGTTCCCTGCTCAGCCCGCTGCGGTGCGCTCCACCACGTCCGCCAGGCGATTGACCGCGTCGGGCATGGCCACCGAGCGGGCGGCGCCGGCGCGCGCGGCCAGACCGGACGCATTGGACAGCAAGGACTGAACCGCCGCCGTCAGGCTGTCCACCGTCAGGTCGTCCTCGGTGATGACCCAGGCGGCGCCCGCATCGGCCAGCAGCTTCGCGTTCGCCCGCTGATGGTCGTCGGTGGCGATCTTGAGCGGGATCAGGATCGACGGCAGGCCGGCGACGGCGAGCTCGGACACGGTGGAGGCCCCCGCACGGCCGATCACCAGATGGGCGCCCGAGAGGCGGGCGCTCATGTCGCGGAAGAAGGGCGCCACCTCGGCGGCGATCCCGGACTCCAGATAGATCTGCTGCGCGGCCTCCAGCGACTCGGCGCGGGTCTGCTGCTCCACCTTCAGACGGGCGCGCAGGGTCTCGGGCAAGGCGGCCAGGGCGCGGGGGACAGTCTCGGACAGGATGCGGGCGCCCTGGCTGCCGCCCGTGACCAGCACCCGGATGCGGTAGTCGGGCGCCACATAGGCGCGGTCGTGAAGGGCGCGGATGTCGGCGCGGACGGGGATGCCGACCACCTCGACCGGCGCGCGGACCTTTTCGGGCGTCCGCTCCAGCATCGGGAAGGCCGAGGCCACCTGATCCACATAAGGGGCGAGCCAGCGGTTGGTGCGGCCCAGCACGGCGTTCTGTTCGTGGATCAGGGTCGGCCGCTTCTGGCTGATGGCGGCCAGCAAGGCGGGGGCGGAAGGGTAGCCGCCGAAGCCGACGACGACTGCGGGGTCCAGGCGGTCAAAGGCCTTGCGCGCCTGAAGCACGCCCTGGGCGATGGCGCCCGCCGCATTCAGCATGCCCAGGGGCCCGGATCCGGTGGCCGCGTCAAACTCAAGGCGCTCCTCGGCGGGAAAGCTGTGGGCGTACTGCTCGCCGCGCCGGTCGGTGGCCAGGACAACGCGCCAGCCGCGCCTCGCCATCTCGCGGGCCAGGGCCTCGGCGGGGAACATGTGGCCGCCGGTGCCGCCGGCGGCGAGGACGCAGACTCGGGAAGGACTCATCGCGGCAGGATGCGACGGCGGTTGCGCGGCAGCAAGGCGCCCGGTTCATAAGCCCCCGGACGACGGCGGGTCAGGGCCAGCGCAAAGCCCATGGTCAGGCCCATGGCCATCATGGACGAACCGCCATAGCTCACGAACGGCAAGGTCATGCCCTTGGTGGGGATCAGGTTCAGATTGACCGCAATGTTGATGGTGGCCTGCAGTCCGATCAGCAGGAACAGCCCCGCCGCCGCCGTCTGCTGGTACGGGTCCGCCAGCTTCATGGCGCGCGACAGGCCGCGCAGCACGATGAAGGCGTAAAGCCCGATCAGGATCAGCGAGAAGACAAGGCCGAACTCCTCGGCCGCAACCGAATAGATGAAGTCGGTGTGCAGGTCGGGCACGTTGCGCTTCATCACCCCCTCCCCGACCCCGCGGCCCAGCAGGCCGCCTGCCGAGATGGCCTCGGAGGCGCGGTCGATCTGGTAGGTGTCAGCGGCTCCGGGCGACAGGAATTTGGTCACCCGGTCGCGCACGTGGTCGAACACCACATAGACCGCCACAAGGCCGGTCATGAAGATGCCGCCCAGCACCGCCATCCAGCGGATCGGCACCCCCGCCATGAAGAACACAGCCATGAAGGTGGTGGTGATCAGCAGCGTCTGGCCGATGTCAGGCTGGATCACCAGCAGGCCCACGGTCAGCACATAGACGGCGAAGGCGATGGAGACGCCGGGGACGCCCTGCCCCTTCTGCGCCTCGGCGAACATCCAGGCGGCGAAGACGATCAGGCCGGGCTTGGCGAACTCCGACGGCTG
>NZ_PNLV01000144.1 GCF_013823285.1 Brevundimonas sp. | reverse complement strand
GGGCTGGTGTCGGTGCATCCCAAGGCGACGGGCGTGCGCAACTTTACCCAGTGCGATTCCTTGCTCATCGGCAAGGACTGCGGCAGCCACACGGTGCCCTATATCGAGGCCAGGAACGGCTCGGCCCAGCTGGAGCATGAGGCCACCACCACGCGCCTGTCGGACGATCAGCTGTTCTATGCGCAACAGCGCGGCTTGAGCGAGGAAGAGGCGGTGGCCCTGCTGGTCAACGGCTTCGTCCGCGACGTGCTGCAGGAACTGCCGATGGAGTTCGCCGTGGAGGCGCAGAAGCTGGTGGCGATCTCGCTGGAAGGGAGCGTGGGGTGAGTGATCTTTCTCAACCTCGGCGGCCTACTTTCGCGGTAGTCGTTGTGGGGAGTTATGTCCTGGCGGCGGCGACTGCGGTGATCGTGTCAGCCGCTTGGATCGAAGAGATGCTCTGGATCGGCGGTGCGGTCTTCCTGGCCTGGTTGGCCATGATCGGCTGGGCCTTCTCGCGATTTGGAGGGCGAGCCGCCTGGATGCTCCTCGGCTTTCTGTTCGTAAACCCCGTCACTCTGTTCTTCGGCGGACTGACCTATGCGTGCGCCGTCAAGGCGGCGTGCCTCTAGATTAAGCGTTGCAAATGCTCACCATCCAAAACCTCCACGTCACCCTCGACGACAAACCCATCCTGAAGGGCCTGACGCTCGACGTCCCGGCGGGGGAGGTGCATGCGGTCATGGGACCGAACGGCGCGGGCAAGTCGACCCTGGGCTACGCCCTGGCCGGGCGGCCCGGTTATGAGGCGGCGCAGGGGTCCGCGACCTGGCGGGGCGAGGACCTGCTGGCGCTGGACCCGGCCGAGCGGGCGGCGAAGGGGGTCTTCCTGTCGTTCCAGTATCCCATCGAGATTCCGGGCGTGCCGGCCCTGACCTTCGTGCGCACGGCGGTGAACGCCCAGCGGCGCGCCCGGGGCGAGGCCGAGATCTCGGCGCCGGACTTCCTGAAGAAGGTGCGCGAGGCGTCGAAAGCCCTGAAGATGGACTTCGACATGCTGAAGCGGCCCCTGAACGTGGGCTTCTCCGGCGGCGAGAAGAAGCGGATGGAGATCCTGCAGATGGCGCTTCTTGAGCCCAGTCTGCTGATCCTGGATGAGACGGATTCGGGTCTGGACATCGACGCCCTGCGCATCGTCGCCGACGGCGTGAACGCCCTGCGCTCGCCGGAGCGGTCGATGCTGGTGATCACCCACTACCAGCGCCTGCTGGACTACATCAAACCGGATCAGGTGCACGTGCTCGTGGCCGGGCGCATCGTCGCCTCGGGCGGGCCCGAGCTGGCCCACGAACTGGAGGCGGAAGGCTACGACAAGTTCCTTCCGGCGGCGGCGTGAGCGCGGCGGTCCTGAACCTCAACGATCCGGCCACCTTCCCCTCGCGGCGGGTAGAGGCATGGAAATACAGCGACCTGCGCCGGGTTCTGCGTGAGGCGCCTGAGCCATCGCCGGAGGCAGCCGTCGCGCCGGGCGGGCCGTTCGCGATGCTGGGCGGCGAGGAGATGGCGTTCGCCAACGGGCGGGCCGTGGGGGCGGACGCCTTCGTGGCCTCGGGCGCGCAGACCCTGCGCCTGCGCTTCGTATCGGAGGCGACGAACACCGGCCACAGCGCCGCCGCGCGCATCGCGGTGAAGCCGGGCGCCCGGCTGCTGCTGCTGGAAAGCCATGAGGGATCGGGCGCCGGCTATGTGGCGCACAACCGGCTGGACATCGACGTTCCGGCGGGCGCCGAGGTGACGCGGGTGGTGCTGGTCGAGGAGCCGGAGGACGCCATCTCGGTGGCCGAGGCGAAGGTGGCCGTGGCGCCGGGCGGGACGTTCCGCCAGACCACCCTGCTGACCGGGGCGAAACTGCAGCGGCAGGAAACGCATCTGACCCATGGCGGGCAAGGGACGGACGTACGCATGGACGGGGTCTATCTGCTGACCGGCGCGCGCCATGCGGACATGACCAGCGTGGTCAGCCATTCGGGGCTGAACGGGGTCACCTCGCAGCTGACCAAGGGCGTGGTGCGGGATCAGGCGCGGGGCGTGTTCCAGGGCAAGATCATCGTCCAGCGCGGGGCCGACGGCACCGATGCGCGCATGGGGCATCACGCGCTGATCCTGTCGGAACGGGGCGAGGTGGACGCCAAGCCGGAGCTGGAGATCTACGCCGACGACGTGCAGTGCGCGCACGGCAATACGGTGGGGGCGCTGGACGAGAGCGCCCTGTTCTACATGCAGCAGCGTGGCCTTTCGGCGGACGAGGCGCGGGCGCTGCTGGTGCAGGCGTTCCTGATCGAGGTGGTGGACCGCATCGATCACGAAGGCGCGCGGGAAAGGGTGCGGGAATGGCTGGAGGCGCGGCTGTGAACCTTCCTCCCCCATCGGGGGAGGGGGACCATGCGCAGCATGGTGGAGGGGGCCAGACCCTGACACCGGCGGCGCGGCAGGCCCCCTCCGTCACGACGCAAACGCGCCGCGCCACCTCCCCCGATGGGGGAGGATTGCTGTCCTTTGACGCCCTCGCCGCGCGGGCGCAGTTCCCGATCCTGTCGCGGACGGTGAACGGGCGGCCGCTGGTCTATCTGGATTCCGCCGCCTCGGCGCAGAAGCCGCAGGCCGTGATCGACGCCATCAGCGGCGCCATGTCGGGCACCTACGCCAATGTGCACCGCGGCCTGCACACCCTGGCCAATGAGACCACCGCGGCCTTCGAGGGCGCGCGGGCCACCGTGGCGCGGTTCCTGAACGCCGAGGCCGAGACCAATATCGTCTTCACCAAGGGCGGGACCGAGGCGATCAATCTGGTGGCGGCGGGCGTGGGACAGGGCCTTCAGCCGGGCGACGAGATCATCGTCAGCCAGATGGAGCATCACTCCAACATCGTGCCCTGGCACATGCTGCGCGAGCGGCATGGGGCGGTGCTGAAATGGGCGCCGGTGCTGGATGACGGGTCGCTGGACATGGCGGCGTTCGAGGCGCTGCTGACCGCGCGGACGAAGATCGTCGCCGTGACGCACATGTCCAATGTGCTGGGCACCATCAATCCGATCACCGAGATCACGCGGCTGGCGCACAAGGCCGGGGCGCGCGTGCTGATCGACGGGTGCCAGGGGGCGGTGCACTGCGCGCCGGACGTGCAGGCCATCGGCTGCGACTGGTACGTGCTGACGGGCCACAAGCTGTACGGGCCCACGGGCATCGGAGCGCTGTACGGAACGACCGAGGCGCTGGAGAGCTTGCCGCCGTGGCAGGGCGGCGGCGAGATGATCGAGACGGTGGAGCAGGATCGCGTCACCTATGCGAAGCCGCCGCACCGGTTCGAGGCGGGGACGCCGCCGATCCTGGAGGCCATCGGCCTGGGCGCGGCGCTGGACTGGCTGATGGGCTTCGACAAGGCCGGGATCATCGCCCACGAACAGGCGCTGTACGCCCATGCGCGGGCGCGGCTGGACGGGATCGACGGGCTGCGGGTGCTGGGCGAGGCGGCGGGGAAGGGGGCCATCCTGACCTTCACCGTCGACGGCGCCCACGCCCATGACATCGCCCAGATCATGGATCGCTACGGCGTGGCGGTGCGGGCGGGCCTGCACTGCGCCGAGCCTTTGGCAAAACGAATGGGGGTGACGTCGAGCGCCCGCGCCTCGTTCGCCCTATATAATACGACGGAGGACGCCGACGCCTTCGTGGATGCGCTGATCAAGGCGCGCGAGTTCTTTATCTGATGACCATGGACGACAAGCCCATCACCGAGAACGCCACCTTCGCCGAAGCCTGGGACGCGCCGAAGACCGGGGCCCTGGACCAGGCCGAACTGGACCGCCTGACCGACGAGCTGGTCACGGCGCTCAAGACCGTGTTCGACCCGGAGATCCCGGTCGACATCTATGAGCTGGGCCTGATCTACAAGGTGGACGTGTCCGACGACCGCGATGTGGTGGTGGAGATGACCCTGACCGCGCCGGGTTGCCCGGTGGCCGGCGAGATGCCGGGCTGGGTCGAGGATGCGGTGCGGACCGTTCCGGGCATCAAGTCGGCCCGCGCCAATCTGGTGTTCGACCCGCCGTGGGATCCCTCGCGCATGAGCGACGAGGCCAAGCTGCAACTGAACATGTTCTGATGACCGAGCTTCAGACCACCGCCCGCCCGCGCCGTCCGCGCCCCAAGGCCGTCACCCTGACGGACGCCGCAGCCGCGCGCGTCAAGGCGATCATGGCCAGGGCGGAGCAGTCCTATGTGGGCCTGCGCGTGGGGGTGAAGAACGGCGGCTGCGCGGGACAGGAATATACCTTCGCCTATGCGGAGACGGTCGAACCGCTGGACGAGGTGGTTGAGGACAAGGGCGTCACCATCCTGATCGATCCCAAGGCGGTGCTGTTCCTGATCGGGACCGAGATCGACTATGAGACCTCGAAACTGGCGTCGAAATTCGTGTTCCGCAATCCCAACGAGACCGACGCCTGCGGATGCGGCGAGAGCGTGACGATCGTTCCCGCCAAGGGCTAGAGACCCCGGGCGGAAACCGCGGCCGTGTGCAGAGACACGACCGCGGCCTCAGGTCAGTTCTGGTCGGGCGTGTTCATGGCGTTGCCGCCGGTCGCCATCGGTGCGGACGCGCCATCAGGGCTCGTGGAGACGGCCCCACGATAATCCACAGATACGTTCTGCGTCTGGCCGTCGCGGGTGGCGGTGCCCTGCCACAGGCCTTCCGGAGTAAGGGTCAGCGCGGAGACGTTCGTGTAGCCGGCGTTCTCAATGTGGCCGCGCGCCTGGCCTTCGGTGAAGGAGTTGGCCCCTTCGGTCTGGGCGGTGGCGGCGGTGTCCGTGTTGAGGTCCTCATTCACGGCCTCGTTCATGGGCTCATTGGGTTCCGAGCAGGCCGCGAGCGAAGCGGCGGCGAGCAGGGCGGATAGGGTGACGCTCATGGTGAGGCGCATGATGATTCTCCTGAATCCTCTGAAAGATGTGGCCACAACCGCCCG
>NZ_PNLV01000143.1 GCF_013823285.1 Brevundimonas sp. | reverse complement strand
CCAGCCAGACGCCGTTCGAGCGCATCATGCGGATGGAGTCGGCGTCCAGATAGGTGCCGTGCTCGATGGAGTCGCCGCCGGCCGCCAGAAAGCTGTTGATGCCGTCGGTCCCGTGGGCGTGGGCGGTGACGGTGCGGCCCATGAAATGGGCGGTCTCGACGATGGCCTCCAGCTCGGCGTTGGAGAACTGCTGGCCCAGGCCCGCGGCGGTGTCGGACAGCACGCCCCCGGTGGCGGTGATCTTGATGATGTCGGCGCCGGCCAGAACCCGCTCGCGCACGGCGCGGCGGCAGTCGTCGGCGCCGGAGCAGACCCCGCCGGAACGCAGGTGGGGCACCAGATCCTCGCGCACCCCGTTGACGTCGCCGTGGCCGCCGTGGGGCGTGACCCCGCCGGCCGAGACCAGCAGGCGGGGGCCGGGGATGTGTCCGGCGGCGATGCCGTTGCGCAGGGCCACAACCGCCTCGCTCATGCCGCCCAGATCGGCCACGGTGGTGAAGCCCGCCTCCAGGGTCACGCGGGCGTAGGCGGCGCCCTGCATGGCCGAGTCCGCGGCGCTGCGGGTGAAGCGCTCGATGCGGGTGTTGGGGCCCTGCTGGCTGGTGATGTGCACATGGCTGTCGATCAGGCCGGGCAGGACGAAGCGGTCGGACAGGTCCACCACATGGCCCTGGCCGACGAATCCGTCGCGGATTTCGCGGACACGGCCGTTCTCGATCACGACGGTTTGATTGCGGCTGACCCGGCCGGTGGAGGGATCGGCCAGAAGGCGGCCCGCATGGACGTATGTCACCGCCGTTTCAGACGCCACAGTCCCTTGTCCTGACTGGGCCAGAGCCGGAAAAGCCGTCGTCGTCGCCAGCGCCAGGGCGCACAGGAACCGCTTCATCATACTTTCCCCTCACTATGGCCGGTCAGGTGATCCGGGCCGCGGCATAATAGGCGTCCGGGACTTTTCGCCAAGCTCACGCTTGCAGGAGCGCGAACAGGTATGGAACAAATCGCCCCAAGGGGCTCAAACCGCATACAAGGGCGTCGCATGCGGCTATCCAGACGTGGACTGATCACGGGCGGTCTCGCCGCGGGCGGGGCCATGGCGCTGTCCGGCTGCGCCTCCACCGGCGCCGCGCCGGTGCAGCAGGTGATGTTGCCGGCTGTCGATCTTGCGCCGCGGCCCATCCAGACCGTGCAGGTCCGGCCGCCGCTGGACCCCACCGGCCAGGTGCGGCCCGAACTGATGAGCCGGGCCATGGCGGCCCTGGACATCCACCACCGCCGCATCCCGTCGCGGGACCGCATGTACCTGGTGGATTTCACCCGCTTCTCGGGCGAGACGCGGCTTTACGAGGTCAATCTGGAGTCCGGCGGGGTGCAGGCCTTCCGCACCAGCCACGGGCGCGGCTCGGACCCGGCCCATTCCGGCTTCGCCCAGCGGTTCTCCAATGTGCGGGATTCCCACATGTCGTCGGTGGGCTCGTTCGTGACGGCGGGCCCGAACTGGGGGCCGCAGCAGGGGCCCAATGTGCTGCTGGACGGGCTGGAGTACTCCAACTCGGCCGCGCGGGAGCGGGCCATCATCGTCCACGGCGCCGACTACGCCGAGCCCGCGTTCCTTGAGCGCGAGGGCAAGCTGGGGCGGTCGTATGGCTGTTTCTCGCTGGCCCACGCCGATCTTCAGGCCGTGCGCGACCGCATGGGCGAGGGCCGGCTGCTGTTCGCGCTGGCCTAGTCGTCCCGCTCCAGCGCGCGCCAGCCGATGTCGGAGCGGTGGAAGCCGCCGGGCCAGTCGATCCGGCTGATGGCGGCGTAGGCGCGCTGGCGGGCCTGGGCGATGTCGACGCCGCGGGCGCAGACGTTCAGCACCCGGCCGCCCGAGGCGACCAGGGCGCCGTCCTTGTTGCGGGCGGTTCCGGCGTGGAAGACCTGCACATCGGGGCCGAAGTCCTGGTCGGCCCCGCGGATGACCGAGCCGGTCAGGGGGCTGTCGGGATAGCCCTTGGCGGCCATGACCACGCAGATCACCGTCTCGGGCCGGAACTCCAGCGGCGGCAGTTTCGACACGTCGCCCCGGGCGCAGGCCAGCAGATGGGGCACGATGTCCCCGGCCAGACGCATCATCAGGACCTGGCATTCCGGATCGCCGAAGCGGGCGTTGAACTCCACCACCCTGGGGCCGTCGGCGGTGGCCATCAGTCCGGCGTAGAGCACGCCGCGATAGGGCGCGCCCTCGGCGGCCATGCCCGCCATGGTCGGCTGGACCACGCGCTCGTCGGCCTGCCGGACGAAATCGGCGGTGAAGACGGGGGCGGGGGAATAGGCGCCCATGCCGCCGGTGTTGGGGCCGAGGTCGCCGTCGAAGGCGCGCTTGTGGTCCTGGGCGCCGCCCAGCAGCACGGCGCGGGTTCCGTCGCACAGGGCGAACAGGGAGCCCTCCTCGCCGTCCATGAACTCCTCGATCACCACCCGCGATCCGGCGGCGCCGAAGCGACCGCCCAGCATGCGCTCGATCTCGGCCTCGGCGTCGCGGCGATCCGGGCTGATGGCCACCCCCTTGCCCGCGGCCAGGCCGTCGGCCTTGATCACATAGGGGGGCTTGAAGACGTCCAGCGCCTGTTTCGCGTCAGCCAGGGTCTCATAGACGCCGTAGCCCGCCGTGGGGATGTCGTGGCGCTCGAGGAAGTCCTTGGCGAAGGCCTTGGAGGTTTCCAGCTGCGCCGCTCTGGCGGTGGGGCCGAAGCAGGGGATGCCCGCCGCCGTCAGACGGTCGGCCAGTCCGGCGGCCAGGGCCATCTCCGGCCCCACCACCACCAGATCGGCGCGGATCTCTCGGGCCAGGGCGGCCAGGCCCTCGGCGTCGTCGGCCTTGACCGTGACGAGCTCGCCCAGCCGCTCCATGCCGGGATTGCCCGGCGCGATGACCAGCGACGTCACCAGCGGCGACTGGCGGATTTTCCAGGCCAGGGCGTTTTCGCGACCGCCCGATCCGACGAGAAGTACCTTCATGCCCGCGACATGACCGGCCATGGGCGGCCGGTCAAGCGCGGACAGGGTTCACCAGCCGTTGAGCGCTTACATGCCCTGGGTAGCGGTGGGCGACATGCCGTCCCGCGCGGTCCGCGGCTCCGGGCTGCGCATGGTGTCACGGTCCCACTGCGGCAGGGCGTTCAGCTGTTGCGCCGTCAGGGCCGTCTGCAGGCTGCGATCGCCCTCGATGTCGATGGAGGTCACCTGGTCGAGCGGGACAACCACATAGCGATCCTCGGGGCCCTCCACATCGATGGCGAAGCCGGTGACGTTGTTGTCAGCATCGATGATGATGGCCTCGACCTCGCCCAGCTTGGTGCGTTCGGCCGACAGCAGGTCGGCGTCTTCCAGTTGATCGCGATCCATGCCCAGGGCGGTGACGTGACGGGCCACGCCTTCGGTCACCGGCTGCGCCTGACCGGCAGCGGCGGCGTCCACGTCGGGCGCGCGCACCACGTCATCCTGATTGTCGCCGCAGGCGGCGACTCCCAGCAGGCTCACGGCGGCCACGGCGGACAGGGTCATTCGGACAGTCATTGGCTTCCTCCAGCGTTTCGGGTTCGACCAAATCAACTCGTGGGGGCCATCGACGTTCCCTGGTTTCGGCCGATACAAGAGGGCATGGACGCCGATTCAGCCCCCGATCCCCGCGACAACAATCCGCCGCTGTCGATCTCCGAGCTCAGCTTCGCGCTGAAGCGGACGCTGGAGGAGCGGTTCGGCCATGTGCGGCTGCGCGGCGAGGTATCCAAGGTGAACCGGCACGGGTCCGGCCACGTCTATCTGACCCTGAAGGATGACCGGTCCTCCATCGACGGGGTGGTGTGGAAGGGCGTGGTGCGCGGGCTGCAGGTTCAGCCGGAGACGGGGCTTGAGGTCATCGTCACCGGCAAGATCACCAGCTATCCGGCGCGGTCCTCGTACCAGATCATCATCGACAGTATGGAGCCGGCGGGCGCCGGCGCCCTGCTGGCCCAGCTGGAGCGGCTGAAGGCGAAGCTGCACGGCGAGGGCCTGTTCGATCCGGCGCACAAGCGGCCCATCCCGGCCTTTCCGGCGGTGGTGGGGGTGATCACCAGCCCCACGGGCGCGGTGATCCGCGACATCCTGCACAGGATCGCCGAGCGCTGGCCGTGCCGGGTCATCGTCTGGCCCTGCGTGGTGCAGGGGGACGCGGCGGCGGCCCAGGTGGCGGCGGCGGTGCGCGGCTTCGACGCCATGACGCCGGACGGCCCGATCCCGCGACCGGACGTGCTGATCGTGGCGCGGGGCGGCGGCTCGGTGGAGGACCTGTGGGCCTTCAACGACGAGGCCCTGGCCCGCACGGTGGCCGAGGCGGGCATCCCCATCATCTCGGCGGTGGGGCACGAGACCGACACCACCCTGATCGACTTCGTCTCGGACCGGCGCGCGCCGACGCCGACGGGCGCCGCCGAGATGGCCACGCCGGTGCTGGCGGACCTGAAGGCGGCGGTGGCGGACATGGAGCGGCGGCTGTTCCGTTGCGGCTCGCGGGTGCTGGAGGATCGGCGCACGCGCCTGAGGGCGGCCGCGCGAGGCCTGCCCGCCCGGCCCGAGGACCTGATCGCCCTGGCGCAGCAGCGGCTGGACCATGCGTCGAGCCGGCTTGCCTCGGGTCTGAGCCGCAATGCGGCCATTCACGAAAGGGAGCTGGTGCGCGCCGCCTCGCGCCTGACGCCGGGCCTGTTGATGCGGCCGATCCGGCATCAGGCCGAGCGGCTGGGCAGTCTGGACGCCCGCAGGGCCGGGGCGCTGGGCCGGGTCATCCCGCGCGAGGCGGACCGGCTGGGCCGCATCAGCCGTCTGTACGAGAGCCTGAACCCCGATGGACCGCTGAAGCGCGGCTTCGCACGGGTTCACGCCGAGGACGGGGCGCTGGTCCGGTCAGCGGCGGCGTTGAAGGCGGGACAGGCGGTGCAACTGGTGTTCGACGACGGCGACCGCCGGGCCGTGGTGGACGGCGCGTCCGCGCCTTCGCCGCCGCGCAAGGCG
>NZ_PNLV01000142.1 GCF_013823285.1 Brevundimonas sp. | reverse complement strand
CCGGGGGCGGCGCGGTCTGGGCGGCGGTGATCCAGGCGACCGTGGTCGCGGGACGGATGACCGGCAGCGGTTGAGGCGGCGAAGGCGGGGGCAGGGCGGGCGTGTGGGCGGCGATGCAGACGGCGCAGGCCGCGTCGGCGAGGCCCGTGGTCTGATCCCCGTCGCCGCCGACGCGGATGGTGCGCGGACCCTCCGCTGAGCACATGACGATGGGCCGACCGTCGCGCGAGCCCGCGAGGGCGGCGGAAGGCAGCAGGGTGCCGAGCACGACGGCGAAGACCGCGGCCAGGAAGGCCAGCGATCGCCACAGCGACCATGTGTCCGCGCGCGAGGTCATGGATGGGTGGATAGCGCAGCCGTATCCCGAAGCCCAGCGACAGGGCGTCGCGGCCGCTGTCAGGCGGCGGCCAGTTCGCGCTCCCGGGCGCGTCTGGCCTCGATGCGGGCCCAGATGCGGTCGTGAACGGTGAAAAACACCGTCTGCACGATGGGCTCGATCAGGCCGATGGCCAGGGCCAGACGCCAGTTGAAGCCGGTCAGCACATAAGCCACCGCGACCGCCACGGCGAAGTGCATGACGCTGTAGGTGAAGGTCTTCATGGCGATCTGCCGCAAGGAGGTCGGCAGGGCGTGGCTGTGGCCATGATGCCCGCCGCCGTGGCCATGGGCGCGGCTCTGTTCGCGGGCGTTCATGACATCCAGACGGGCGGTGACGGCCTCGGCGGTTTCTTCCACGCCGGAGCGCATCTTGCGCCGCTCGATGCGGTGCCAGACCCGGTCGTGGACCGAAT
Organism: Brevundimonas sp.; assembly: GCF_013823285.1. Lineage (GTDB taxonomy): Bacteria > Pseudomonadota > Alphaproteobacteria > Caulobacterales > Caulobacteraceae > Brevundimonas. The sequence goes on along the minus strand of NZ_PNLV01000142.1, from coordinate 4,253 downwards.
AGGCGATGGTCTGGAAGAAGGGCTCGATCAGACCGACGGCCAGGGCGATGCGCCAGTCCCGGGTGATGGCGTAGGCCACGATGACGGCCACAACCAGGTGCATCACGCCGTAGGTGGCGACCTTGAGCGCAAGCGCCTTCACCGATCTGACGATTGCCCGGACCATTTTCAACAAATGGCCCCGAGGCGGCGGAGTTGCAACGACAATTCCTTTTATCGCCTCCACAGGCCGCGCCGGGCTTCCGTTTCGCGGCGCAGCAAGCTATACGCGCCCCGCAAAACGGAGACTCCCCATGGAGATACGCGAAGGCCTGACCTTCGATGATGTTTTGCTCGAACCCGGTCCGTCCGCGTTCATGCCGGCCGAGGTCGATGTGTCGACCCGGCTGACCCGCGACATCAAGCTGAACATCCCCCTGCTGTCGTCCGCCATGGACACGGTGACCGAGACGCGGCTGGCCATCGCCATGGCCCAGGCCGGCGGTCTGGGCGTGCTGCACCGGAACATGACCATCGAGGAGCAGGCCGATCAGGTCCGCGCCGTGAAGCGCTATGAAAGCGGCATGGTGGTCAATCCGGTGACGGTGTCGCCCGACACGACCCTGGGCGAGGTGCGCGAGATCGTGGCCCGCAAGAAGATCACCGGCTTCCCGGTCGTTGATCCGAAGACCGGCAAGCTGGTGGGGATGCTGACCAACCGCGACATGCGGTTCGAGAGCGATGCCAACGTCAAGGCGGCCAGCCTGATGACCACCGGCGAGCTGGTCACCGTCCGCGAGGGCGCCGGTCGTGATGAGGCGCGCGAACTGCTGCGCACCCGCAAGATCGAGCGGGTCATCGTGGTGGACGAGGACTATCGGGCCGTCGGCCTGATCACCATGAAGGACATCGAGAAGGCCCAGGCCTTCCCCCACGCGGCCAAGGACGATCAGGGCCGCCTGCTGGTGGGCGCGGCCTCGACGGTCGGCGATGCGGGCTTCGAGCGGGCCATGGCGCTGGCGGAAGCGGGCGCCGACGTGGTGGTGATCGACACCGCCCACGGCCACTCGGCCTCGGTGGCGGCGGTGGTGGAGCGCATAAAGCGCGAGAGCAACCGCATCCAGATCATCGCGGGCAATGTGGCCACCTATGACGCCACCCGGGCCCTCATCGATGCGGGCGCGGACGCGGTGAAGGTGGGCATCGGGCCGGGCAGCATCTGCACCACCCGCATCGTGGCGGGGGTGGGCGTGCCCCAACTGACCGCCGTGATGGAATCCGCGCGGGCCGCCCGGGACTCCGGCGCGCCGGTGATCGCCGACGGCGGCATCAAATATTCGGGCGATCTGGCCAAGGCCATCGCGGCGGGCGCCAGCGTGGCCATGATGGGCTCCATGTTCGCCGGCACCGACGAGAGCCCCGGCGAGGTGTTTCTGTATCAGGGCCGGTCCTACAAATCCTATCGCGGCATGGGCTCGGTGGGCGCCATGGCCCGGGGCTCGGCGGACCGGTACTTCCAGAAGGAAGTCTCGTCCGAGAAGCTGGTGCCCGAGGGCATCGAGGGCCAGACCCCGTACAAGGGTCCGATCGCGCCGGTGCTGCACCAGATGGTGGGCGGGCTGCGGGCGGCCATGGGCTATGTGGGCGGCGCCTCGATCCCCGACTTCCAGTCGCGGGCGAAATTCGTGCGCATCACCAACGCCGGGCTGCGTGAAAGCCATGTGCACGACGTGATGATCACCCGCGAAGCGCCGAACTATCGGCAGGGCTAGGGCCGGGGAGGGCCGCCATGACCATCGAACTGACCTATCTGGCGGCTGCCCTGATCCTGGCGCTGGTGCAGATCCTGCTTCCGGCGGCGGGGCGCACGGCGAAGTACGGGTTGAAGTGGAACGCCGGGCCGCGCGATGCGGACGTGCCGCCGCCGGGCCGGGTGACCGGGCGGCTGGAGCGGGCCGAGGCCAATCTGTACGAGACCCTGCCGCTGTTCATCGGGGCCGTGCTGATCGCCCATGTGGCGGGCCGCGCCGGGCCGCTGACCGAGTGGGGCGCGGCGCTCTATTTCTGGGCCCGGCTGATCTATATCCCGCTGTACGCCTTCGGCGTGCCCTTCGTGCGATCGCTGGTCTGGGTGGTCTCGCTGATCGGCCTGATCATGATCCTCGCCGCCCTGTTCATCTGAAAGATCTGAGTGACCCCAGCCGCCCGCCTGTCCGCCGCCGCCTCGATCCTCGACTCCCTTGCCCAGGGCCGTCAGCCGGCCGAGGTCGTGCTGAAGGAATGGGGCCGCGCGAACCGCTATGCGGGGTCCGGGGACCGCCGCGCCATCGCCGACCGGGTGTACCGGGTGATCCGCGCGCGGGCGCGGCTGGTCTGGGCCATGGGCGGGCGTGAGGACGGGCGGGCGCTGGTGATCGGCTCGCTGGCCCTGATCGACGGCATGCCGCTGGAGGAGATCGAGGCCCTGCACTCGGGCGACGGCTACGGGCCCAAGCCCCTGTCGAAACAGGAGCGCGCGCGGATCACGGCGCCGGAAGGCCAGCCGCCGGGCTGGATCGCCTCGGGCCTGCCGGAATTCGTGGTGGAGGATTTCAAGGCGACCTTCGGCGACCGCTGGGCCGAGGAGGCCGAGGGGCTGATGAGCCCGCGCGCGCCCATCGACCTGCGGGTCAATGGCGCGAAGACGAGCGTGGAGGCGGCGGAGGCCGAACTGCGCGAGGCCGGACTGTCGCCCGAGCGCACGCCGTGGTCGGTCTGGGGCCTGCGTCTGGCCGCCGAGCCGCCGCCGAACGTGCAGGCGCTGGAAGGCTTCAAGGGCGGGCGCTTCGAGATTCAGGACGAGGGCAGCCAGATGGTCTGCTGGCTGTCGGGCGGCGGGCTGGAACTGTCGGGCGCGGTGGTGGTGGACTATTGCGCCGGCGGGGGCGGCAAGACCCTGGGGCTGGCGCAACAGGGGGTCGGCAAACTGATCGCCGCCGACATCAGCATGAAGCGTCTGGACGCCATCCGGCCGCGGCTGGAGCGGGCGGGCGTGGCGGCGGAGCTGCGGCTGCTGGGCGCCGACGGCGAGGGTGTCGAGGATCTGGTCGGCGGGGCCGATCTGGTGCTGGTGGACGCGCCGTGTTCGGGCTCGGGCACCTGGCGGCGGCGGCCCGAGGATGCGTGGCGTCTGAAGGCCGACGAGGTCGAGCGGCTGCACAGGCTGCAGCTGGCGATCCTCGGCCGGGCAGCGGCGCTGGTGAAGCCGGGCGGGCGGCTGGTCTATGTGACCTGTTCCATGCTGACCGGCGAGAACGAAAAGACGGCGGACGCCTTCGAGACGGCGCATGAGGATTTCCGGCCGGTGGCCGTGGGCGACGCCTTGAGCAATCCGGCTTTCAGTGATGCGGCGCGGGCGCAGCTGGCCGGGTTCGCCAATGGGCACAGGCTGCGGCTCAGCCCGGCCACCAGCGGCACCGACGGCTTCTTCGCGGCGCTTTACGAGCGCGCCGGATGAGCGGACGGATCCAGCGCTGGGGCGGGCTTTCCGTGCTGCCGGTGATGGCGGCGCCGGCGGAGTATGGCGTGCATCTGCAGGCGCGCATCCAGCCGCTAATGACCGGGGTCGGCCCGGTGGAGGCGGCGGTGGCGCTGACCGCCGCGCTGGGGCGGATGGCGGCGGACGGGGCCCTGCCGGACCTGATCGTATCGCTGGGCTCGTGCGGCTCGCGGACGCTGGAACATGCGGCGGTCTATCAGGCGTCATCGGTGAGCTACCGCGACATGGACGCCAGCCCGCTGGGGTTTGCGAAGGGTGTGACGCCGCTTCTGGACCTGCCCGCCGTGCTGCCCCTGCCGTGCCCGATCCCGGGCGTGCCGTGCGCCAGCCTGTCGACGGGCGGGGACGTCATCTCGGGCGGAGCTTATGACGCCATCGAGGCCGACATGGTGGACATGGAGACCTGGGCCCTGCTGCGCGCGGCCCAGACCTTCGGCGTGCCCCTGATCGCCCTGCGCGGGGTGTCCGACGGGCGGGCCGAGCTGAAGGCGCTGGAGGACTGGACCTCGACCTTGCACCATGTGGACGAGAACCTCGCCATCGCGCTGGACGCCCTGATCGCGCGGCTGGAGGCTGACGGTCTCGCCGCCCTTGAAATTCTCGCCTCTGACCGCCTAGACCCCGCCCATTCCCTCGCCCCGGATTCGACCGCATGACCACCCAGCACCAGAAAGTCCTCATCGTCGATTTCGGCAGCCAGGTGACGCAGCTGATCGCGCGGCGGCTGCGCGAGGCG
>NZ_PNLV01000141.1 GCF_013823285.1 Brevundimonas sp. | reverse complement strand
AACGCCCTCAAGCAGCGAGGCTCCGCGAGCCGAGCGGTAGGGCAAGAAAGCAGCGAGGCCCCGCGGGCCGAGCGATAGGGCGCAAAAAACGCCCTCAAGCAGCGAGCCGCCGCGCGGCGAGCAATAGGGCAAAAAGGATGGAGGCCTGGCCTCCGAGTCGAACGGAGGGTCTGCGGATTTGCGATCCGCCGCGTCACCTCTCCGCCACCAGGCCGCATCGAGGACGATCTCCCTTACCGCGCCGCGGTTAACGGGCGGCGACCACAAAGGGTTAGCGCCGCGCATCATCCATGGCGACGGAGGGGCGAAAAGGCGGCGAAACCATGCTCTCCTTTCGCGCGCTTGTGATTGCGGGCCCCGGACGCGACGCGGTAAGCTTGCGGAATGAAAATTCGTCTTGTTCTCATTGGCCTGACCGCAGCCTGCGCCCCCCTGATCCCCGAACCGCCACGGGGCGGGCCGGCCCATGCGGCGCAGCCGGCGGCGGCGGCGGCCATCGCGACGGCGGCCGTTCAGCCCACGCCCTATGAGGATCAGTCCTTCGAGGGCTGGAAGCAGGGCTTCCTGGCCCGTCACGGCGGGGCCAACCGCGCCGCCTTCGAGCGCGAGCTGGCGGGGCTGTCCCCCGATCCCAGCGTCATCCGCCTGGACGGCAACCAGCCCGAGTTCAGCCGCCCCGTCGGCGCCTATGTCCAAAACGCCGTCAGCGCCCAGCGCATCAGTCAGGGCCGGGACCGCCTGTCGTCCGCGCCCGTGGCGGCCGAGCAACGCTACGGCGTGCCCCGCGAGATTCTCGTGGCCATCTGGGCGCAGGAAAGCGCCTTCGGCCAGGTCCAGGGGGACCACGACGTGATCCGCTCCCTGGCCACCCTGGCCCACGACGGTCGCCGCCGCGACTGGGCCGAGGAGCAGCTCAAGGAAGCCCTGACCATCATCGTCGAGGGCCGCGCCCCCCGCTCGCGCCTCAAGGGCTCGTGGGCCGGCGCCATGGGCCAGAGCCAGTTCATGCCCGACAACTATCGCCGCCTGGCCGTGGACGGCGACGGTGACGGCGTGGTGGATATCTGGAACTCGCCCGCCGACGCCCTGATGTCGGCCGCCAATCTGCTGGACAATGCGGGCTGGAAGCGCGGCCAGGGCTGGCACTACGAAGTGACCCTGCCCCGGGACTTCGACTACGCCCTGGCCGAGGGCGAGCGCCAGCCATGGTCGTACTGGGCCCAGCGCGGGGTGGTGCTCGCCCCCGGCGGGACGCCCAGCACGGCCGAACAGGCCGAGGGCGCGACCATCCTGCTGCCGCAGGGGGCCAACGGCCCGGCCTTCCTGGCCCTGCCCAACCACTACATCATCCGCCGCTACAACAACTCGGTGGCCTACGCCCTGGCCATCGGCATGACCGCCGACGGCATCGCCGGCCGCCCCGGCCTGGTCGCCGCCTGGCCGGACGAGGCGCCCCTGTCGCGGGACCAGCGGCTGGGCGCCCAGCGGGCCCTGGCGGCTGCCGGTTTCGACCCCGGCGGCATCGACGGCATCGTCGGCTCCGGCACCCGCCGCGCGCTGCGTGGATGGCAGCAGGCCAACGGCCTGACCCCCGACGGTCACCTCACCGCCGCCCTCGCCGACCGTCTGATCGCCGAACAGCGATAACCCGCTTGCCGGACCGGTCGAACACCGGCAGGACGAGCGGCGATGAGCGACCGTTCGATCCGAAATCTGGCCAACCTTCAGGCGTTTGGCTCCACCTCGCGGGTGCTGAATCTGCTGGCCGTCTGGCGCCGCCATGGCCGCACGGATGACTGGCGCAACAAGCCCCTGTTCCAGACCCCCGCCCTGAATCGGGGCCTGATCATCAAGCACCGCCTGCGTCGCGACGAGGTGGACCTGTTCCACGTCTATCGCCAGTCGGCCACCAAGGTGATCCTTCCCATCGACCTCGATGACCTGCGGCTGGGGGGCCGCTTCATCTTCGTCGGCCAGCGCAATTTCGACCGGGCCCTGCGTGAGCACTTCGGCGTGTCCGTGGACGAGCGCGACCTTGAGACCCTGCGCCTGATCGATCAGCTGCCCTCGCTGGACCCCTTCCTGCTGCGCGAACAAATCAAGCGCGCCGGCCTGGATGTGGCGCGCTGCTATTTCGAGCTGACCGAGGGCGACATGAAGCGCATGTTCAGCTTCGTGGAGAGCCAGATCGCCCCGCTCGTGGCCATGAGCATGACGGCCGAGGCCTCCCCAGCCCAGGCCCGCGCCACCGCCAATCTGGTGTCCAAGATCCTGTCCAACACCGACGGCGCCGGGATGCAGCCCCTGGGCGACACCCTCCAGCTGGCGCCCGAGCAGTACGCCGAGGGCGTGTTCTGCTGGAAAGGCTTCCTCTACTACAAATGGTCCGCCGCCACGGTGCTGAAGGAAGCCCGGGCGGTGGCCGACGCCATCGCCGCTATGCAGCCGATCGGTCCCATGGACACCGAATCCCGGATCTACGTCGAGCGCGGTCATCAGGTCCTCCGGCGAAAGATTCTCAAGACCTGCGAGACAGTGATCGAGACCCTGAAGATCTACGACCGCGCCTACGCCAGCCTGACCGAAGACGGCCGCCCGACCGCCTTTCGCGAGTTCCTGCTGGACGCACCCGGCATGTTCATCCGCTTGGGCGAACAGGTGGGGGCGGTGCGGCACATCGTCAGCTTCTGGAATTTCCGCTTCGCCCCCGGCGCCGCGCGCGTCTCGGTGGAGGAGTTGATCGACATCTTCATGGACTTCGAAACCAGCCTCGCCAGCCGCGAAATCATCGACTGACCGCCCTCAGGCCGCGAGCCGCCGCGCAGCGAGCATAGGGCCCCAATAAAGCCCTCAAGCAGCGCGGCGCCGCGCGGCGCGCGTTAGGGCAAGAATAAAGAAGCCCCCGCCGGCGGCTCAGGGAACCGGCGAGGGCTTCACCGCCACGCATCGGCATTGGGGGCGTCGATGCGTGAGGTTTCCGCGATCCCGTGGGGCGGGGCGCGAAACGCGAATGGCTCAGGCCCAGTGCATCTGGACCCGGTGGGCGGCGGCCCAGTGGATGGCGCGGATGGCGTCGCAGATGGCGTCGCCCGCGGCGCGGCAGCCCAGCTCACCGCCCAGGTCCGCCGTGACCGCGCCAGCGGCCAGCACCGCCGCCACCGCCGCCTCGATGGCGTCGGCCTCGTCCTCCAGCTTCAGGGAGTGGCGCAGCATCAGGGCCGCGGACAGGACCATGCCCACCGGATTGGCCAGGTCCTGCCCGGCGATGTCCGGCGCCGAGCCGTGGATGGGCTCGAACAGCCCCGGCCCCTCGGTGCCCAGCGAGGCCGACGGCAGCAGGCCGATGGACCCGCCCAGCACCGAGATCTCGTCCGACAGGATGTCGCCGAACATGTTCTCGGTCAGGATGACGTCATACTCGCGCGGCTTGCGGATCAGGTGCATGGCCATGGAGTCCACCAGGGCGTGCTCCAGGGTGATCTCGGGAAACTCCTCGGCATGGATGCGGGTGACCACCTCGCGCCACAGGCGGCTGGTCTCCATGACATTGGCCTTGTCCACCGAGGTGACCTTGCCGCGCCGCTGGCGGGCGGTCTGGAAGGCGGCGCGGGCCACTCGCTCGATCTCCTCCACCGAATAGACGCACAGGTCCGAGGCGGTGGTGTCGGTGCGGGTCTTCTCGCCGAAATAGATGCCGCCGGTCAGTTCGCGGAACACGATCAGGTCCACGCCCTCGACGATCTCCTTCTTCAGCGGCGAGCGGTGGGCCATCACCGGCGAGACCTGCAGCGGCCGCAGGTTGGCGTACAGGCCCATGGCCTTGCGGATGGCCAGCAGGCCTTCCTCCGGCCGCCGCTTGCCGCCGTCCCATTTGGGACCGCCCACGGCGCCCAGCAGCACCGCGTCGGCGGCCTTGCAGGCGTCCCGCGTCGCGTCGGGCAGGGGCTCGCCGGTGGCGTCGATGGCCGCCCCGCCGATCAGGTGCTCCTGATAGTTGAAGCGGTGACCGTAGAAGTCGCCGACGCAGTCCAGCACGGCGCAGGCGACGGCCGCGACCTCCGGGCCCACCCCGTCTCCGGGCAGCACGACGATGGTATGGTCCTGAAAGGGGGGCATCACGCGGTTTCCTGTTGTCGGCGTTCAAAGGCTTCGATGTCGGGCAGGCGGGCGGTCAGCCAGCCCATGGCGTCCACTCCGTCCAGAAGGCACTGACGGGCGAAGGACTCCACCCGGAAGGGCGTCGGCTCGGCGTTGCCCCGGCGGATGGTTTCGGCCTCCAGGTCGATGGTCACCGGCTGGTCCGGATGGGCGGCCAGATCGTCCCACACCGCCTGGCTGACCACCACGGGCAGCAGCCCGTTCTTCAGGGCGTTGGAGGTGAAGATGTCAGCGATAGACGTGGAGACCACCGCCCGGAAGCCATAGTCCAGCAGGGCCCACGGCGCGTGTTCGCGCGACGAACCGCAGGCGAAATTGTCCCCCGAGATCAGGATGCGGTGTTCCGCCGGATCGATGCGGTTCAGCACCGCCTCCGGCTTGACCGTTCCGTCGGACTCATAGCGCCAGTCGTGAAAAGCGTGCGCGCCCAGCCCCTCGCGGGTGGTGGTGGTCAGAAACCGGCCGGGGATGATCTGGTCCGTGTCGATGTTGGACTGGCTGAACACCACCGTGCCCGAGGTCAGCGTCTTCAGGGGCTCAGGCATGGTTCGTCTCTCCTACCGGCTCGCGCGCGGCGCTCGCCTGCTTGAGGGGCTCATCCCCCATGAACACCCGCGGGTCGGTCAGCACGCCCATGACCGCGCTGGCCGCGGCCGTGGCGGGACTGGCCAGGATGGTCCGCGCACCGGGGCCCTGACGGCCTTCAAAATTGCGATTGGAGGTGGACACCGCCAGCTGGCCCGGCCCCACCATGTCGCCGTTCATGGCCAGGCACATGGAGCACCCGGGGATGCGCCATTCGGCCCCCGCCTCGGTGAACACCGTGTGCAGGCCTTCCGCCTCGGCGTCGCGCCGCACGGCCTCGGAGCCGGGCACCACCAGCACCCGCACCCCCGGCTTGACCCGGCGGCCCTTCAGGATGGCGGCGGCCGCCCGCAGGTC
>NZ_PNLV01000140.1 GCF_013823285.1 Brevundimonas sp. | reverse complement strand
CCCTCGCCGCTTGCCCCTCATGCCCGCCCGCCGTAAGTCGGGGCATGGCGAAAACTCCCCTGATCTGTCCGTCGATCCTGGCCAGCGACTTCGCGAAGCTGGGCCAGGAAGTGGCGGCCATCGAGGCCGCGGGCGCCGACTGGGTGCATGTGGATGTGATGGACGGCCATTTCGTGCCGAACCTGACCATCGGCCCGGCGGTGGTGAAGGCCCTGCGGCCCCATTCGACCTTGCCGTTCGACGTGCACCTGATGGTGGCGCCGGTGGATCCGTGGCTGGAGGCCTACCGCGAGGCGGGCGCCGACATCCTGAGCGTCCACCCCGAGAGCGGGGCCCACCTGCACCGGACCCTGGGCACAATCCGGGGTCTGGGGGCGAAGGCCGGCATCGTGTTCAATCCGGCCACGCCCCTGGGCATTCTTGAAGAGGTGGTGGACCTCGTTGATCTGGTGCTGATCATGTCGGTCAATCCGGGCTTCGGCGGGCAAAAGTTCATCGACAGCGCCCTGACCAAGATCGCGCGGGCCCGCGCCATTCTGGACCGGGCGGGCAGCCCCGCGCACCTTCAGGTGGACGGCGGGGTGGTGGCGGCCAATGCCGGCGCCTGCGTCGCCGCCGGGGCCGATGCGCTGGTGGCCGGATCGTCGGTGTTCAAGGGCGGGCCCGACGCCTACGCAGACAACATAAAGGCTTTGAAGGCCGCCGCGTGAAACTGCCCAGCGCCCCCTTCGCCGACCCCTCGCGCCCGCCTGCGCCCGCGCCGGTGAAGGCTGCGCCCAGCCCCGGCGGCTGGCGCCTGGCTCCGGCCATCGCGGGGCGGCTGCTGACGCGCCAGTCGTTCATCGAGCTGTATGGCCTGCCTGGCTATCACCAGACCCTGAAGTGGCCGCGCGCCGAAGGCTTCGCCGCCACCCCGCGCGACTTCCGCCCCAGCGACGCCGAGATCGGCCGCGCCCTTCTGGGCGGACGCATGATGCTGTCCGGCGTGTCCATGGACCTGAGAAGTCCCGAGGATCCCTGGAACCGGCCCAGCCCCAGCCGGGCGTTCGCGGTCGCCCTGCATGAGTTCGCCTGGCTGCCGTCGTTGATGCTGGCCGGCGAAAAGGGCGCGCGCGAAGCGGTGCGCCTGACTCTGGGCTGGCATGCGGTGTTCTCGCACTGGTCGCCGTTCTCGTGGCAGCCGGACATTCTGGCGCGGCGGGTGTTCAACCTGGCCTGCGCGGCCCGGCGCATGGCGGCGGTGGCCAATGAGGCGGACCGCGCCCTGCTGGCCGATGTTCTGGCGCGTCAGGCGAGACAGCTTCTGCGCCCGCCCGGCGGCCTGGCCGAGAACGCGCTTCAGCGCACCGCCGCCGCCGTGGCCGGGTGCGCCCTGGGCGGCAAGGCGGGGGCTTCGCTGCGTCGGCGCGCCCTGAACAAGCTGGCCTCCGCGCTCAAGCACACGGTGCGCGAGGACGGCGCCCACGCCAGCCGCTCGCCGCAGGCAGGGCTTGACCTTCTTCTCGACCTGCTGACCCTGGACGACGTCCTGCTGCAGCTGGCCGAGACGCCGCCGCCCGAGCTGGCCCTGGCCATCGGGCGGCTGACCATGGGGCTGCGCACCCTGACCCTGCCCGACGGGCGGCTGGCCGCGTTTCAGGGCGGCGGGGCGCTGGACCCGGCCCTGGTCGCCGCCGCCCGCGCCCACGACGAGGACGACCCCGGCCCGATGGAGGGCATTGGCCCCGGCGGCTACGCCCGGGTGCACACACCGCTGCTGACCCTGATCGCCGATGCGGCGCCGCCCGCCACGGGACCGTGGAGCGGCTCCGCCTGCGCCCAGACCGGGGCCATGGAGATCATCTGCGGTCGGGATCGCATCGTCACCAACTGCGGCTGGACCCCGCGCGCTCACGAGCGCCAGGCCATGCGCCTGACGCCCGCCGGCTCGACCCTGTGTCTGGGCGACGGGGCCATGGCCCAGCCTCTGACCGGCTGGAAGGCGGACCTGCTGGGCACGCGCCTTGTGGGCCCCACGATCCATGTGGACGCCCAGCACCGCGCCGCCGAGGGCGCCGTGTGGCTGGAGATCGAGCACGACGGCTGGGCCCCGCGCTATGGCCTGAAGCATCAACGGCGCCTGTATCTGGACCAGCGGCTGGATGAATTGCGGGCCGAGGAGCGCCTGTATCCTTCCGACGGCCACAAGGACGCCGCCCGGCCGCTGGCCGCCCCCTACGCCGTCCGCTTCCATCTGGAGCCGGGGGTTCAGGCGTCGCTGGCGCGGGACAAGCGCAGCATCCTGCTGCGCGGCGCCTCGGGCCGGGGCTGGTGGTTCCGGAGCGACGCGCCGGACGTGGACATCGAGCCCTCGGTGCATGTGGCGGACGGCCTGACCCGGCGCTCGCTGCAGCTGGTCCTGCGCGGCTCGGCCCGCACCGACGCCGAGACCAGGATCCGCTGGAAGATGAGCCCGGCCGGCGCCAGCGGCGAGGCGGGATAAGGCGCGGCGAAGGTGGCGAAACCGGGCGGCGCGTGTTAACGGCGCGCCGTTCCCGCTCCCCCCGCCCCCAAGCTCGCCAGAACGGATTCCCATGCCCGCCGCGCCCGACTTTCCGCCTGCCCCCGACGCCGTCAAACCCGTCCGGGCGCTGATCTCCCTGTCCGACAAGTCAGGGCTTGAGGACGTGGCCCGCGCCCTGGCCGAGCTGGGGGTGGAGCTGGTGTCCACGGGCGGCACCCGGGCAGCCATCGAGAAGGCCGGCCTGCCGGTCAAGGACGTGGCCGATCTGACCGGCTTCCCGGAGATGATGGACGGGCGGGTCAAGACGCTGCATCCCGTGGTTCACGGCGGCCTGCTGGGGGTGCGCGACGCGCCCGAACACGCGAAGGCCATGGCCGAGCACGGCATCGGGCCCATCGATCTGGTGTGGATCGACCTGTACCCCTTCGAAGCCACCATCGCGGGCGGGGGCGACTTCGCCTCGGCCGTGGAGAACATCGACATCGGCGGCCCGGCCATGATCCGGTCCTCGGCCAAGAACCACGGCTATGTGGCGGTCTGCGTGGACCGGGAGTCCATCGACGAGGCCGTGGCGGCCCTGAAGGCGGACGGGACCACCGGCCTTGCCCTGCGCAAGCGGCTGGCGGCCCGGGCGTTTGCGCGGACGGCGGCCTATGACGCGGCGGTCGCCGGCTGGTTCGCGGGCCAGGTGGCGGACGCCGCCCCCGCCCGCAAGACCATCGCCGGGACCCTGGCCCAGACCCTGCGCTATGGCGAGAACCCCCACCAGGCGGGCGCCTTCTACCGCACCTCGGAGACCCGCCCCGGCGTGGCCAACGCCCGCCAGCTGCAGGGCAAGGAACTGGGTTACAACAACATCGCCGACGCGGACGCGGCCTATGAGCTGGTGGCCGAGTTCGATGAGCCCGCCTGCGTCATCGTCAAGCACGCCAATCCGTGCGGCGTGGCCGTGGGCGAGGACTTGTCGGAGGCCTACGCCCGGGCGCTGGAGTGCGACGCGGTGTCGGCCTTCGGCGGGGTGGTGGCGGTCAACCGGCCCCTGACCGAGGCGGACGCGAAGCTGATCACCGGGATCTTCACCGAGGTGGTGATCGCGCCGGGCGCCGACGAGGCGGCCAGGGCCGTGTTCGCGGCGAAGAAGAACCTGCGGCTGCTGATCACCGACGGCCTGCCCGATCCCCTGCAGCCGGGACAGGTGTTCCGCTCGGTGGCCGGGGGCCTGCTGGTGCAGTCGCGCGACCTGGCCCGCATCACCCCTGCAGACCTGAAGATCGTGACGAAGCGCCAGCCCACCGACGAGGAGGTGCGCGACATGCTGTTCGCCTTCACCGTGGCCAAGCACGTGAAGTCCAACGCCATCGTCTACGCCAGGGCGGGCCAGACCGCGGGCATCGGCGCGGGCCAGATGAACCGGCGCGACTCGGCCCGCATCGCCGCCATCCGGGCGAAGGAAGCGGGCGAGGCCAAGGGACTGGCCCAGTCGCTGGCGCAGGGCTCGGCCTGTGCGTCAGAAGCCTTCTTCCCCTTCGCGGACGGCCTGCTGGAGGCCGTGGCGGCGGGCGCCACCGCGGTGATCCAGCCCGGCGGCTCGATCCGCGACGAGGAGGTCATCGCCGCCGCCGACGACAAGGGCGTGGCCATGGCCTTCACCGGGATCCGGGTTTTCCGGCACTAGATTTCAGACTCCGGGCGCCAAAAAACAGGGTCTGAATTGTCCGAATAGTCTGAAATAGCCTCCCGCGTCATGATCACCGACGGCCATTGTAAGGGCGCCGGGAAGAGTGGGATCAAATGGATGCGAACGCATCCGCCTGTCTGCGCTTCTGGACCCCCGGGACAAGCCCGGGGGTGACGGACTAGGGTGGGCGGCGGCCTGTGTAGCCAATGAAGGAACCCCCATGGACACCACCGCCGAACGCTGGGCGATGCTGGAGCCGCACACGCGGCATGTGGGCCCCGACGACGACCGGGCGCGGCCGGCGGTGCTGCTGTTCCACGGCTGCGGGGGCCTGAGGGATCACCTGCCCCTGTACGCCGAGGCGGCGAAGGCGGCCGGGATCCGGGCCTTCATCATCGACAGCTTCGGCGCGCGCGGATGGAGCCGGGCCTTCGCCCTGGCCACCGTCTGCACCGGGGTGCGCCTGCGCGGCTGGGCGCGGGCGGGGGATGTGATGGCGGCGGTACAGGGCCTGTCACAGCGGCCCGACGTGGATGGCTCCCGGCTGGGGCTGGCGGGCTGGAGCCACGGGGGCTGGGCCATCATGGAGGCCCTGAGCGCGCCGCGCGAAATGGCGGGCGAGATGCTGCTGCGCGACCCGGCGGCGGCGGACCTGTCGGGGGTGAAGGCGGTGTTTCTGGCCTATCCCTATGTGGGCGTGGCGGCGACGGGCCGTTTCCGCGCCTGGCGCCACCGCCCGAAGACCCTGGCGATCATCGCCGCGCGCGATCACCTGACCACGGTGCGCAACGCCGAGCGGGTGCTGGACACGGCCTGCGGCCATGTGGAGATCGAGCGCTGGACCGTGGACGGCACCCACGCCTTCGACGAGCCCACCGGCGCCGGCCCCATGCGCCACGACGAGGCCCTGACCGACGAGGCGCTGAAGCGGTTCGCGGGG
>NZ_PNLV01000139.1 GCF_013823285.1 Brevundimonas sp. | reverse complement strand
GCATAGGGCACGAGCGGCTTCAGCTCCTTGTAGAGGCGCAGCCAGCCGCGGGCCTGGATCAGCTGCCCGGCGGCCACGGCGGCCTGGACGTAGGACCAGCATTTGTCGACCATCTGCGAGGTGGTGAGGGGCGTCCCCGATGGCGCCTCCGGCGCTTCGGGGATGACAAGGGGGTCGTTCTGCGCCGGCGGGGAGGGCGGCGGGTCCGGGGTGATGAAGGGGGCGGGCTGGTCGGCGCGGCGCCAGCCCTCCTTGCGGGCGCGGTAGCGGAAGGTGCGCAGGCTGAGGCCGTGGCGTTCGCACACCTCGGGCGCGCCGCCCCCGGCCAGATAGTCGGCCTTGGCGGCGGCCCAGCGGGCGCGGGCTTTTGCGGTGTCGAAGACGGGCGGGCTGTCAGGCAGATATCGAATGGACATCCCGCCAGTGTGAGGCGCCCACGGGCAGCGGGATGAAACAGGCCGAATTTCGAGGGCCGGGCCTTGTTTTACAACGGATTGGCGCCGGGAAATGGGGGGATTAACGGGTCGGTCGAGGCGGCCGCGCCTGTGTTCCCTGACAGGTTCCGTATGTCGCCATCATGGCGCGCCGGGATAGGCTGACGGCTCTGGTGATCGCGAGGAACGGCGGGCATGGGGAATTCGGCGGTGAAGGGCCTGGCGGCGCTCGTGGCCTGTCTGGGCCTGACAGCCTGCATCACCCAAAGCGACGGGGTGCTGGCGCCGGACACGCGGGGCGTCGTGATCCATGCCGGAACGGGTCAGCCGGTGGAAGGGGCGCAGGTGCGTCATGCCCGCCCCGACGACGGGCCGACGGTGGTTACGGGGGCGGACGGCGGCTTCACCCTGGAGGGCCGCACCCGGAGGCGTCTGATCCTCACCCATCCGCTGGGCGGCGGAGTGTTTCGCGACGCGCGACAGGTGCGGGTCTCCGCGCCGGGTCTGGCGGACGGCTACGCCACCGCCGGCTTCGTCAACAGCTGGTCGGGGCCGGGCCCGACCCTGTACGTCGTGCCGGTGCTGATGTTTCCGGCCGACGCCGATGAAACGCCGCTGCACGCCCTGATGCGCGACTGCATCCAGCGGCCCGACCAGCATCACGCGGTGCATGTGGCGGCCTATATGGGGCGCCTCGATCGCCACAGCCCGCCGGACTGGATGGACGCCGACGCCGTGGAGGGTCTGATCGAACATCTGGATCGCGTGCTGCCGTTTTCTGGCTTTGACGCCTGCGCGCAGGGGGAGGCGGCCAGGGCCCTGTTCTCGGCCCAGATGGCGCCCCTGAGGGCGATGGAAACGCAGCGGACCATCGTGATGCCGCGCCCGGAGTGACCGGGAGGGTTTCTGGCGCATGCGGCGGGGCGGAGGTTCGCTTGCCGGAGTTCGGGGTGTGACTGCTCACGACCCGGAGCGGACCTTCAAAACGACCGCTCATAAGCAACAGTTTATCCTGTGGCGAAGCTGGCGGGTGATGCCTACCTTAGACGAGATGAGCCAGGCGCAGCATCACGGCGATACCCTATGACCGCCTCAGCGCGTTTGTTAGGTGCGTGTCGCGCCCTGCTTGCCGCTTTGGTGATCTGCACCAGCTTCGCATCCGGCCCCTCAGTCGCTCATCCGGCATTCGAGTATAGCGGCAACCCGAGCCAGCCAACTGCCCCACCCCGGGCCAGAATGCTCGGGGCGCCGGCGGGGGCAAGTCGCGACTCCAAGCTCGCCGCACCAGCTTCCGTTACGGCGCTTCGCGTCGTGGCGGATACTGGCCTATGTCTGGACCGAGGGCGACTAAAGTACGGAATTCCAGCCTCTGGGCTCGTCCACAGCCCGGCTTTACCCGACTTTGAGGCTACCGGCCCGCCCGCGACGGACAACTCTCAAACCGCCTGACCCAAGGGGTCTTTTCAAGGTCATGTCCGGCCAACTGCCGGACGGAGAGAGCCGGAGTGCATCCATGGCTGAATTCGTAATCATCGTCGTCATCATCCTGGCGACGGGGCCTCTGACAATCCGGGGTCTTCGTTTCGCAAGGAAACATCGCGGCATGGCGCATGGCGCGGCGGCGCTGCTGCTGTTGTTTGGTGTGAACGCGAGCGCTGTTCCTCCGCCGCCCCCGCGAGCGGAGTTTGTCCAACGGGCAGAGGAGGAGGCTGAGGACGACGAGCCAAGGTGACTGTCCAGGTGGCGGTGGGGTGACGTCCGCAATCCACCCTTGGCCGAAGTTCCGATGGCCCACTACCCCGCCGCGAACGGATAGGGGCTGACCGACTTGGCCCAGTCGTCCACGGTGAGGGGGCGGCCCTGGGGCGGTTCGGCGCGTTGGGGGCAGGGGTGGCGGTCGCACAGGCGGCAGGCGGGGCCGATGCCGGTGACCTCCGGCGCGTCGAGGTTCAGGCCGCGGGCGTGGATCAGGCGGTGGGCGTGTTTCAGCTCGCAGCCGAGGCCGACGGCCAGATCGTGGTCGTGGGTGCCCTGACGCGGGACGGTGCGAGCCAGGGTGAACCAGCGCTGGCCGTCGGGGGTCTCCACGATCTGGGTCAGGACGCGGCCGGGGGAGCCGAAGGCGTCGTGCAGGCGCCAGCGGGGGCAGCCGCCGCCGAACCGGGCGAAGGGGAAGGCGGCGGAGGCGTAGCGCTTGGACACATTGCCCGCCCGGTCGACGCGGATGAAGAAGAAGGGCACGCCGCGCGCCGTGGGCCGCGACAGGGTGGTCAGGCGATGGGCCGCCTGTTCGAACGAGACGCCGAAGCGGGCGCACAGGCGGTCGATGTCATAGCCGCTTTGCTCGGCCAGGGTCTGGAATGCGCCGTAGGGCATGAGGATGGCGCCGGCCAGGGTGTTGGCCAGGGACACCTTGAGCAGGCGGGCCGAGGCCGGGTCCGGCGGGGCGGCCTGATCCACCAGGGCCTGAAGCTCGCCGCCGTGCTCCATCAGGCCCAGCTGATAGGCCAGGGCGAAGGCGCGGGAGGCGGGGGACAGCACCTCGGAGACCAGCAGCCGCTTGCGGTGCGGATCGAAGCGGCGGGTCCACTCCACCATCACCTCGGCGGGCATGACGCGCACGCCCATGTCGTGGCGGGCCTTCAGGCGCTCGCGGATCAGGGCCTCGGGCCCGGCGGTGTGGAGGGTCGCGGGGTCGGGGGCCAGATCGTTGTTGAGCGCCTCGCCCATCAGGTCCAGTTCGGGGAAGTGGTTGCGGCGGGCCTGGATGTGGTCGCGGACCCAGTCGGCGGGGCCGGCGGTCTCGGCGGCCGGAGCGGCGGGGCGGCCCTGCGACAGGGCGCGGTACAGGCGCACCACCGCGTCGGCGGCGCCGGGCAGGTCCTCGGCCAGCTGCAGGATCTCGTGGCGCGGGATGGGGATGCCCTGGAACAGGGGGTCGGCGAAGACCTCGGCCAGGGCCGCCTCGCCGCCGGGCCCGGTCTGGCCGCCGAAGGCCCGCAGGTCCACGTCATAGGTCTCGGCCAGCCGCAGCAGCAGTTGCGCCGAGACGGGGCGCTGGTTGCGCTCGATGTGGTTCAGATAGCTGGGCGAGACCCCCAGGTCGGCGGCCATGGCGGTCTGGGACAGGGCGAGCTCGCGCCGCAGCCGCTTAAGGCGGCCGCCCAGAAACAGTTTGCGGTCGGCGTCGTCGCTCATTCGGTCATGATGTCATGAAGTGGCTGACAAAAGCCAGTCACGATGTGACCAATAAGCGCGAAATACGGGCGTGCAGCGGTTACAATCCAGGCGCTCGCATGTTTTCTGAGCAGCGACGCGGCGACGAGGCCGCTGGATCGGTTGTCGGAGACACATCATGACCACTTTCGCGGAACTGGTTCCGGGCGCCCCCGCGGGGCGGTTCGACGGGATCGAGCGTCCCTATGGCCCCGAGGAGGTGGAGCGCCTGCGCGGCTCCTTCCCCATCCAGCACACCCTGGCCGAGCGGGGCGCCAATCGCCTGTGGGAGCTGCTGCACACCGAGCCCTTCATCAACGCCCTGGGCGCCGTGACCGGCAATCAGGCCATGCAGATGGTCCGCGCGGGGCTGAAAGCCATCTATCTGTCCGGCTGGCAGGTGGCGGCGGACGCCAACACCGCCTCGGCCATGTACCCGGATCAGTCCCTGTATCCGGCCAATGCGGCGCCGGAGCTGTGCCGCCGCATCAACCGCACCCTGCAGCGCGCCGACCAGATCGAACACGGCGAGGGCGGGGCGAAGCGGGACTGGTTCGCCCCGATCGTGGCGGACGCCGAGGCCGGCTTCGGCGGCCCGCTGAACAGCTTCGAGATCATGAAGGCCTTCATCGAGGCGGGCGCCGCGGGCGTTCACTTCGAGGACCAGCTGGCCTCCGAGAAGAAGTGCGGCCATCTGGGCGGCAAGGTGCTGATCCCCACCCAGGCCCATGAGCGCAACCTGATCGCCGCGCGTCTGGCCGCCGACGTCATGGGGGTTCCGACCCTGACCGTGGCGCGCACCGACGCGGAGAGCGCCCAGCTGATCACCTCGGACGTGGACGAGCGGGACCATCCCTTCATCGACCGCGAGAACCGTACGCCGGAGGGCTTCTTCCGCCTCAAGGCCGGCACGGGTCTGGACCACTGCATCGCGCGGGGTCTGGCCTATGCCAAATACGCCGACCTGCTGTGGTGGGAGACCTCGCACCCGGATCTGGACGACGCCAGGAAGTTCGCCGAGGCGATTCAGAAGGCGCATCCCGGCAAGCTGATGGCCTACAACTGCTCGCCCTCGTTCAACTGGGAAGCCAAGCTGGACAAGGCGACCATTGCGAAGTTCCAGCGCGAGCTGGGCGCCATGGGCTACAAGTTCCAGTTCGTGACCCTGGCCGGGTTCCACAGCCTGAACAACGGCATGTTCGAGCTGGCCTCCGGCTATCGCGACCGGGGCATGGCGGCCTATTCGGAGCTGCAGCAGCGCGAGTTCGCCAATGAGGCGTCGGGCTACACCGCCACCCGGCACCAGCGCGAGGTGGGCACCGGCTATTTCGACCAGGTGGCCATGACCATCTCGTCGGGGAACTCGTCCACCACCGCCCTGAAGGATTCCACCGAGACCGCCCAGTTCGTGGCGGCGGAGTAAGGAGCACCATCATGACCGAGATCAGAAGCGCCGACGCCATCATCGACTTCTGCCTGGCCCCGCTGGCGCTGGACGGCAGCAGCGCCGCCGAGCGGGAGGTGCGCCGCCGCATGGCCCATGTGATCAAGACCTATCAGGCCCGCATCCCCCAGCCGGTGGCCGTGGACTTCAACGCCATGCCGCCGCTGGTGATCAACGAAGCCGCGCACGGGTATGAGTAGAACTCCCTTCTCCCGATGGGAGAAGGGGGAACCCGCGCACCGGAGCGCTTCAGCGATCCGGTCCTTGCGCGGGGGATGAGGGTCGGGTGGTTCGGCAAGGAAACACCGGACCCTCACCCTGCGCGCGAAGAAGCGGTCTGCTG
>NZ_PNLV01000138.1 GCF_013823285.1 Brevundimonas sp. | reverse complement strand
GCCGCACCGAGCGCGTCCGCCCGCCGCCCGCCGCCCCGATCCGGAACACCGCCGTGTCCCCCAGCGAGACCGACAGCACCGGCGCGGTCAGGTCCCGCTCATCCTTGTCCTGATGCAGGCCCATGCGGGCGTCGGCGTCATACAGATTGACCAGACAGGCGTCGGGCGGCGCGGGCCAGCCGGTCAGATCGTCCCACAAGGTCAGCAACATCTGGGGAATCGGCGGCCAGGGCGCGCCTGTTTCGGGATGAACCGCCTGATAGCGATAGCCCGCCCGGTCCGAGACCCACCCCAGCGGCCCCAGATTGCTCATACGCACAGAGAACGGCCGTCCGCCTGGCGTGACAGGCCGATACAGGGGCGCGGCCTCCAGCGCCGCCAGCACCTGATCCCGCAGCTGCGCCTGATCCGCAGCCGTCAGTCGCCCCGGCCAGAGGCGAAAACCGTCGAGCGAGTCATCCAGCGTCATGTCGGCGGGCGAGGTCATTGACCCCATATCGGATGGGCCTGATCTCGCGCCAAGCCCTTGCACCCCTTGCGGGCTTTCCCATATCCGACCGGAACGTGGACAAGACCCTATTCCTTTGAGGGAATTGTTCGCTTAAGGAGCCCCACCGCCGGTTCGCCCGGCAAGCCTAACAACCCACAGGGGGCGGTCACGCGCGGCGCTTGATCCGAAGGCCGCCGCATCGCCCGCCGATACGGAGTGAAAGACAACGCCCATGAGCAAGATCATCGGCATCGACCTCGGCACCACCAACTCGTGTGTTGCGGTCATGGACGGCAAGAATCCCAAGGTCATCGAGAACGCCGAGGGCAACCGCACCACCCCGTCGGTGGTCGCGATCCAGGAGGACGGCCAGTCCCTGGTCGGCCAGCCGGCCAAGCGCCAGGCGGTCACCAACCCCGAGAACACCTTCTTCGCCATCAAGCGCCTGATCGGCCGCAGCTATGACGACCCCGTCGTGGCGAAGGACAAGAAGATGGTCCCCTACGAGATCGTCAAGGGCCCCAATGGCGACGCCTGGGTGCGCGCCCACGGCAAGGACTATTCCCCCCAGCAGGTCTCCGCCTTCACCCTTCAGAAGATGAAGGAGGCCGCGGAGGCCTATCTGGGCGAGAAGGTCGAGAAGGCGGTCATCACCGTCCCGGCCTATTTCAACGACGCCCAGCGTCAGGCCACCAAGGACGCCGGCAAGATCGCCGGCCTTGAGGTCCTGCGCATCATCAACGAGCCCACCGCCGCGGCGCTGGCCTATGGCCTCGACAAGAACGACGGCCAGAAGATCGCGGTCTACGACCTGGGCGGCGGCACCTTCGACGTCTCGATCCTGGAGATCGGCGACGGCGTGTTCGAGGTGAAGGCCACCAACGGCGACACCTTCCTCGGCGGCGAGGACTTCGACCTGCGTCTGGTCGACTACCTGGCCGACGAGTTCAAGAAGGAGCAGGGCGTCGACCTGCGCTCCGACAAGCTGGCCCTGCAACGCCTCAAGGAAGAGGCCGAAAAGGCCAAGAAGGAGCTGTCCTCGGTCACCCAGTACGAGGTCAACCTGCCCTTCATCACCATGAACGCCTCGGGCCCGCTGCACCTGAACATCAAGCTGTCGCGCGCCAAGCTGGAAGCCCTGGTGGACGACCTGATCCAGCGCAGCATCGAGCCGTGCCAGAAGGCCCTCAAGGACGCGGGCCTCAAGGCCTCGGACATCGACGAGGTCATTCTGGTCGGCGGCATGACCCGCATGCCCAAGGTGCAGGAGGCCGTGAAGGCCTTCTTCGGCAGGGAGCCCCACAAGGGCGTCAACCCTGATGAGGTCGTGGCCCTGGGCGCCGCCGTTCAGGCCGGGGTGCTGCAGGGCGACGTCAAGGACGTGCTGCTGCTGGACGTGACCCCCCTGACCCTGGGCATCGAGACCCTGGGCGGCGTGTTCACCCCCCTGATCGAGCGCAACACGACCATCCCCACCAAGAAGAGCCAGGTGTTCTCCACCGCCGACGACAACCAGTCGGCCGTGACCATCCGGGTGTTCCAGGGCGAGCGGCCCATGGCGTCGGACAACAAGATCCTCGGCCAGTTCGACCTGATGGGCATTCCCCCGGCGCCGCGCGGCATGCCCCAGATCGAGGTGACCTTCGACATCGACGCCAACGGCATCGTCAACGTGGGCGCCAAGGACAAGGCCACCAACAAGGAACAGTCGATCCGCATCCAGGCCAACGGCGGCCTATCCGATGAGGACATCGAGACCATGGTCAAGGAAGCGGAAGCCAACGCCGCCGCCGACAAGGCCCGCAAGGAACTGGTCGAGGCCCAGAACGGCGCCGACAGCCTGATTCACTCCACCGAGAAGGCCATGGCCGAGCACGGCGACAAGGTCT
The DNA here is from genome assembly GCF_013823285.1 of Brevundimonas sp. Classification (GTDB taxonomy): domain Bacteria; phylum Pseudomonadota; class Alphaproteobacteria; order Caulobacterales; family Caulobacteraceae; genus Brevundimonas. The sequence continues at coordinate 3,077 of NZ_PNLV01000138.1, read as the reverse complement.
CCGGCGACGACAAGACCGCCATCGAGACGGCGCTTGCCGACCTCAAGGCCGCCCGCGAGGGCGAGAACGCCGAGGACATCAAGACGAAGACCCAGACCCTTGTGCAGGCGTCCATGAAGCTGGGCGAGGCCATGTACGCGGCCCAGCAGGGCGCCAGCGAAGGCGCTGAGGGCGCCCAGGCCGAGCAACCCGCCGACGACGGCGTGGTGGACGCCGAGTTCGAGGAAGTCTCGGACTCCGACGACAAGAAGAGCGCCTGAGCGGCGGTCTGACCGACCAGAGCCCCGCTTGCTTCTCCAGTGAGGCGAGCGGGGCTTTTTTCTGATCGCGGATGGCTATACCCCTGAGCTTCATGCGGACATTGCATCCGCCGGGGCGGACACCATCTGAGACATGACGACGGCGCCGGAGCCCTTCGGCGCGACGGGGCGAAACAAGGAATCGGGTACGCCTTATGGCGCGTGACTACTACGAAATCCTGGGCGTCGAGCGGACCATCGACGCGGCCGGCCTCAAGGCGGCCTATCGCAAGCTGGCGATGGCCCACCACCCGGACCGGAACGGCGGGTGCGAGGACTCGGCCAGCAAGTTCAAGGAAATCAGCGAGGCCTACGGCGTCCTGTCGGACGACCAGAAGCGCGCGGCCTATGACCGCTTCGGCCATGCCGGGGTGAACGGCGGCGCGGGCGGACGCGGGGGCGGGCAGGGCTTCCACGACATCAACGACATCTTCTCGGAAGTGTTCGGCGAGGCCTTCGGCGACGTGTTCGGCGGGGCCCGGTCCCAGCGCGGCGGACCGCGCCGGGGCTCGGACCTGCGCCACGATCTGGAGATCACCCTGGAGCAGGCCTACCGGGGACTGGAGGCGGAGATCACCGTCCCCACCACCGCGACCTGCGAGACCTGCAACGGCTCGGGCGCCAAGGCGGGCAGCCAGCCCACCACCTGCGCCACCTGCGCCGGACAGGGCCGGGTGCGCCAGGCCAACGGCTTCTTCGCGGTGGAGCGCACCTGCCCCCACTGCGGCGGCCAGGGCAAGGTCATCAAGGACCGCTGCGGCTCGTGCCACGGCCACGGCCAGGTGCGCAAGAACCGCACCCTGTCGCTGAAGATCCCGGCCGGCGTGGACGACGGCTCGCGCATCCGCCTGGCCGGCGAGGGCGACGTGGGCATGGGCGGCGGGCCGCGCGGCGACCTGTATGTGTTCCTGTCGGTGAAGCCCCATGAGCTGTTCGAGCGGGACAATCTGGACCTGCTGGTCACCGTGCCGGTGCCCATGACCGTGGCGGCCCTGGGCGGCGAGATCGAGGCGCCTTGCCTGGTGTCCGAGGCCTGCGACGGCCAGTGCCGGGCCACTGTGAAGGTGCCCGAGGGCGCCGAGACCGGCAAGACCGTGCGCATCAAGGGCAAGGGCATGCCCCGGCTGGACGGCCGCGGCCGCGGCGATCTGGTGGTGGAGCTGTTCGTGGAGACGCCCCAGAGCCTGACCGCCCGCCAGAAGGAGCTGCTCAGGGAGCTGGCCGAATGCTGCGGCGAGGCCCAGAACCCCCGCAACTCCGGCTTCGCCTCCAAGGCCAAGCGGTTCTGGAGCGAGATCACCGGGACCGACGACGCGCCCCGCAAGGAAAGCGCGGCTTGAGCGGCGTGATCCATGTGGGCGTCTCGGGCGCCCGGGGCCGCATGGGCCGCGCCGTCGGCCAGGTGCTGGACGCGCGCGAGGACCTCGTGGTGGCCGCCCGCTTCGACCGGGGCGAGACCCCGGACCTGAGCCTGTGCGACGTGGTCATCGACTTCTCGACGCCGGACGCCTCGGTGGAGCTGGCCCGCCATGTGGCGGCGCGGGGCGGCCCGGCGCTGGTGATCGGCTCAACGGGCCTGACCGACGAACAGGAAGCCGAGATCACGGCGGCCGCCGAAAAGGTGGCCATCGTGCGCAGCGGCAATTTCTCGCTGGGCGTCAACATCCTGGTGGGGCTGGTGGAGCGCGCCGCGGCCCGGCTGGACGCGGCGGACTGGGACATCGAGGTGCTGGAGAGCCATCACCGCAAGAAGGTGGACGCCCCCTCAGGGACCGCCCTGATGCTGGGAGAGGCCGCGGCCATGGGCCGGCATGCCGACCTGGCGGAGCTGCGCATTGCGGCGCGCGAGGGCATAACCGGCGAACGCCCCGTTGGCGGCATTGGCTTTGCGGCCCTGCGCGCCGGGGGCATCGTGGGCGACCACACGGTGCTGTTCGCCTCGGACGACGAGGTCCTGACCCTGAGCCATTCGGCCATCGACCGCTCCCTGTTCGCCCGGGGCGCCGTGGCCGCCGCCGTGTGGGTCAAGGCCCGCAGCCCCGGCCTGTACGACATGCAGGACGTGCTGGGCTTCCGGCAGGCCTGAGCCGCCTTTTCCGTTTTCGGCCCCCTCCCCGCCTTGAGCGGGCGAAGCGGTTTCAGACTCCGGGGCGGAAAAAACAGGGTGCGAATTGTCCGAAATGTCCGAAATCGGCGTGGCCGACGGCGCGGTTTCGGCCGCGTCGCCAGCCTTGGCGGGTGTGGCGGTTTCGGACTGCGGGGCGAGAAAAACAGAGTCCGAATTGTCTGGATTGTCTGAAACGCCGACGCCGGGGGCGCCGGGCGTCGCCGGTTCGGGCGCGGCCTCGGCGGACGTCCGCCATGTGTGCTCATAGCAGGGCGTCATCTCGGCGAAGCGGGCGTTGATGGCGGCCTGGCGGGCCTCGAGATTGGTGTGGTCGGGGACGAAGACGGGCCGCGGGGGCGGCGACGGTTCGGGATCGGGACCCGCCGCCTGGGCCATCAGCTTTTCATGCAGGCGCATCCACGACCCGGCCTCCACGGCGCGGCCGGCCTGCAGGGCGCGGTTCATGCGGATCAGGGCCGTGCGGGCCATCTCCTCATAGTCGGGCAGGTTGAAGGCCTCGTCGGAGTCCAGGTCCACCGGGTCGGGTGCGGCGTGGGGCGTGTCCAGGCGACGCCATCCCCCGGCGGCCGCGCGGTCCCGCAGGGTGCTGACCTTGAGGCCGTAGCGGGCGCAGACGTCCGCCGCCGTATCGCCGGCCTGATAGTCATCCC
>NZ_PNLV01000137.1 GCF_013823285.1 Brevundimonas sp. | reverse complement strand
AAGGCGTGGACGTCCTCGACGACCTGGGTGCGCCGCTCGACGGCGGCGGTCCCGCACACACCGCGCCCGAAGGCGATGCGCAGACATCCCAGCGTGCCCTGATAGGGACCCACCACCAGTTCATCGCTGCGGGCCGCATCCACCACGTAAAAGCCGGTCCAGAAGAAGGCGGGAAAGGCGTCCGCCAGCATGGAGGCCACAGTGGCCATGCGCGCGACACGATCGGGCTCGCCGTCCAGGACAGCAAGGATTTCGGCCTCCACCTCCGCGTAGCGGGCGGCCTTGTCGGCGGGACGGTCGTCTCGGGCGGCGTAGGCCATGGGCTCTCCTGTTGCGCCCGGGATATAGGTCCACAGAAACCTTTGTGACAGCCCCCGTGTCCTCGCGCCTGAGGCGAATAGCCAAGCATCTGATTCGCCTTGGAAACGCATATTTCCGCCACACTGCGGCAACGCTTGCGTCAGCTTGGCGTTAACCTCTCGTTAACCTTGACAGAAGGTTAACTCGACCGGATCGTCCCGGTCGAACAGGGTTACGCGCGGGCCGCCAGGGCCCTCCAGTCAGCGGGGCGTTATGGACGATCACGACCACCCTGAGTCCAGAAAGCGTGGATTCGATCGGTTCAACCGCTCCGGCGGGGCCGGTCCGCTGCCGTTCATCGCGGCGGCAGTGGTGGTTGTTCTGGCCATTCTCGGTGCGCTGATGCTGTCCGGATTCGGCGATCGCGGCCTGAGGTTCTGGTCGCGCGGTGATCCGGCCTCGGCCGCCTGTCCCCGCCCGGCCTCGGTCACAGGCGCGGAGTTCAACGACCAGGAAGCCGGCATTCGCCGCCTGCGCCGTCTGGCGTTCCGGGGCGATTTCTTCGCCCAGCTGGAGCTGGGCGGGCGTTACGCCGCCGTGCGGGCCACCGACCGCAATCTGGAAGATCCGATCGAGAGCTCGGTCTGGTACGCCATGGCCCTGGCCAATACCGAGGGGTTCGCGCCCATCAACAGCGCGCGCCGCGCCGGTCTCGGCTCGTGGCGCCCCCTGTCGGGCTATGACGACTGCCGCGCCTTCGAGCGGCGGGTGGCCTACCAGCGTCTGGACGCCCAGCTTTCGCGCATGACCCGCGACGAGCAGGAGGAGGTGCGCGACCGGGTCATCTATGTGCTGTCGACCCAGGACGCGGATGGATACCGCACCCTGGCCCGTCTGCACGACGAGCTCTACGGTCCCTTCGGCGAGCCCATCGACAACCGCGAGGCCCGGGCCGCCTGGGGGCAGGGCCACCGACCCGGCGAGCCGTTGCGCGTGGGCCGCACGGGTCGTCACGCGGCGGTGAACCTGTTCCCGCGCAATGATGTGGACGCCTATCTCTACAACTATCTGGCGGTGCAGACCGGCGACGTGGGCGCCTATGTGCTACTGCGCGACTTCGAGGCCTCGACGCCGGCCCGCTCGCGCTACGGCGCCTTCGTGGAGGCCAAGGCCCGCCAGTGGGTGCCGCCGTACGAGTTCTATCCCAATGAGGCGCCGCGCTCGGGCGTGCCCCATTCGGATGAAAGCCGGTCGCGCGGGGACGCCTATGACTACGCCCTGACGCGGATCACCGAGCTGCCCTTCGTCCATGTGGGCCGGGCCCTGCGCTACCTGGGGGTCACCGACACCGTCGCCTCCGCGCCGAACGCCCTGTCCAAACGGCAGGTGGAGACGCTGGAGGCCATGCTGGGCCATCCCATGGAGGGGCGGCTGTCCTATCAGGAGCGGCTGCGCGCCATCCAACTGGCGGCGGTCAACGGTTCATCGGAGGCCCAGCTGGTGCTGGCGGTCATGTACGCGGAGGGGGTCGGCGTGCCGGCCGACTACGCCCGGTCGTTCCACTGGTTCCAGCAGGCCGACCGTCAGGGCTCGCCGGAGGCCAAGTTCGCCATGTCCAGCTACTTCGCCCTCGGCGTGGCCGGGGTGGCCGATCAGGACAAGGCCGAGGCCGTGGTCTACCGCATCGAATCCGCGCTGTCGGGCTTCACCCCGTCGGCGTCCCGCCTGCAGGCCGTCCTGGCCCAGGTCTCGCGCGCGCAAAGCCGATAGAGGCGCTGGAAATGAAAAAGCCCATCTTCACCCCCGCCCGCGTCACCCTCGCCGCCGCCGTGTCCGGCATGGCCCTGGTCGGTCTGGCCGGCTTGGCGGACAGCCCGGCCAGCGCCCAGACCGCCGCCAGGGTGGAAAGCCAGACGCGCCCCAATTTCGGCATCCTGCTGGATCCGCCCACCCGCACGCGCGCCCGGCCCCAGCGCCGCTGGAGCTACGGGGACCACCGCCGCCGCTGGGATCACGGCTATGGGCGCGGCCCCGGCTATCCGCCGCCGCCTGTGGCCAGCGAGCAGGTGGTGCTGATCGACTGTGGGGGCAATCCCGGCTCGGGCGGTCTCGAGAACGCCGTGGCCCGTGTGGCGCCGGGCGGGACCCTGATCATCCGGGGGCGGGCAGGAGCCTGCGTGGGCTGGATGAACATCGACAAGCCCATGACCATCATGGGCGACGCCGGCTTCGACCGCCGCGACTGGGACCGATCGCCCCCGGCCACCATCCAGGCGCCGGACGGCCTGCCTTGCATGACGGTGGCCCAGGGGGTGCGGGTCGAGGTGCGCGACATCGTGTTTGAATCCCGCAACGCCGGGGAGGCGGCCTGCGTGGTGGGCTACGGCGCCCAGCTGATCTTTGACCGCACCGGCTTCCGCCACGGCGGCGACGAGCCAGCCATCTATGCGGACGGCGGGGCGCTGGACATCCGCAACAGCGTCATCGAAGCGCACACCATCGCCCCGGCCATCGTCGCCGACGGCGCCGGCGTGTCGGTCTATGAGGTGGACATCACCCACGCCCAGGCAGGCATGGAGCTGATCCCCGGGGCCGGCCAGACCGCCCGGCTGACCCGCGTGTCCATGAAGGGCACCGAGGCGCCGAACAATTTCGGGCCCCGCTCCATCGGTCTGATGGTCCGCTCGGGCCGCGACTACGGCCGGGTCATCGTCGAGGGCTCGCGCATCTGCGGCTATGTGGAGGGCGTGGCCATCGAGGGCGCTTCGGTGGAGGTGCGCGACAGCCGCATATGCCGCGCCGACAAGGGCGTGGTGCTCTACAATGGCGAGCTGGTTCTGACCGACAGCCGCGTGCGCGCCGACACCCTGGGCGTGGCCGCCGCCTCGGGCCGGGCCGTCATCACCGACAACGTCTTCGTGGGCGTGCGTCAGCTGGTCTTCGCCGAGGATCGCGCCTCGGTCGAGGAGAACGGCAACCGGGTCTGGTCGCGCCACGACATCTGCCGGCCCCAGTTCCAGCCCCGCTATCGCGATCGCTACGCTTTCGCGCCCGCGCGGGGTCCGTCCTGGCAGTGCCAGTACGATCCCTACCCGCGCGACTGGTGGGCCCAGGACGACGGCTGGTACGGCGATCCCTATCAAGACTACGCCTGGGGTCTGGACGGCTGGGACCGCTACAACCAAGGCTACGGCTGGTACGACCAGAACGGCCGCTACACCTATGACGACCGCTATGTGGGCGACAGCCGCTGGAACCGGGGCGGCCGTCGCGGCTGGGGCTGGTAGGCGTCAGTCCAGCGCGCGTTTCGCCACGGCGGCGGCGGCGTCCAACCGCGTGCCCGCCGCCTTGCGCTCGGAATAGCGGTCCACCAGCCCCTGGGCGTGGGGCCGGGTCAGGACGGTGAAGCGGACCAGTTCCTCCATCACGTCCACGATGCGGTCGTAATAGGCCGACGGTTTCATGCGCCCCGCCTCGTCGAACTCCTGCCAGGCCTTGGCCACGCTGGACTGGTTCGGAATGGTGATCATGCGCATCCATCGCCCCAGCAGGCGCATGGCGTTGACCGCGTTGAACGATTGGGAGCCGCCGGACACCTGCATGACCGCCAGCGTCCGCCCCTGCGTCGGGCGCACCCCGCCCATGCTCAGCGGAATGTGGTCGATCTGCAGCTTCATCAGGCCGGACATCTGTCCGTGCCGCTCGGGGCTGGACCAGACCATGCCCTCGGACCACAGGGCGTGTTCGCGCAGTTCGTGCACCGCCGGATGGTCGTCGCCCGCGATCTGGTCGGTCAGGGGCAGGTCGGACGGATCGAAGATGCGCGTCTCGCAGCCCATCAGCTGCAGCAGCCGGGCGGACTCTTCCGCTGCCAGCCGCGAATAGGACCGCTCGCGCAGGGAGCCGTACAGCAGCAGGATGCGCGGCGGATGATCCATCGGCCCCAGATCCAGCGCGGGCCGCGTGTGCAGGTATTCCGGGTCCAGCGCGGGCAGGTGGTCCGGGTCGGGCAGGGGGCGCAGGCGCGTGGTCATCACGGGGCCACCGCCTTGATCAGATAGGCGGCCGAGGCGGGGCACAGGCTGGCGAATTCCCGGCTGGCGGCGATGGCGTTCGGCGCGGTGTCGCGGTCAGCGGCCTGATAGCCGTTGCGGATGAAGAAGGGCGCTGCGGTGGTCGTCAGCAGATGCAGTCGTTCCACGCCGTCCTGACGGGCCGCCGCTTCCAGCGCCGCCAGCAAGACTCGCCCCAGACCCTGCCCCCGGCGTCCCGGCGCGGTGACGATGGAGCGGATCAGCCGGTCGGGCCCGTGGCCTTCCAGCCCGCCGAATCCCACCAGCCCCTGCTCATCAATGAAGCGATGAAAGCGCCGGCCCGGCTGGTTCAGGTCCTCGGTCGGCAGATGCTCGGCGGTCAGGGCGGCGATCAGCCCGGCGTCCTCGCCGGCGACGGGTTCGGCGGTGAGCATCAGCGGGCCTCCTTCGGCGGGGCGGTGTCGGGGAACCAGCGACGGCCCATCCACAGGGCGACCGACACCAGCAGGATCAGCACCGGCACCTCCACCAGCGGACCGATCACGGCGGCGAAGGCCACCGGACTGGCCAGGCCGAAGGCGGCGATGGCCACGGCGATGGCCAGCTCGAAATTGTTCGACGCGGCGGTGAAGGCCAGGGCGGTGGTGCGCGGATAGTCCGCCTCGATCAGCTTGCCCATCAGGAAGCTGACCACGAACATGACCAGGAAATAGATGGTCAGGGGGATGGCGATCCTGATCGCATCCAGCGGCAGGGCCGCCACGTCGGAGCCCTTCAGGCTGAACATGGCCAGGATGGTGAACAGCAGGGCGATCAGGGTGATCGGCCCGATGCGGGGGATGAAGCGGGTCTCGTACCAGTCCTCTCCCTTGCGGGCGACAAGCATGCGCCGGGTCAGGTATCCGCCCAGGAACGGCACGCCCAGATAGATCAGCACGGCCCCGGCGACGGTCCAGATGCTGATGTCGATGACGCTGCCCTCAAGCCCGAACAGGGGCGGCAGGACGGTCAGGAACAGCCAGGCGTACAGGCTGAAGAACAGGATCTGGAACACCGAGTTGAACGCCACCAGCCCGGCCACATACTGGTTGTCGCCGCGCGCCAGCTGGTTCCAGACCAGGACCATGGCGATGCACCGGGCCAGGCCGATCAGGATGACCCCGGTCAT
>NZ_PNLV01000136.1 GCF_013823285.1 Brevundimonas sp. | reverse complement strand
ATTCTAGGGGCGCTAACGCTCGCGACGCGGTCGCTCGTTGCTTGAGCGCATTTTTTTGTGCGCTACCGCTCGGCTCGCGGAGCCTCGCTGCTTGAGCGCGGGCGCGAGAGCGCCTCGCGCCGGGGCCCCGCGATACCGGCGCGCTCAAGCCGTGAGCGTCCGCGACGCGAACATAGCGCACTGAAATGACGCTCAAGCAGCGAGGCTCCGCGAGCCGAGCGGTAGCGCCTAAGATATGGTCATGATTTGTGAGGGGCGGGGGGGCGCCGCCCGTGGCATGAGCAGGCTGTGACCGAGTCCCGTTCCTCCCTGAGTGTCGCCGAGATCGCCGCCATCGCCGCCATTGTGGTGATCTGGGGCGTGAACAACGCCGCCGCGAAGGTGGCGACCGAGAGCCTGCCGCCCCTGCTGACCGGAGCGCTCCGTTTCGGGCTGGCGGCCGTCTGTCTGGCCTGGTTCGTACGTCCCCCGTTTCCGAACTGGAAAAGTCTGGTTGTGCTGGTCCTGCTGGGCGGGCCGATCCATTTCGGCCTGATCTATCTGGGCTTCTCCATGGCCAATGACATCAGCCCGCTGTCGGTCAGCCTGCAGCTGTGGATTCCCATGACGGCGCTGTTCGCCTTTCTGCTGCTGGGCGAGCGCATCACGGTGCCGGCGGTTCTGGGCATGCTGATCGCCTTTTTCGGCATCGCCTGGATGGTGCTGGACTCCCACGCCTTCATGGACCTGCCCGCCATCATGATCGGCGTGGGCGCCAGCGTGGCCTGGGCCCTGACAACGGTCATCGCGCGGCGGACGCGAGCCGTGTCTCCCATGAAGATGCAGGGGCTGCTGTCCATGACCGCCTTCGTGTTCCTGCTTCTGGGCTCGCTGACCTTCGAGACGGGGCAGGTGGCGGCCATGCAGGAGGCGCCGCCGCTGGCCTGGGGCGCCGTGGCCTTCGGCGCCCTGATCTCCACGGTCATCGCCACGGGACTGGCCTTCTGGCTGGTGCAGCGACGCGAGGCGGGACGGGTGACGCCCTATCTGCTGCTCACGCCCGTGGTGTCCATCCTGATCGGCTGGGGCTTCATGGGCGACGTCCTGACGGTGCAGATCCTGACCGGCGCGGCCCTGACCCTGCTGGGGGTGACCATTGTCGCCCTGGCCGAGCGGGGACTGCGCGCCGGGGTCGCCCCCGGCGCCAAGGTGCAGGTCTAGCTGCGCGAAACCACGGCGCAGGCCACCCGGTCGCCCGCCCCGCCGATGGGCTGGCTGCGGTGATCATCCGGGTTGGCGTGGATGACGATGGCGGACCCGTCCTCGTCCCACAGCCACTGGCCGGGACCGTTCTCGGCGATGCGGGCCGAGGTGGTGAACAGCTCCGCGCGCGCCTGGCCGTTCTCGCCGGCGTGGATGTTGGGCAGGTCGCCGTCGTCGGGGCCTTCGGGATTCAGCAAGCCGTGGGGCGCCTGGCTGTGATTGATATGGCTGCCTGCGTTCTCGAACGCGGCGTCGCTGCAGTCGCCCACGGCGTGGATGTGGATGCCGTGCCAGCCGGGCGTCAGGCCCTCGGCCTCCACGCGCATCAGCAGGCCTGTGGGCCCCTGGGTGAGGGTGACTGTGCCGATCTCCTCGCCGTCGTTGTTCATCAGCGTAGCGTCGCCCGTCTCGGTCGTCGTGGCTCGAACGCCGTCCTGATCCCCCGGGGTGGGCGCTGTCTGCGACGAGGCGGGCGAGGCGGCCGGAGGCGTCGTTGGCTCGTTGTCGCCGCAGGCCGCGAGGCCCAGGGCGCCGATGCCCATGACCGTGGTGAGGAGAAGGTTCGCGCGCATATGTCGGCTCCCATTTAAAAGCTTTGCCGCAAGGGGTCTGGATGCGCCGGCGTGCTTTGCCACGCAAGCCCCTGGATGCTAATGTTTCGGCCACGGAAGACGTTCCGATTCCCGCCCCCCGGGGGCGTCAGAAAAGCCTGAATTCACTTGACCGACGACACCCAGAACGACGCCCCCCTCCCGGGCGGCACCGACGATATCGCGCCGATCGCCATCGAGGACGAACTGCGCCGGTCCTATCTCGACTACGCCATGAGCGTGATCGTCAGCCGGGCGCTGCCGGATGTGCGCGACGGGCTCAAGCCTGTGCATCGCCGCATCCTGTATTCGATGCACGAACTGAACATGACGCCCGAGCGCAGCTACATGAAATGCGCGCGGGTGGTCGGCGATGTGCTGGGGCGGCTGCACCCGCACGGGGACGCGTCGGTCTACATGGCCCTGGTCCGCATGGCCCAGCCGTTCTCCATGGGGCTGATGCTGGTGGACGGTCAGGGCAATTTCGGCTCGGTGGACGGGGATATGCCCGCGTCCATGCGATACACCGAGTGCCGCATGCAGTCGTCGGCCATGGCGCTGCTGGCGGACATCGACAAGGACACCGTCGACTTCCAGCCCAACTATGACGGCAAGGAGCTGGAGCCCGTCGTCCTGCCGGCGCGGTATCCGAACCTGCTGGTCAACGGCGCCGGCGGCATCGCGGTGGGCATGGCCACCAACATCCCGCCGCACAATCTGGGTGAGATCGTTGACGCCTGCGTGGCGCTGCTGGACGACCCGGACATCGGCCACGACCAGCTGCTCGAGATCGTGCCGGGGCCCGACTTCCCCACCGGCGGCGAGATCATGGGCCGCACCGGCGCGCGCAACGCCCTGCTGGACGGCCGCGGCTCGGTGGTGGTGCGCGGCAAGGCGTCCATCGAGGAGATCCGCAAGGACCGCGAGGCCATCATCATCACCGAGATCCCGTATCAGGTGAACAAGCAGACCCTGATCGAGCGGATCGCCGAGATGGTGCGCGAGAAACGTCTGGAGGGCATCGCGGACATCCGCGACGAGTCCAGCCGCGAGGGCATGCGCATCGTGGTGGAGCTGAAGCGCGACGCGCCGGGCGACGTGGTGCTGAACCAGCTCTATCGCTGGAGCGCCCTGCAGAGCTCGTTCGGCGTCAACATGCTGGCGCTGAACCACGGGCGTCCCGTGCAGATGGGCCTGAGGGCCATGCTGGAGGCGTTCCTGGACTTCCGCGAGGAAGTGGTGGTCCGGCGCATCAAGTTCGAGCTGGCCAAGGCCCGTGACCGGGGCCACGTGCTGGTCGGCCTCGCGACGGCGGTGGCCAATATCGATGAGGTCATCCATATCATCCGCTCGTCCGCCGATCCGGCCGAGGCGCGGGAACGGCTGCAGGGCAAGCCCTGGCCGGTGGGCGATATGATCGCCCTGGTCGAGCTGATCGCCGACCCGCGCAGCGTGGTCATCGACGGCGACAAGCTGCGCCTGACAGACGAACAGGCGCGCGCCATCCTGGCCCTGACCCTGTCTCGCCTGACCGGCCTGGGCCGTGACGAGATCATGGGCGAGGCCCGCGAGCTGGCGGACGTGATCCAGGGCCACCTGACCCTGCTGTCGGACCGCAAGAACATCATCGCGGTGATCCGCGAGGACCTGCTGGCCGTGAAGGCCGAGTTCGCCGTGCCCCGTCGCACCATGATCGGCGAGGGCGAAGGCGACATGGAGGACGAGGACCTGATCCCCCGCGAGGAGATGGTCGTCAGCGTCACCCACGGGGGCTACGTCAAGCGCGTGGCCCTGAACGCCTATCGGACCCAGCATCGCGGCGGCAAGGGCCGCTCGGGCGTGGCGATGAAGGACGACGACGCCGTGGTCGGCGTGTTCTCGGCCTCGACCCACACCCCGGTGCTGTTCTTCGCCACCAACGGCAAGGCCTACAAGCTCAAGACCTGGCGCCTGCCCCTGGGCGGGCCGACCTCGCGCGGCAAGGCGTTCGTGAACCTGCTGCCCATCGAGCCGGGCGACACCATCATGAACGTGCTGCCGCTGCCCGAGGACGAGGCGGATTGGGCCAACTACGACATCATGTTCGCCACCAAGTCCGGCGACGTGCGCCGCAACAAGCTGTCGGACTTCGCGACCGTCAATCGCGCGGGCAAGATCGCCATGAAGCTGGAGGAGGGCGACCACATGGTCGGCGTCGCCCTGTGCACGGCCGAGGACGACATTCTGCTGACCACGGCCTTGGGCCGCGCCATTCGCTTCAAGGCCGACGATGTGCGCGTGTTCAAGGGGCGGGACTCCACCGGCGTGCGCGGCGTCCGTCTGCAGGACCAGGACGAGGTCATCTCCATGGCCGTGCTGGGCCGGGTTGACGCCACGCCGGAAGAGCGGGCCGCCTATGTCAAACACGCCAACGCCATGCGCCGGGCCGCGGGCGACGAGGATGAAGCCGCGGTTCCGGACGCCGACGACGAGGCGGTGGCCGAGGCCGCGCTGTCGGTCGAGCGCATCGCCGAACTGGGCGCGGCCGAGCAGTTCATCCTGACGGTCACCGACACCGGCTTCGGCAAACGATCCTCGGCCTACGAGTATCGCCGCACCGGTCGGGGCGGGCAGGGGCTGACGGCCCACGGTCTGGGCGGCCGCGCGGGCGCCCGCCTGGCCGCCGCCTTCCCGGTGGAGGACAGCGACGACCTGCTGATGGTCACCTCGCGCGGCCAGATGATCCGCACGCGCGTCGATCAGGTCCGCATCGTGGGTCGGTCCAGCCAGGGGGTCACCATCTTCCGCACGGCTGAGGGTGAGAAGGTCGTTTCCGTCGAGCGTCTGCCGGAAGTGGCGGGCGACGAGGCCATCGAGGACGGCGTTGAGGACGGCGCCGAGGAATAGAATGGTCGGCCTTGGCCACGGCCGTGGCCGGTTGCAAGGATAGGGAGGGGTTCTTGCGCATATTGGTGCTGCTGCTCGCGCTTGCTCTGGCGTCGTGCGGGGTGGGGTCTGTCGACCCGGAACGGGATACCCAGGCGCGCGCCGTCTATGAGCAATTGCGGCTGGGTGATTTCGACGCCCTGCGGTCATCAATGACCGACGCTGGCCGTGCCAACGCAACCGATGAGCAACTTGAGACGGTCCGTGCTTACGCGGGGTCGAACGCGCCGTCAGAGACGCGCACCCTGTCGTGGCAGTGGAATGTGAGGGATGATCTTTCCGTCTATGAGATCACCCATGAGTATGACCACGAGCAGAAGATCGTTCAGATGGCGACCTTGATGGTCCGTGAGGGTGAGGATCCCTGGCGCGTAGAAAGAGTCCACATCAATCATTTCTCGCCGGCCCAGGCGGCGCTGGCCGCCTTCACATTGCGGGGGAAGACGCCTTTGCACTATGGCGTGCTTGCCCTGGCGGTGCTGGCTCCACTGTTCTGCCTGTTTACGGCGGTCGTTGCGGGGTGGCGGCGGCGGTGGGTCTGGATGATCGTCAGCCTGTTCGGGGTGGGTCAGCTGACCCTGAACTGGGCGACCGGCGCCGCTGAGTTTCATGTCGCGCAGTTCGCGCTTCTCGGTGCGGGTTATGCAAAGGGGCCGGGGGCTCTGGACCCGTGGATTATCCTTGTGGCCCTGCCGATACCCGCCCTTCTATTCTGGCTGTTTCGAGGGTGGCGACCCAAGAAGCCGAAAGCCGGCAAGGTCAGTGACGCTGATCGACCGACCG
>NZ_PNLV01000135.1 GCF_013823285.1 Brevundimonas sp. | reverse complement strand
TCGCCCAGCATGGTCTCCGGCCGCGTCGTGGCGACCACGATGTAGTCGCGGGTCTCCCACTCCGTCGCCTTGCCGTCCTCGTCGAAGGCGACCGGATGCTCATAGGTCACGCCATCGGCCAGCGGATAGGCGAAGTGCCAGTAGGCGCCCTCCACCTCCTTCTGCTCGACCTCAAGGTCCGAGATGGCGGTCTGGAAGTGGGGGTCCCAGTTCACCAGCCGCTTGTCGCGGTAGATCAGGCCGTCGCGGTGCAGCTGCACGAACACCTTGCGCACGGCGGCGTTCAGGCCCTCGTCCAGGGTGAAGCGTTCCCGGCTCCAGTCGCAGGAGGCGCCCAGGCGGCGCAGCTGGCGCACGATGGTCCCGCCGCTCTCGGCCTTCCATTCCCAGACCTTGTCGATGAAGGCGTCGCGGCCCACATCGCGGCGGCCGATGTTGCCCTCGGCGGCCAGCTTGCGCTCCACCACCATCTGGGTGGCGATGCCCGCATGGTCGGTGCCGGGCAGCCACAGCACCGCCTTGCCCTTCATGCGGTGATAGCGGGCCAGAATGTCCTGAAGCGTGTTGTTCAGCGCATGGCCGATGTGCAGCGAACCGGTCACGTTGGGCGGCGGAATGACGATCGAATAGGCGTCGGCGGCGCCGTCTGTCGCGGCGCGGTCCCGGGGCGCGAACAGGCCGCTGGCTTCCCACCGGGCGTAATGGCGCGGTTCGGCGGCCCTGGGGTCGAAGGTCTTCTCAAGCATCGCGTGATCGTTTCGTGGGAAAGAAAAAGGCGGCCCCGTCGGAGCCGCCTTCCGTAGATAGTCGGATGGGGCCCGAAGGGCCAGCGTCGGCGTCAGGCGCCGCCCTGGCGGGAGATGCGCTCTACCTCGGCGCGTACCTCGCGCTCGACGATGCCGGGCAGGTTCGCGTCCAGCCAGTCCTTCAGCATCGGCCGCAGCAGTTCGCGCACGATGTCCTCCAGCGAGCGGGCGTCGGCGGGGGTGCGTGCGGCGGCGGTCAGGCCGGCGAAGGCCGAGGCGGCGGCGCCGGCGGCGGCGGCGCTGACCAGGGACTCGGCAGGCGCAGCGGCAGGGGCGGGTTGCGGGGCCATCTGCGGGGCGGGCGCCGGCTCGGGCTCGGGCGAAGGTTCAGGGAACGGCTCGGGCGAAGACACGTCCAGGTCGCCGATGCTCTCCTCGGCGGCGGGCGCCTGATAGGGCTCGGTCAGCTCCAGCACCTCTTCCTCCTCCTCGGCCTGCGGAGCCGGTTCGGGGGCGGCGGCCTGGGGCTCCGGCTCCGGCTCGGGTTCAGGCGCCGGCTCGGATTCCGGTTCAGCGGCGGGCGCTTCCTCGGCCTGAACGGGCATGGACTCGGGTTCCGGCCCGGACGGCGCCGCCTCGGCGGCGGGCGCGTCGGCCGGAGCGTCGTCCTCGGAGATGATCCGCCGGATGGAGGCGAGAATCTCCTCCATGGTCGGTTCCTGGGCGGACTGATCGGTCATGGCGAATCCCCGAAGCGGACGGTCACAATCTTCAAGCGTCAAGGGAGCGCGCACCGTTCGGCGCGTCTTCCCCCTGCCCTTGTCGTCGCACTTAGAAGCGGGGGAATCAACGCTCGTTTTCGCCGCGTCGGCGAATTGACGCGCCTATTCCACCGGCGCCGTGCGGACGATTTCAGACTTCAGCTGCTGGTCGATCGGGGCATCCACCTGATCGTTCGCCGGCATGATCGCGGGGGCGGCGATGCGGTCGATGGCCTCGATGACGCCCTCCCACGGCAGGCCGCCGCGGTTGCGGACCTGCTGGAAGTTGGAGGCGGGATCATAGGGGTCCAGAGACGGCGCCAGAGTCGGACCTTCCAGACGCCCCATGGCGGCCAGCAGGGCGGCCTGGGCGACGTAGTCGTTGCGCCGGGCGGTGACCAGACTGACTTCGGCGGAGCGCAGCTCCAGCTCCTGGTTCAGTACGTCCAGGGTGGTGCGCAGCCCCACCTGGGCCTCCTGACGCACGCCCTCGGCGGCGATGCGGGCGGCGCGCACAGCCTCCTCGCCCGCCTGCAGCGAGGACTGGGCCGAGATCATCTGGGCGTAGGCGGTGCTGACGCTGCGCAGCACCTCGCGGCGCTCGCCCTCGACACCGATCTGGGCGGCGTTGGCCTCTTCCAGAGCCTGGGCCACGCGCGAGCGGTTCAGACCGCCGGTGAACAGCGGCACCGAGACATTGGCGGTCACGTTCAGGCTGGGCCGGTCGAACGGGTCGAAATCATTCAGGCGGCTGGACCCGCCGTAGCTGGCGTTCAGGCTGGCGGAGGGCAGATACTGGCCCCGTGCGGAGGCCACCCGGGCCTCGGCGCCGCGCAACTGGTATTCCGCAGCGATCAGGCTGGGATTCTCGGCCAGTCCGATGTCCAGAGCCTCCTCGAAATCGGCCGGCAGGCCCGGCAGGGGCGGCGGCGTCTCCAGATTCGCGGGTGTCTGGCCCACGATGGCGGCGTAGCCCGCGCGGCTCACGGACAACTGCGCCTGGGCCGAGGCCAGATCCGATTCGGACTGGGCCAGGCGCGCCTCGGCCTGGGCCACGTCGGTGCGGGTGATCTCGCCCACCTCGAACCGGGCGCTGGCCTCTTCCAGTTGACGGCGCAGAACCTGCAGGTTGTCCTGGCGGATGCGCAGCACCTCCATGTCCCGTTGCACGTCCACATAGGCCTGGATCACACCTTGCAGCACCGACTGCTCGACCGCGCGCAGGTTCTGGCGTCCGGCCATCACGCTGGCTTCGGCGGCGTTGATGCCGTGAGCGATGCGGCCACCGGTGTAAAGGGTCTGGGACAGGCCTACGCTGACGCTTCCCGAGTTGCTCTCGCGCGCGGCCCCGCCGCTTGAGAAGGCCGCACCGGGGATCGTGCCCGTGGCGTCCGGGATTCCGTCCCCGTCGGTGTCGATCGGCACCGGGATGTCGGGGATGGCGCCGCCGCCGGCGGAGTCGCCGTAGTTGCGTGTGTAAGAGGCCCCCACAGAGGCGTCGACGGTGGGACGCAGGCCCGAACGGGCCTGGACATAGGTCTCGTCCAGCGCGCGCTGCTGCGCCCGCTGGGCCAGCAGGGTCGGGTTGGTCTGATACGCCAGGGCGATGGCGTCCTGCAGCGAGTCCGCCGATACCGGCCCGGCCAGGGCCGCCATCAGGGCCAGAGCGGCGGCGGAAGCCAGCGCGCGGGTACGTCTCACCATGACCAGTCCTCAAATATTCCGGCGCGAGATGCGCGCGCGTCAGGCTGGTTTGCGAAATGCCCGCCCTTCGCGCCAGTTAAGTTTTTTTCACGCGGAACGGGCGTCACTCCGTCGCGCGGCTCAATTCAGAAGCTGAACACCGGTTCCGGCGTCATTCCCGTCAGCATCGGCGGCGCCGCATCAAACAGGTCGCGTCGCGAAAATCCGTCCCGTCCGCGCAGATACAGCACGCCCCGGCCCGCTGCGCCCGTGCGCTCCACCACCGCCAGCCGTCCGCCCACGGCCAGGGCGTCCAGCCAGGCCTGGGGCCGCACGCCGACGGCGCCTTCGCTGATGATGATGTCATATCCCTCGCCGTGGGGCTGATCGAACGGGGCGACCACCGTTTCGGCTCCGGCGTCAGCCAGGGCGGGCGCGACCACGTCCAGCACCGCCTGATTCGCTTCCTGGGCCGTCACCTTCGCGCCCAGACGTGCCAGAACGGCCCCGGCGTAGGGCGCGCCGATGGCCAGGGCCGTTTCGCCCGGCCTGGCCTCAACGGCGCTGAGCAGTTTGGCGGCTTCGCGCGGCAGCATCAGCACCCGGCCGTCCGCGATCTCGCATTCCACCTCGGCATAGGCCGAGAAGGCACGGTCCGGGGCGCAGAAGCGCTCACGCGGCACAGCCAGCATGGCGGCCTGAAGGGCGCGGTCGGTCACATCATTCACGCGGACCTGGGAATCCACCATCATCGTGCGGGCGGCGGCGAAGTCCATGGCAGCTCGAATCCTGATAAAGCCTGCGGCTGAAAACCTGCGCGCCTTATAGGTCCGCCCGCCCGGGCCCGGCAAGGCCGCGCGGCGCCCCCCATAGTGAACATTGAAAACGCGCGTTGCGAGGAGCCGGGCGATCTGATAGCGAACGCGCCTCTCGAAAGCCACGGCCCCAGAACGGGCCCCGGCGGCCTGATGGCGGAGTGGTTACGCAGCGGACTGCAAATCCGTGCACCCGAGTTCGATTCTCGGTCAGGCCTCCAAACTTTTTCAAAACAGTCTTCGAGCCGGTGACGCGTCACGCGCCGGACCCGCGCCATGAAGCCCCGGGTTCAGCCGAACCGCATCTGGTGCAGGGCCACGGCGCTGGTGGCGGCCACGTTGAGGGAGTCGAAACCGCCCGCCATGGGGATGGCCACGGTGCGGCAGCGGGCCATGACGGCGAGCGACAGCCCAGGCCCCTCGGCGCCCAGGATCAGGGCCGCCCGGCCGCCGGGGCGCACGTCCGACAAGCGCTCGCCGCCCGAGGGGCTCAGCGCCAGGAGGGAGAACCCGGCGGCCTCCAGCGCGTCCAGCATGGCAAGAGGCTCAAGCCCGGTCACGAAGGGCATGCGCAAGGCGGCGCCCACCGAGACGCGGATGGCCTTGCGGTACAGCGGGTCGCAGCAATGGGTGTCCAGCAGCACCGCGTGGGCGCCGAAGGCCGCCGCGTTGCGGAAGATCCCGCCCATGTTGTCGTGATTGCCCACGCCGCAGACCGCGACCACCAGGTCGTCGCCGGGCGCGCCGCCCAGCAACTTCGTGAGGTCAGGCTCGGCGGGCTTCTCGCCCAGCGCCAGGATGCCCCGGTGGATGGGAAAGCCCGCCACCGCGTCCATCACCGCCTGCCCGGCCGCATAGACCGGGGCGTCCAGGCGCTCCAGCACCGGGCGCAGGGTCCCGATCCGCGGTTCCGCGATCAGGGCCGACACGGCTCGGCACCGGGATTGGGGTGAGGCCAGCACATTCAGCACCACCGCCCCCTCGGCCACGAACAGACCCCGGCGCCCGGTCAGGTCGCGCTCGCGGATCTGGCGATAGTCCGCAACGCGCGGATCGTCGGGGTCATGAATCGGGATGGGGGTCATGGTTTACTCCGCATTAACCAAATCGCCTGAAGGAAGAAGCGTCTTCATGCTTTCGGAGACACCCACCATCACCGAACTGCTTTCAGCCCGGCCTTACCGCCGGGCTTTTTTTGTCTGGATATCGGGCTCGGGAATGGGGGCCCGGCCGGCGCCGTCTAGCACCGACGCCGGCCGGGGCCGAGGCTCTTGCATGGTGCTGGACCGAGATCCTGGCCCGGTCGGACTGGGTCCGGCTGAACCGGTTTCGGCCTAGCGAAACACCGCCAGCACGAGCGTCGCCGCCGCCACGGTCGCGAGGGTGGCGAAGAAGTGACGGTGGATGAAAAGCAGAACACGTCCGCCCATCTGAATACTCGTTCATGACGCCGGCGGCCCCATGCCGCCTCTCCCGCCAATATGGTTGCATCTCCGGCGCGGAAAAGTGGCGGCCGGAACGCAAAGGCGTGAACATGTCGTGAACTGTCGTGAGCTCCCGACGAGGGGCGA
>NZ_PNLV01000134.1 GCF_013823285.1 Brevundimonas sp. | reverse complement strand
CGTGGGCCAGCACGCCGCCGCCATCGCGCGCGCTCTGCCCGATCTGGACTGGACGCCCAGCGACCCGTCCGTCGAAGCGCGCGAGGGAATCGAGATCTGGCGCAAGGCGTCGGGGCTGGACAACCTACGGTCTGCGGAACCTGTTGACGCCGCCGATCCGGCCACGTGGCCGAACGGCCCGTTCCACGCTGTCGTCTGCATCAACATGGTCCACATCAGCCCGTGGGCCGCCACCGAGGGCCTGATGCGCGGCGCGGCGCAGGTGCTCGGTCCCGGCGGCCTTCTGTATCTGTACGGCCCGTACCACGAGGCCGACGTTCCGCTGGCGCCGTCCAACGCGGACTTCGACCGGAATCTGAAAGCCCGCAACGCCGAGTGGGGATTGCGGGCTTTGCAAGACGTCTCTCAGCTGGCGCGGGATCACGGCCTGCACCTGACCCTGCGGGTCGAGATGCCGGCCAACAATCTCAGCCTGCTGTTCCGCAAGGCCTAGCCCAACGTCTGGGCCACCAAGCTCAGCTGTTCGCGGGTCATCAGCGGGGTCGCACCCTCGCTGTCGATGACCGCGCCCGGCGCGTCGGCCAGGGTGGCCGGGTCGATGTCCATGGCGCGGGCCGCCTGGGCGACGCCTTCACCGAAAGCCAGAACCGTCATGCCGTTGGCGCGCGCCGTGGTGATCATGTTGGCCACCTTTTCCTCGGCTGCGGAGTCCGGGGCGCCGCCCGGAATGATCAGGCCGGCCATGGAGCCATCCTCGATGTCGCTCATCTTGGCGGTCGGCAGCACCGTCACGCCGCCGACGGACATGCTCGCGTCGCCGGTGGAGATGGGGGCCATGGAGATGCCTTCGTACTGCATCAGTTGCTCGACATCGCCCAAGGGGCCGAAGTCCATGGAGCGGCGCATGGCCAGGCCCACACGGGCGCGAATCGGTGCGCGGCGAAATCCGCCGCGGGGTTTTCCAGATTTACCGGCGTTGCGTTGAGCGTTCATGCTTCTCCTGAAAGGTTGATCTCAAGTCGACGGACAGCACGACGCCGTCCATTTCCTCACGCTTTCGCGCCAAAGACACGAAAATGACGGGTTGAGCCGCCGCCGCGTCAGGCGCGGGGCGGGACAAGACAATCCGTCATGTGGATGGCTTCTGATATAGGTCTTTGGCCCTGAGGGTCAACCGCCCAGCCTTGCCGTGAACGCCCTGCGACGCCAAAAGGGGGACTTCTCTTCACGGACGAACCATGGCCTTCACCCGCACCTACGACGGCGACGAGCCCGTCCGCATCAACAAGTGGCTGGGCCAGACCGGCGTCTGCTCGCGCCGCGAGGCCGAGGGCCTGATCGGCCAGGGGCTGGTGCGCATCGACGGCGAGGTGGTCACCGACGCGGGCCGCAAGATCGAGCCAGGTCAGACCCTTGTGCTGAGCGACGCGGCCGAGGCCGAACTGGCGGCGGGCGTCACCATCGTCCTGCACAAGCCGGTGGGCTACGTGTCGGGCCAGCCCGAACCGGGCAAGATTCCGGCGGTACGCCTGCTGACCGGCGCAAACCGCATGGGGCCGGGCCAGACGCCCGCTAAGGACGCGTCCCTGCCCCCCATCGGACGCCTCGACGAGGACTCCCGCGGCCTGCTGCTGCTGTCCACAGACGGCGTCGTGGCCAAGGCTGTCATCGGGCCGCAATCGGAACTGGACAAGGAGTATCTGGTCACCGTCCGGGGGCCGGTCACCGAACGAAAGCTCAGTCTGCTGCGTCACGGCCTGGAGCTGGACGACCGGCAGTTGAAGCCCGCCCGCGTCACCGTGGCGCAGGGCCAGACCCTGCGCTTCATCCTGACCGAGGGCCGCAACCGCCAGATCCGGCGCATGTGCGATCTGGTGGAGCTGCGCGTCACCGACCTGCACCGCATCCGCATCGGGCCGCTGACGCTGGGCGACCTGCCGGAAGGCCGGTGGCGGATGTTGAGCCCGGACGAACGGGAGGCGCTGATCCGCGGCTCGGGCGCGGCTCAGTAGGTCGGCGGCACCGACGTGGACGGCGCCGCTTGCGGCCGGGCAAGCGGCAAATCCCGCCCGCCCGCGAACCGCACCAGGGCGTCGATGCGCTTTTCGATGGGCGGGTGGGTGGCGAACAGACCGGCGAAACCGGCGCCCTTTTCCTGATTGTCCAGGAACATGCCGCGCAGTTCGTCGGGCGCCTCAAGCTTGGACTGCCCCGACACCTTGCGCAGGGCCGAGATCATGGCGTCGGGGTTCTTGGTCAGTTCGGCGGCGCCGGCATCCGCCACAAACTCGCGGGTGCGCGACAGCATCATGCGGATCACAGCGGCGAGCACGAAGCCGATCACCGCGATAGCGATGCCGATCAGGATCAGGGGCCCCGCATTCTTGTTGTTTCCGCCGCGCCCGCCCCGCGAATAGAACAGGCTTCGGAACACCAGCTCGGCCATGACACTGATGATGCCCGCGAAGATCGAGGCGATCACCATGGTCCTCACGTCCTTGTTGATGACGTGAGTCAGTTCGTGGGCCAGGACGGCTTCCATCTCGTCCCGGTCCAGGGCGCCCATGAGGCCGCGGGTGACGGTGACGGAATAGCGCCCCTCGTGCAGGCCCGAGGCGTAGGCGTTCAGCTCGGGACGTTCGATGATGCGCAGGGTCGGGGTGCGCATGCCGCGCGAGATGGAGAGGTTTTCCAACAGGTTGTAGAGCTCGGGCTCATCGCGCCGCTCCACCTTCTTCGCCCCGGTCATGGCGTCGATCATGGCCTGGCTGCCGAAATAGGAGATGGCGAACCAGATGGCGGCGACGATCAGGGCCGTGGGCACGGTCCAGCCCAGCATGCTGGCGGCCAGGGCCATGTCGTCGCCCAGCGTCCCGCCGGAGTTCGGGATGACCCCGAACCCCATCAGAACCAGCTGAAGCCCGTACAGAATGACCACCAGCAGCACGGGGAAACCCGCGAGCAGCATGATCGAGCGCGTGTTGTTGGCCCAGATGTGGGTCTTGAGCCCGACGGCCTGACCGTAAAACGCCATGAGGGCCTAGAACTTCACCTGCGGCGGCGCGGCATTCATGGCCGCGCGGTCCGCCTCGCCCAGATCGAAGAAGGGCTTGTCGGAGCCGAAACCCACCAGGCCGGCGAACAGCACAGTCGGGAACTGACGACGCACGGCATTGAACTCGGCCACGGCGTTGTTGAAGAAGCGGCGGGCGGCGGCCAGCTTGTTCTCGATGTCCGACAGCTCGTTCTGGAGTTGCAGGAAGTTGGTGCTGGCCTTCAGGTCGGGATAGGCCTCGGCCACCGCGAACAGGCGCCCGAGGGCGGCGGTCAGCATGTTCTCGGCCTGGACCTTCTCATTGACGCTGCCGGCGCCTTGCGCGGCGGCGCGGGCCTGGGTGACGGCCTCCAGCGTGCCGCGTTCGTGGCCGGCGTATCCCTTCACCGCCTCGACCAGATTGGGAATCAGGTCCTGACGCTGGCGAAGCTGCACGTCGATGTCGGCGAACGACTGATCGGCCGACTGATCCAGCGCCACCAGCCTGTTGTAGGCGCCGACGACAAGAAACAGCAGTACGACGACGACAGCGCCGATGATAATCCAGGTGACCATGAAGCCCTCCTTATCCTAAGCCCGCCACTATCGCGCGAATGACGGCTGGAACCCAAGTGAAATCGGGGTCAGGAACGGGATTGTCAGATCAAATCACCGGTCGGATCCCGCTCAATCTCCCATCCACCAGCGGAACGACTGTCCCTCGAAGGTGCGATCGCCCACGGTCAGGGTTCCGGTCAGGACCGGACTCTCGCTGGAGCCCAGGTTGCGGCGCGCCAGGCCCAGGGCGTCCCCGTCCAGTTCGGCGTCAAGCGTGACCATCCCCACGTTCGGCGACCGGCCCCGGAAGCGCACCCGCGTGTCAGTGATCTCGTAAGCCTCGGGCAGCACACGCGCCGTCACCATGTGATGCTGCTGACCCAGTTCGTTCACTCCGGTAGGGCTGGCTGTGTCGTCGAATTCGATCATGATCGGGCCATAGACGTCGCCGCGCTGACCGCCTTCCCAGGCGGCCATGTCGCTCTGGGGCAGAATGCTGATGTTGGTCAGCCGCCAGGTCCCGGCCTCGACCGGTGTCGCGGGCATGTAATAGCCCGACACGTCCTGACTGATCTCGTGGCTGAAGCCGCTCAGGTGCTCTGTCGCCCCTGCGCCCTCGGCCTCGACCGCCTCCGCATCCACCGGCGGTTCGGCCGTCTGCCGCTCACAGGCCGCGACGGCCAGCGCCGCGGCGCCAGCGATGATCCATCTGCGCATGACATCCCCCTTGCTTGACGCCCGGGGAAAGTGGCGCCGAAAGCCGCCGTCGTCTACCGCGCCAGCCCTTGATCCAGGGCGCGGAAGCCCTGAACGATCAACTCCGTGGCGGCGATGAACCGCGTCGGGTCGATCCGCTCATAATCGTCGGTCGGCTCGTGATAGTCGGGGTGATAGTCCACGCCGAAATAGACGAACGGGATGTTCTGCCGGTGAAATACGGCGTGGTCGGAACTGTTGACCCAGTTGTCGGCGCCGGTGTCGGCCGGCGTGTCCTTGCCCATCACCAGTCGCACGCTGCCCACCGGCTGAATGGGCTCAAGCATCGGACGCAGCTGCGGATACTGCCAGGTCCCCGTGGCCCACAGATAGCCGTCGTCCACCCGCGCGGTCATGTCCAGATTGACGTTGAGGGCGATGGACTCCAGCGGCACGGGCGGACGCTGCACGAATTGATCGGCGCCAAGCAGCCCCCGCTCCTCCCCGTCCAGTGCGACGAACAGCACCGAGTGCGCCGGCGCCTCGACTTTCAGCCGTGCAGCCAACTCCAGCATGGAGGCGACGCCCGAGGCGTTGTCGTCTGCGCCGTTATACAGCCGCCCCTCATAGGTCCCCATGTGGTCGTAGTGGGCCGTCACCACGATGTAGCGGTCCGGCCGCGCCGTCCCGCGGATCAGGCCGATCACGTTCACGCCGTCATAGTTCACCGCACCGATGCGGCTGCGGTTCGGCGCGTTCCAGGGCTGGAGCCGCCCGGTCAGGGGCGCCTCGACCCCGAGCGCTTCCAACCGCGAGACGATGTAGTCACGGGCCCGCTCGCCGCCGGGCGAGCCTGTGTCGCGCCCTTCCATGTCGTCATGGGACAGGATGCGCAGGTCCTCCAGCAACTGACGCGACGCCGCCGGAATGGCGGGCGCCTCCACGCTGGGCGCTGATGCGACTGGCGCCGGGCCCGTTCCGCAGGCGGCCAGGATCAGGGCGGCGACGGCGGCCGAAAGGATGGGAAGGCGCATCGGGAACTCCGTGAGGTTTGCATTCGCTCTAGCGGTTCGCGGACGCGTCGTCAGCTAAACGAACTGTCATTGACCTCAGCCGATGACGCCGCCCGGCAAGGGCCCTAGATTGCGGCCTCACCAGCGGACGAATCCCCGATGCCTGACACCCCCGTTGAAAACCTGACCGAAGCCGAGGCGGCGGACGAACTGCAGCGCCTGGCGGAGGCCATCGCGCACCACGACCTGCTCTATCACGGCCAGGATGCGCCCGAGATCAGCGA
>NZ_PNLV01000133.1 GCF_013823285.1 Brevundimonas sp. | reverse complement strand
TCGGAAATCTACGCCGACGATCCCTTCTCGGGCGGAGAGCCGGGCGAGTTCGACATGCCCTCCGGGCTGGACGGGCTGATCGACGACATGCCTGCCGCCGCCGACCTGCTGGACGTCACCGACGACGCCCCGGTGATTCGGCTGATCAACGGGGTGATCGCCGAGGCCGTCCGCTCCGGCGCCTCGGACATCCACATCGAGCCCTATGAGCAGGCCCTGCTGATCCGCATGCGCGTGGATGGAGTGCTGCACGAGGCCCTGCGTCTGAACAGCCGCATCACCCCGCTTCTGGTGTCGCGCATCAAGGTCATGGCGCGGCTGGACATCGCCGAGAAGCGCGTGCCCCAGGACGGGCGCATCCCCCTGGCCCTAGGCGGCAAGACGCTGGACGTGCGGGTCTCGACCCTGCCGTCGCGGGCCGGGGAGCGGGTGGTGCTGCGCATCCTGGACAAGGATCAGGCCGGTCTCAGCCTGACCGATCTGGGCATGGACGCGCACACGCTGGAGGCCTTCAATCAGGCGCTGGCCGAGCCCAACGGCGTGATTCTGGTCACCGGCCCCACCGGTTCGGGCAAGACCACCAGCCTGTACGCCGGACTGTCCGTGCTGAACGACGCCAGCCGCAATATCCTGACCGTCGAGGACCCGGTGGAGTACGCCATCGACGGGGTGGGTCAGACCCAGGTGAACACCAAGGTCGGCATGACCTTCGCGGCAGGCCTGCGCGCCATCCTGCGTCAGGATCCGGACGTGGTCATGGTGGGTGAAATCCGTGACGTGGAAACGGCCCAGATCGCGGTGCAGGCCGCCCTGACCGGGCACCTCGTTCTGTCCACCGTCCACACCAACGATGCGGCGGGCGCCGTCACCCGCCTGCGCGACATGGGCATCGAGCCGTTCCTGCTGGCCTCCACCCTCCGTCTGATCGTGGCCCAGCGGCTGGTGCGGCGCCTGTGCCCCGACTGCCGCCGCCCGGAGCCTGCCGACAAGGCCACGGCCAAACTGGCCGGGATCAAGGAAGGCAAGACCATCTGGCGCGCCGCAGGCTGCGCCCACTGCAACCAGACCGGCTATCAGGGCCGGGTCGGCATCTATGAGACCATCCGCGTCACCGACGCCGTGCGCCGCCTGATCGCCGAGGAAGCGGGCGAGGAAGCCATCACCACCGAGGCCCTGGGCAAGAAGGCCAGCCTGTCGGGCCGCGCCCGCGCCCTGGTGCTGGAGGGCGTGACCACGGTGGAGGAATCCGTCCGCGTCACCCGCCAGTCGGTGGAGGATCCGGACTGATGGCCGCCTTCGACTATGTGGCGGTGGACCCCAGGGGTCGGACCCTGAAAGGCGTGGTCAGCGCGCCGGACGAGGCGACGGCGCGCAATGTGCTGGATCGCCGCCGGCTGATGCCGCTGGAGTTGTCGGTGTCATCGGCCCGGCCCAGTCGCGAGACCAGGTCCGGCGGGGGGCGTCTCGGGTCCAAGACCCTGGCCCTGACCACCCGCCAGCTGGCCACCCTGGTCGCCGTCTCGCCGGTGGAGGAGGCGGTCCGCACCATCGCCCTGCAGAGCGAGCGGCCCGCCGTGCGCCGGGTGCTGATGGGGGTGCACACCGGGGTGCTGGAGGGCTTCCGCCTGTCCGAGGCCATGCGGCGTCAGGGCCCGGCCTTCCCGCCCCTGTACCGGGCCATGGTGTCGGCGGGCGAAAGCTCCGGCGCCCTCGGTCCGATCCTGGAGCGCATGGCCGATCTGTTGGAGCGCGAGCAACAGGTGCGCGGCAAGGTCATCACCGCCCTGGTCTATCCCATTGTGCTGGCGGTGGTGGCCATTGGCGTCATCGCCGCCCTGATGGCCTTCGTAGTCCCCCGCGTGGTGGAGCAGTTCACCAGCATGAACCAGACCCTGCCCCTGCTGACCCGGGTGGTGATCGCGATCTCCGGCCTGATCACCGACTGGGGCTGGCTGGTGCTGATCCTTCTGGTGGTCGGGAGCGTGCTGTTCGCGGCAGGCCTGCGCCAGCCCGCCTTCCGCCTGAAGATGGACGGGCTGATGCTGAAGCTGCCGGTGATCGGGCGGCTGATGCGCGACCTGCACGGCGCGCGCATGGCGCGGACCCTGTCCACCATGATCGCGGCGGGCCTGCCCGTTCTGGAAGGCCTGACCATCACCGCCCGCACCGTCTCCAACCGCGTGCTGCGGGCCGCCACCGAATCCATGGCCGAATCCGTGCGCGAGGGCGGCGGGCTGTCGGCCGCCATGCGCCGGGCCGAGGTGTTTCCGCCCATCCTCGTCTACATGACCGCCTCGGGGGAAAGCAGCGGCCGGCTGGAGCCCATGCTGGAACGCGCCGCTGACTATCTGGAGCGCGAGTTCGCCACCTTCACCGCCGTGATGCTGAGCCTGCTGGAGCCGGCCATCATCGTCGTCATGGGCGGGATCGTCGCCGTGATCGTGCTGTCGATCCTCCTGCCCATTCTTCAGATCAACACCCTGGCCCTCGGATAGGGAATGTCATGATGAAATTGCTCGAACGCCTCCAAAGTCCTTCTCCCGATGGGAGAAGGGGGAACCCGCGCACGAAGGCGCGCAGCGGCTTCGTCCTGGCGCGGGGGATGAGGGTCGGATGTTTCAGCCGGCGAACAGCGAACCCTCACCCTGCGCGCGAAGGACGGATGCTGGCGCATCCGTGCGCGCAGCCCTCGCCCACGGGGAGAGGGGCTCGATCGCCCCGCGCCGGCTTCACCCTGGTCGAGGTGATGGTGGTGGTGGTCATTATCGGCCTGCTGGCCACGGTGGTGGTGATCAACGTGCTGCCCGCCCAGGACCGCGCCATGGTGGAGAAGGCCGGGGCCGACATCGCGGTGCTGGAGCAGGCGGTGGAGACCTATCGCCTCGACAATCTGACCTTCCCCCGCACCGAGGACGGCCTTCAGGCGCTGGTCAGCCCGCCCGCCAGCCTGAACCGGCCGGAACGCTACCGTCAGGGCGGCTATGTGCGCCGCCTGCCCGACGATCCGTGGGGCAATCCCTATCAGTACCGCCAGCCGGGCCGAGATGGCCGGCCCTTCGAGATCATCTCCCTGGGCGCCGACGGCCGCGAGGGGGGCGAGGGCAATGACGCCGACATCTCCAACTGGCGCTGAGCGGGTCCGCCGCGCGGGCTTCACCCTGGTCGAGGTGATGGTGGTCACGGCCCTGATCGGGCTGGCCGCCGGCGCCGTGGTCATGACCCTGCCCGATCCGCGCCCGCCGGTGGGCCAGCAGGCCGAGGTCTTCGCCGCCCGTCTGGTGCGGGCGCGGGAAGAGGCGATCCTGACCGGCCGCCCCGTGGCGGTGACGGCGGACGCGCGCGGCTACGGCTTCGAGGTTTTCACCGGCGGCGAGTGGCGTCCGCTGGAGGACAGGCCTGTTCCGCCGCACGGACTGGGGCGAGGACGTGCGCGTGGCCCTGCCGCGCGAGACGGCCCGCACCGCCTTCGACCCCACCGGCATGGCCGAGCCCCTGACCGTGGCCCTGTCGCGCGGCGAGGGGACCGTGAGCGTGACCGTGGACGGCTCCGGCGAGGTGCGCGTGGATGACTGAGCGGCCGGGGTTCAGCCTGATCGAGATGGTGGTGGCCCTGGGCGTGTTCAGCCTGGCGGCCCTGGCCCTGCTGAACCTCATGGGCGAGGGGGTGCGCTCGGCCGTGCGCGCCGAGACCCGCGCCTTCGGCGCCGTGGTGGCCGAGAACGTGGCGGTGGAAGCCGTGATCGCCCGCGACCCGCCGTCCCCGGGAACCCAGGACGGGCAGGTGCAACTGGCCGGGCGCGACTGGCGCTGGACCCGCACCGTCACCGCCACCCAGGACCGGGGTATTCTGCGCATCGACGTGTCCGTCAGCGACAACGGCGAGCACGCCGCCGATCTGGCCGTGTTCCGGAGCGTGCGATGACCCGGCGCGCGGGCTTCACCCTGGTCGAGGTTCTGGTCGCCCTGGCCATTTTCGCCATGATCGCCTCGGCGGGCGTGGGTCTGCTGTCCTTCTCCATCGACAACCGTCTGGCCGTGCGCGACGCTGGCGAGCGCACCGCCGCTTTCCAGCGCACCCGCGCCCTGATGCGGGCCGATCTGGGTCAGGCGGCGCCCCGGCGGGTGCGCGGCGCGGACGGGGCGCCCCAGGCGGCGTTCGAGCTGGGGGGCGAGGCTCTGTTCGCCGTCACCCGCCGCGGCTGGATCAACCCCGGCGAGGCGGAGCGCGCCTCCATGCAGAGGGTGGATTACCGTCTGATCGACGGACGGCTCGAGCGCCGGGTGCGCGAGCGTCTGGACGGCGCCCGGCCGGCCGAGCCGCAGGTGCTGCTGGAGAATGTGGAGAGCGCCCAGGTCACGGCCATTCTGGACGGCGACCCCATCGCCGATTGGCGGCCGGTCCAGAACCGGCCTCTGCCGGACGCGGTGCGCATCGACCTGACGCTGGAGGGTTACGGTCTGGTCAGCCAGCTGTTTCTGGTGGCGGGGGCGGACGCATGAAGCCGTCCCGGCGCGAGCGCGAGGGCATGGCTCTTCTGACCGTCCTTCTGCTGGTGGCGGTGATGGCGGCGCTGTCCGTGGTCATGCTGGACGACATCCGCTTCTCCGTGCGCCGCGCCACCAACGCGTCGGCCATGGATCAGGCCCAGTGGTACGGTCTTGGCGCCGAAACCCTGGCGCGGAGCCAGGTGCGGCGGCTGATGGACCAGAACAGCAGCCGCACGCCGCTGGAGCCCGAATGGAACGGCCGCACCTTCGACTTTCCGGTCGACGAGGGCGGGGCGATCCGCGTGACGGTGCGGGACGGGCAGGCGTGCTTCAACCTGAACAGCGTGGTGTCCGGACAGGGCGAGGCGCTGGCCCGCAATGACGACGGCGTGCGCCAGTTTCTGGCCCTGTCCCGCGCGGCGGGCGTGGCCGAGGCGCGGGCGCGGGCCATGGCCGACGGGCTGGTGGACTGGATCGACACCGACAGCCGGTCCGAGCCGCTGGGCGGCGAGGACGGCGCCTACGCCGGTCAGGCCACGCCCTACCGCACCGGCGGCACGCTGCTGGCCGAGGTCAGCGAACTGCGCGCTGTGCGCGGCGTGTTGGCCGAGGACTACGCCCGCCTGCGGCCCCATCTGTGCGCCCTTCCGGTGACGGGCATCACCGGGATCAATGTGAACACCCTGACGCCGGATCAGGCGGTGCTGCTGGTGATGATGACCGACGGCCGCCTGTCGGAATCGGCCGCCCGGCGCGTGATCGCGACGCGGCCGCCCGGCGGGTGGGCAGACGGCACGGCCTTCTGGGGTCAGCCGACCCTGGCGGGAATCACCCCCTCCAACGCCGCCTATGATCAGGCTGGCGTTGTGACCCGCTTCTTCGCTCTCGACGCCCGGGTCGCCCATGGCGGCGCCGAGGCGGTCATGAGCGCCCTGATCGAGGCCGCCCCCGGCGGGGCGGTGCGCACGGTGGCGCGCCGATGGACAACCGACGAATGACCCTGACCCGACTTCTTCTGCTGGCGCCCTCGGCGGACCAGCCCTCGCCCTGGCTGGCGGTGGACCGCGACGGCCGCGTGCTGCAGCGCGGCCTGCTGCCCCCCGACCGGGCCGGCGTACCGCCGACCCCCATGCGCACCGTGGCCGTGGTCCCCGGCGCCGACGTCATGGTGCGTTGGCTGGATCTGCCC
>NZ_PNLV01000132.1 GCF_013823285.1 Brevundimonas sp. | reverse complement strand
GATAACACCCCTGCCCCGCCGCGTCCCATCACAAGCGGAACCGGAATGTATCCGGCGTCCGATTGCCGCAAGGCGGGCGTTCAGCGTGAATGAAACGGCCTAGATGCCGCTGCCGGCCGCCTCGGTCGGGGGCGGGGTTCCCAGAAGGAAGGCGCGGATCCAGGCGGTCATCAGGGCGCGGTCGTTGGCGTGGCGAAGGGTCTCCAGCGCCTGATGGGCCACAGCGGCCGGAATGCGCTCCCGACGCAGTTCCACAAGGGCGGCCGCGTAGTCGGGCTGGAACTCCGGGTGGCACTGGAAGGACACGGCGTCCTCACCCCACGCCAGACCCGCGTAGGGCGTGAAGTCGCTGGCCGCGATGATGCGTGTGTCGGGAGAGACGGCGACCACCTGATCCTGATGCGAAACCGGAATGGCGACGCTGTCGGCTTTCGGGAACATCCAGGGCTCGTGGCTGAGAACGTCGTAGCGGTGAAGACCGACGCCCCAGCCCTTGTCCGATTTCTCCACCTGCCCGCCGAAGGCCTGCGCCATGGCCTGATGGCCGAAGCAGATGCCCAGAAGACGCGCGCGCCCCCGCGCCGCGCGCAGCCAGTCCAGCAATTGCGGGATCCAGAAATGATCCTCATAGACCCCCGCCGCCGAGCCTGTGACTACCACGCCCTCGAAGGCGGACGGATCATCGGGCAGGCGCCCCTCCTGCACATTAAAGCGCGTGGTGGGCACGCCATCGCCCAGCAGCGCCCGGAAGCGCGCAGGGTAGTCGTCGAAGTCGTCGCGCAGCGCCTCGGGCGGGACGCCGGTCTCGAGGATTGCGATGCGGGTCATTTAGGCGTCCGGGGGAGAAAGCGGTCCAGCATGGCGAGGTGATCGCCCTCTGGAAAGTCCTGATCCACCCACCAGTCCTCGAACGCCCCCAGGGTCCGGCCCACCGCCGGGCCGGACGCGCCCGCCCGCGCCGCGTCGTGACCGTCCACCGGAAGGCGCGGAACCAGCCAGACGGCAGCCTGATCCAGCAACCGCCGCGCCGCGTTCTCCTGCTCCGGCGCGGCGGCCCAGGCGCGCCTGACCTGATCCTCAAACCGGCGGCGGCCGAGCCGGTACAGGGCCGCGCGCCCCGCACGCTCATCCATGCCCAGGCTGACTGCCGGTTCGGCCGGCAGGGCGAGGACCAGCCGCTCCTTCTGGGCGTTGGACAGGCGAAGGGCGCGCGCCGAGGCCCGCACCCGGTCAGCATCGGCGGGCAGCAGGGCCGAAAGGCGCAGCAGTGCGTCGGGTGAGACCCGTACCATGGCCTCAAACAGGGTCAGGCCTGCGTGATCCGGCAGCACCCTGTCCAGCACCCCGCTCTTGGCCATCAGGCGCAGCGCCGGCGCAGGGTCCGGCGCAGCAAGCAGCTTGAGCAGTTCCTTCGACACCCGCTCGGCGGACAGGCGGGTCATGCCGTCTTTCAGGTCGGCGCAGGCCTTCAGCCCCGCTGCATCCGCCGGCCCGCGCCCATACCAGGCGTGAAAACGGAAGAAGCGCAGGATGCGCAGATAGTCCTCGCGGATGCGGGTCTCCGGCTCGCCGACGAAGACGATGCGACCCGCCAAGGCGTCCTCGACCCCCTGCCCGGTCGGATCGAACACCTCGCCGTCCGGGCCCGCATAAAGCGCGTTCAGGCGGAAGTCGCGCCGTCCCGCGTCCTCGGCCCAGTCGCGGGTGAAGGCCACCGTCGCGTTGCGCCCGTCTGTGGACACGTCCCGGCGCAAGGTGGTGACTTCGTGCGGGTGACCCTCAGCGATTGCCGTCACGGTGCCGTGGGCCAGTCCCGTGGGCGCGGCCTTCAGGCCCGCCGCCTTGATGGCCGCCATCACCGCCTCTGGCGTCAGGGTGGTGGCGATGTCGATGTCGTCCACGGGCTGGCCGATCAGGGCGTTGCGCACGCAGCCGCCCACGAAGCGCGCGCAGCCGGAGCCCCCGGCCGCCTCCAGCGCCGCGATCACCGCCCGGGTCTGCGGCGCCGTCAGCCAGGGTTGATCATCCAGACGCGTCACGCCACGGCCTCGCGCGCCGGGTCGTGCAGGCGGCCCCACAGGGAGCGCAGCATTCCGGCCGTGGCGCCCCAGATGTAGCGCTCGCCCCATGGCATGGCCCAGAACCAGCGCCGCGTGCCGTCGGGCGCGTCGTAGAACTCGCGCCGGTGGTTGGCCTCATCCATGAGGAATTCCCACGGCGTCTCGAAAGCGTCGGCCACCTCGCGCGGGTCGGTGGTCAGGGTGAACCCCGGCCGCACCCAGGCCACCACCGGCGTCACCAGAAAACCCGTCACCGTCTCATAGGCGTCGGACAGGCCCAGCGGCTCCACATGATCGGGCGACAGGCCCACCTCCTCGACCGCCTCGCGCAGGGCCGCCTGCACCACCGTCTCGCCGGGATCGAGCCGCCCGCCGGGAAAGGCGATCTGGCCGGTATGGCTGGCCAGGGAATCGGAACGGCGGGTCAGCAGCAGGGTCGGTCCGTCCGTGTGATCCACCACCGGGATCAGCACCGCCGCCGGGCGCAGGGGCCGGTCCAGACGCGGAGCGTCGGGATTCAGGTCGAAATCGGAGAACCGCGCACGACCGGACGCCGCCTCGAGCGGGTCCAGCGCTGAGATCAACTGTTGACGCAACTCGTTCAAGTCACCGCCCCGAGGGTGAAGGCGACGCCGCCCGACCGCACCGTCATGCGACCGTCGGCCACAGCCGCCATCTCCACCAGTTCGTAGAACACCGACCGCTCGATGCGGGCCTCCAGATCGCCGCGCACATGGACATAGGGCGTCGGCTCGCCCGTCGTCCGGTCGGTCTCGACGCGCACGGGATGTTCGGCGCCCGCCGTGACCCGCTCGCCCATATCGGTTGTGAAGATGAGATCGTCACCCTCACGGTCCACCCGCACGGCGCGGAAGGGCACGTCTTCCACCGTGATCTTCAGCTTCTCGACCGGCGTGACCAGGTAGTAGCCGTCCGGATCCTTGCGCAGGACGGTGGCCAGCAGACGCACCAGCTGGGGACGGCCGATGGGCGAGCCTTCGTGCATCCAGACCCCATCGGCGCGGATGACCAGATCCATCTCGCCGCAGTTGTCGGGATTCCATAGATGCACCGGCGCAGGGCCGCGCCCGTCCTCCGCGTGTCCGGCGACTGACTGTATGAGGCTGAGGGTGTCCGGGGTCATGCCTCTGATGGTAGGCGCCCCGGGGCTCGTCGGAAAGGGGGCCGTCGGGAAGGGCCTGCCGGAAAGGGTCAGTCGGGGCGGACTGGCCCGGTGGGCGCCGCGACCGCGTCCAGCGCCAGCCACAGCAGGCGCGCGGGATCCACCGGACCGGGCATGGCCGCGCCCTCGATGCGCTTAAATCCGAAGCGTTCAAAATAGGGGGGATCGCCCACCAGCAGAACGCCGGACGCCCGGGCCTCCCGGGCCCAGTCGACGCAGGCAGCCACCAGCTCCGCGCCGATCCCGGCGTTGCGCTCGGTCCTTTCGACGGCGATGGGGCCCAGGAACAGGGCCGGCGCGCCGCCGATGGTGATGGTCCACAGCCGCACCGAACCGATGATCCGGCCGTCCTGACGCGCCACGAAGCCGACAGCAGGATCGCGGCCTTCGCGCAGACGCTCGGCGGTCCTGGCCAGATGTCCGGGACCGAAGGCGGCCTCAACCACGCGCGCCACCGCCGCCGCGTCGAACACGGTTTCGGCCTGAACGACCGCGGGCTGGGGCGATGGAGCGATGGTCATGGCGCGGCCGGGCTTGAAGGGACCGCGCATCTGCGGCCCGCGCCCCTGCCCGTCAAGGAAAAATCAGCCGGCTTTCGAAAAGTCGGGCGCGCGCTTCTGGCTGAAGGCCATGAAGGCCTCCATGGCCTCGGGGCTCTTCATCTGGGCGCCGAACGCCTCGCCTTCGCGCTGCATCAGGCTCCACAGCGCCCCGGCGTCGCGCATCAGACGCTTGGTCGAGCGGATGGAGCCCGGCGCCCGCGCCGCCAGCAGGACCGCGAGACGCAGCGCCTCGTCATCGACTTGACCGGCCGGGACCGCGCGGTTGGCCAGACCCCAGTCCAGCGCCTGACGCCCCGTGATGGGCTCGCCAAGCGCGAACAGCTCGAAGGCCCGCTGGTGGCCGATGACGGCGGGCAGCAGCGCGGTGGACGCCGCCTCCGGGGCCAGGGCCAGGTTGACGAACGGAACCGACAGCAGGGCGTCTTCCGCCACCACCACCATGTCGCAGTGGAGCAGCAGGGTCAGGCCGATGCCCACCGCCCGGCCCTTCACCGCCGCCACCGCGGGGCGGTCCAGCTCGGCCAGGGCTTTCAGGAAGCGGAACACCGACATGTCCAGCGGCTCATCGGTCTGCGACCCGATGGCGATGAAATCGCCGATGTCGTTGCCGGCGCAGAAGCTGTCGCCCTCGGCGCGGAACAGGATCACCCGCACGTCGGGATCGGTCTTCGCCCGCTCGGCAGCCTCGGCCAGCACCGTGTACATGGCCTGGGTGATGGCGTTCTTCTTGTCGGGCCGGGCCAGGGTGACGCTGAGCACGCCTTGCTCAAACGCGACGTGAACATGCTCGCTCATGCGGGTTCTCCAGTTTCGATTCGGGTCCACCAGTCCACCCCGTCCGCGCCGCGATCGCGGCTGATGCGGCCCTGGGCCTCCAGATAGTTCAGGTGAGCGATGGCCTCGCCTGTGGCCATGCCCAGCACGCCCTCGCCCACCGCGCGTCCGAACAGGGAGGGGAACACATCCACCGCCCGCTTCGGCTCGGCCAGGGTCCGCTCCAGTCGGCGCAAGGCCACGTCGTGGCCGCGCAGCAGGGCCTCCAGCCGGGCGTGGGCGCCCCGGAACGGCTCGCCGTGCGAGGGAAGCACCAGAGCGTTTTCGGGAATGCGGCCCTTCAGGGCCTCCAGCGAGCCCAGCCAGTCCTTCAGCGGATCGGACAGGGGCTCGGTCGGCCAGACCGAGATGTTCGAGGAGATGCGCGGCAGCAGCTGGTCGCCCGAGATGAACAGGTCATCCCGCTCGCGCAGCAGGCAGACGTGCTCCGGCGAATGCCCCGAGCCGACGACGATACTCCAGCCGTCGCCGCCGATCTCGATCCGGTCTCCGTCGCTGAGCCGGGTGAACTCCGGCGGCATGGGCCGCACCGCCTTGCCGAACAGGCCATAGCGGGTGCGATAGCCCTCAAGCTGATCGTCCGACCAGCCGGCCGCGCGATAGAAGGCCACGCCTGCCTCCGGCGCCGGGCCCGTGTCCGCCAGCAGCATGCGCGCGGTCACATATTCCAGCCGCGACATGAACAGCGGCGCGCCGAACCGCTCGCACAGCCAGCCCGCCAGACCGATGTGGTCCGGGTGCATGTGGGTGCAGATCAGGCGAGTGACGGGACGGCCCTCCAGCGGTCCGGCGAGAGCCGTCTCCCAGGCGTCGATGGTGTCCGGCAAGCCCAGTCCAGTGTCGACGATGACCCAGCCTTCGCCGTCGCGGATGGCCCAGACGTTCACATGGTCCAGCGCCATGGGCAGAGGGAACCGCAGCCACAGGACGCCATCGGCCGCCTGGACCGCCTCTCCCGGCGCCGGGATATCCAGCGCCGGATAGTCCGGCCCGGCCGCGCCCTGGCGGGGCTCCGGTGCTTTGGCCTGACCGTCGGGCAAGCGCGTCTCCATTGAAAACTCATTG
>NZ_PNLV01000131.1 GCF_013823285.1 Brevundimonas sp. | reverse complement strand
GCCTTCGCCATGGGCGGCATGGCGGCGCAGATCCCGGTCAAGAATGACGAGGCCGCCAACGCCGCCGCCTTCGCCAAGGTCAAGGCGGACAAGGAGCGCGAGGCGTCAAACGGCCACGACGGCACCTGGGTGGCGCATCCCGATCTGGTCCCCGTGGCCATGGAGGTGTTCGACCGCCTGATGCCCGGCCCGAACCAGCTGAACCGGCCCCTGTCGGGTCAGGACATCGGCCGCGACCGCCTGCTGGAGATCCATCAGGGCCCGCGCACCGAGGCGGGCCTGCGCGAGAACATCCGCGTGGGCATCCTCTATACGGAGGCCTGGCTGGGCGGGCGCGGGGCCGTGCCCCTGTTCAACCTGATGGAGGACGCCGCCACCGCCGAGATCAGCCGCACCCAGGTGTGGCAGTGGCGCACGCTGGCGGCCCATCTGGACGACGGACGGGTGGTGGACGAGGCGCTGGTCCGCGCCCTGATCGAGGACGAGATCCGGCGCATGCCGAAGGAGCTGCCGCATCTGGAAGAGGCGGTGCGCCTGTTCACCGACCTGTGCCTGGCCGAGACCTGCGAAGAATTCCTGACCCTGCCCGCCTATGCGCGGCTCGAGGCCCGGGGCGCGTCATCGTAAACCGCCGAGGCCAAGGGTCCGCTTGCGGCAGCAAGTCGGTGTGCGCTCACGACCCTCAGCGGACCTCCGCAGGGTCGGCATCCGGATGGGCGAGCGGGTGCTGACGCTCCGTCCCTAACCAAACCTTCTGTGTTCCATAGTCTACGGCGAAGGGGCGACCCGCGAGCCAATCCATGCCCAGGATCATCAGCGGCCTCGTCGGGTCTCCCAGACGCGAAAAAACCGGCAGGTCACCGATATTCACCGACGCCATCGACCAGGTCCACGGTCCAATAGCCGCCTTCACAACCTCAGCTTCAAACAGCGGCAAAGGACGCCCATCAAGTCCCGTGATCTGGCCTCCCTCACGTACACGCCCTGAAGACGCGGTGAGGTCCAGGGCCTCGGCGAAGGGTTGGTTCATGACGGTCTTCTGCGCGCCGGTGTCGAGCAATGCCCATCCGCTGACCCCGTCAATCTGCACCGGCAGCATAACCTTCCACGGCTGGATCCAGTCGACTGAGATTTCGACCCAGCCTTCCCCTCCAGGCAACTGCCCTGATGGAACGATGCCCACACATGACGCGCTCGGGCGCCAGACCGTCAGTCGACCGGCCAAGAGATCGATGCCCCCGAGGCCAACGATTTCATGGCTGTCCAACGTTGGCGCCGGAACTTCCGGCACAGTGACCTCGTAGAGTGAAATCGGACCCGTATTGATTTCGGCAACCTGAAAAAGTCGCACACTGAATTCGCCACCCATTCCCTGAGCCTGCTCGCTTGCCGCATCCGGCGTGAGCGCGAGCCGCGTGATCGTCGAGGCATCAAGCGTCGTCGCGCTTGATGCAGTGTCCAGAACGAACTCGAATGGACCCTGACCATTCACCCTGGCGGTGATGACGGGGCTATGTCCGTCGCCATTCTCGAATGGAAGACACGCTTCCTGAGCCACAACCGGTATTGCAGCGGATGAGAGAACAAGAGCAACGACGAGGGTGAGGCGATGGGACATGGATGGCTCTCGCAAAGCCGATCTTCTAGCCTCACAAGGCAGTCTGTCCAAATGAACACTTGGCAATGCGCCAACGGCATACTTGCGGACGAGGCGTCAGCCGTCGCGAGGCGTTCTGCGAGTCCTCCACGAACCGGAAGAAGATGCTGCCAGCCTGGCTAGGCAGTATCCGGTTGCCACCCCTTGCGCCGCTTCGGGACGTGGGGTGTTCGGCAGGTCGGCCCGGGTCGCTTGTGAGGACCTGCCCTCAGGCTGCCGCTTCTTCCATCCGGGCGGGTGTGCGGCCGAGGGTGGTGACCAGGTCGATCAGGGCTTCGGCGCCGAAGGGCTTGGACAGGTGATGGTCCGCGCCCGCCTCCCGGGTGGCGGTCACGTGTTCGGGCAGGGCGTTGGCGGTCAGCATCACCACCGGCGTGCGCGCGGCGCCCATGGCCGCCTCGTGCAGCCGGATCTCGCGGGTGGCGGTCAGGCCGTCCATGACCGGCATCTGCATGTCCATCAGCACCACGTCGAAGGCGTCGCCGCGGAAGGCGGCCAGGGCCTGGGCGCCGTCCTCGGTGATCACCAGCTCCACGTCGATCTGGGACAGGATCAGCTCCACCACCTTGCGGTTGGTGGGGTGATCGTCGGCCAGCAGAACCCGCAAGGGGCGGTCCGCTGTGTCATCGCCGCTCATCTCGACCGCCGCGGTCTGCTGAACCGGGGCGGCGACCTCGCGCAGCGGGACGGTCAGGATGAAGGTGGAGCCGCCGTCCGGCTCGCTTTCACAGTCCAGACCGCCATCCATCATGGCGGCCAGTTCGCGGCAGATGGCCAGCCCCAGCCCGGTGCCGCCGAAGCGGCGCGTGATGGCGCCGTCCGCCTGTTCGAAGCGGCTGAACAGACGCGCCCGGGCGGCGGAGTCGAAGCCGATGCCGGTGTCCTCCACCATGAACCGGAACACCGCCGCGCCGTCCTCGTCATGGCCGCGCGAGATGGACAGGCTGACGAAGCCCTGACTGGTGAATTTGACCGCGTTGGAGACCAGATTGGTCAGGATCTGCTTGAGGCGCACCACGTCGCCGTCGATCCACACGTGGGTGTCTTCGGGGGCGTCGACGAAAAATCGCAGCCCCTTCTCCTCGGCCTGGGCGGAATAGAGCTGGGCCGCTTCATTGACGGCCTTGAGCAGGTCGAAGGGTTCGGGCCGCAGCTCCAGCCGCCCCGATTCCACCCGCGCCAGGTCCAGGATGTCGGACAGCAGATGCTGCAGTGTCACGCCCGAGGAGCGGATCAGCTCAAGCATCTCCTGCTGGCGGTCGTTCATGGGGGTGCCGGACAGGGCCTGGGCCACGCCGATGACGCCGTTCAGCGGCGTGCGGATCTCGTGGCTCATGTTGGCCAGGAATTCCGACTTGGCGCGGTTGGCCGCCTCGGCCGCGTCGCGGGCGGACGCCAGAATCTCGGCGTCGCGCTTCAGGTCGGTGATGTCGTTGACCAGGGTGACCACGCCGCCGTCGGCGGTGCGGCGATCCTGGACCTTCAGCCAGCGCTCGTCCGAGGTCTTCTGCTCCATGGCGCAGGACAGGCGCCTGCGCGCCGTCAGCCGTTCCTCCATCCACTCGGCCTCGCGGCCCTCGGCCTCGGGATAGTGCCCCTTGTCGATGCCGATCTGGACGATCTCGCGGAAGGTGGCGCCCTGCTTCAGGATGTCGGCGATCTCCGGATTGATCTCGGCGTAGCGGGCGTTCCAGATCACCAGCCGGTCATGGGAGTCATAGAAGGCCAGGCCGTCGGGCATGGCGTCGATGGCCTCGCGCAGCTGGGTCAGCATGCTCGCCCGCGACCAGAAGCTCAGCGCCTCCACCACGGCGGCGGCGGTCACCAGAAAGGCGGCGAGGGCGGCCGCGCTGACGGCCATGCGGGCGCCCGCGCCCCCCTCGATCACCGGCAGGGCGGGGTCGAAGGTGATCTCCGCCGCGGCCATGCCGCTGAAATGCAGACTGCAGATGCCCAGCACCGCCAGCAGCGCGGCCCCTGACGTGCGTCGCCAGCCGCCCTGATCCAGCACCGCCAGGGCCGTCGCCCACAGCACGCTGGAAATGATCACCCCGCCGATCACCAGGCCCGTGTCCCAGGCGATGACTCCCTGGAGCTTCACGGCCGCCATGCCGGTGTAGTGCATGGCCGCGACCGTGGCGCCGATCACAACCCCGCCCAGCACCCGCCCGCCCATGGAGCGCACATGGCTGGCGATCAGCAGGCCCGCGGCGACCCCGGAGGCGGCGATGATGAGGGAGCCCAGGGTGGCGAACAGGTCATAGTCAAACCGGGTGACCGGCTGAAAGGCCATCATGGCGATGAAGTGGGTGGTCCAGACGGCCACGCCGCCCACCAGGCCCGCGACCAGAAGCATCAGATCCCGGTCGCTGCGTTTGCGGTTATGGGACTGGTTGAACAGACGCATGCAGGTGACCGTGCCCAGCACGCACACGAAGACGGCCGCGATCAGCAGCCGCCAGTCGTGTTCCGTCGCCAGACAGGTGAGCGTTTTGAGCACGGGTCCCCCGGATTTCCCGTTCTTCCTACGGCCAAGGTGTGAAAAAGGGCTGAAACCGTCACGGGAAGCCGTCAGACTGTCGGTCGGGGCCGCCCTGACAGCCCCGCTGGAAAACCCATGACCGACACCCGCGCCGCAGCCCGCATCGATCTGGATCCCCTGAGGCGCGGCGTGGTCATCCTGCCGGCGCTGGCGGCGATGGGGCTGGCGGCCGTCCTTCATCCCGGCGCCGCCCCGATCCTGGTCGCGGGCGCCGTCGTGACCGCGATGGCCCTGGTCCTGCTGAGGCGGTCGTCGCCGGTGATCACCGCTCCCGAACAGGACGAGCCGGACGCCGCCGCCGCCGCCGCTGTTCTTGCGGCGGAAGCGCTGGAGGCGCTGCCCGATCCCCTTCTGGTCATCTCGGGCGATGACGTCGGGGATGTGGGCGACCGGGCCATCGTGCGCGCCAACGCCGCCGCCGCCGCGCTGCTGCGCCTGCCGGCCGGCGGGGGGGATCACCCGCTGCACGCCGCGATCCGGGATCCGAACCTGCTCGAGGCCATCGACGAGGCCCTGTTCGGCAGACGAACCCAGTCCATCGACTATGAGCCGGGCGGCGCCCAGGACCGGCACTGGAGCGCCTGGATCGCGCCCTTGCCCGGGCACGGCGAGGCGGAGGGCCGTCTGGCCGTTCTGCGCCTTCGCGACGAGACCGACTCCAAGCGGGCCGAAATGATGCGGGTCGATTTCCTGGCCAACGCCAGCCACGAGCTGCGCACGCCCCTGGCGTCGTTGTCGGGGTTCATCGAGACCCTGCGCGGCCACGCGCGTGATGACCCGGCGGCGCGGGAGAAATTCCTCAGCATCATGGCGGTGCAGGCCGAGCGCATGACGCGGCTGGTGGCCGACCTGCTGTCGCTCAGCCGCATCGAGCTGAACGAGCATATTCCCCCGTCGGGCAAGGTGGATCTGGCCGGCGCCGTCTCCGATGTGGTGGACGCCACCGGTCCGCTGGCGGCCCGGCGCGGAATCAGGCTGAAGGTGGCGCGGGAGGGCGAGGGTTCGGTCAGCGTGACCGGTGATCGCGATCAGTTGATCCAGGTGATCCAGAACCTGACCGACAACGCCATCAAATACTCCCCCGACGACACCGAGGTGGAGATCGAGCTCAGGGTGGGGATCGGCGCCGATGAGGCCGCGCGGGTGCGGATGCCGAACGCGGCAGGTCTGCCGCTGCTGACGCCGGATCGGGATTCCCAGGCCCGCTATGTGCTGATCACGGTGCGTGATCACGGCCCCGGGGTGACGCGCGAGACCATGCCGCGCCTGACCGAGCGCTTCTACAGGGTCGAGGGCCAGAAGAGCGGCGAGCGTCTGGGCACCGGTCTGGGCCTGGCCATCGTCAAGCATATCGTCAACCGGCATCGTGGGGGCATGACGGTCGAGAGCATCGTGGGCGAGGGCGCCGCCTTCGGCGTCTATCTCCCCCTGAGGGCTCCCGCTCCGTGACAATCCGTCCGGGATCGGACGATGTTATAAAACTGTCGCTGAACCGTCGTAATGCGGCGGCGGGTCGTGGGCATACGGGCC
>NZ_PNLV01000130.1 GCF_013823285.1 Brevundimonas sp. | reverse complement strand
CCGTCTTGTCCAGCAGGGCGCCGATCATCTCGTCGGCGGTGCGGATGACCACGGCGTTGGCCTTGAAGGCATGCTTTGCGGTGATGCGCTCCACGGTCTCTTCCGCCAGGGTGTCCAGCGGCGCGGCGGCGGTGCGGCGCGCGGAGGCGTCGAAGCGTTCGGCGGCGGACATCATCCCGGCGGCTGCGATGGACAGGGCCTGCATGGCGGTCTCCTCTGATCCTCCCACAGTGACGCGGCGACGTAACCGGACCGTTCAGGAACAGGGTGAATCCATAAGTGAACGCAATACCGCCGCTATTCGTGTATAGATGCCCGCTTTCCAACGCCCGGCCCGGTGCACAACCGGCCGGGCGCGGTCGTTTCCACGGCCGCCCAAGTCAAGATTCAGGTTTCCAATGCCCTTTCCCGCCATTCACCCCGCGCTCGACCGCGCGCTCGTCCAGCGCGGCTATGCCGAACCCACCGCCGTGCAGGACGCGGTTCTGGAAGCGGGGCTGACCGAGGCCGATCTGCTGGTTTCTGCCCAGACCGGCTCGGGCAAGACGGTGGCCTTCGGTCTGGCGGCGGCGCCGACCCTGCTGGGCGAAGCTGAACGGTTCGGCCAGACTCGTGCGCCGCTGGCGCTGGTGATCGCCCCGACGCGCGAGCTGGCCATGCAGGTGGCCACGGAGCTGACCTGGCTCTACGCCGACACGGGCGCCCGCATCGCCACCAGCGTGGGGGGCATGGACGCGCGTCAGGAAGCCCGCGCCCTGAACGTCGGCGCCCACATCGTGGTCGGCACGCCCGGGCGCCTGAAGGACCACATCGACCGTCGCAATCTGGACCTGTCGGCCCTGAAGGTCGTGGTGCTGGATGAAGCCGACGAGATGCTCGACATGGGCTTCCGCGAGGACCTTGAATACATCCTGGAGCAGGCGCCCGCAGAGCGCCGCACCCTGATGTTCTCGGCCACCATCGCCCGTGAAATCGCCACCATGGCCAAGCGCTATCAGCGCGACGCGGTGCGCATCGACACCACCAACCGCAGCCAGCCCCACGGCGACATCGAATACCGCGCCATGCGCATCGCGCCGAACCAGATCGAGCACGCGGTGGTCAACGTGCTGCGTTTCTTCGAGGCGCCGGGCGCCCTGGTGTTCTGCTCGACCCGCGAGGCGGTCAAGCATCTGCAGGCGGCCCTGCGCGAGCGGGGCTTCTCCTCGGTCGGC
Source organism: Brevundimonas sp. (assembly GCF_013823285.1). GTDB lineage: Bacteria > Pseudomonadota > Alphaproteobacteria > Caulobacterales > Caulobacteraceae > Brevundimonas. The sequence goes on along the minus strand of NZ_PNLV01000130.1, from coordinate 4,581 downwards.
CTGTCGGGCGAACTGAGCCAGCGCGAGCGCACCGATGCGCTGCAGGCCCTGCGCAGCGGTCAGGCCCGCGTGTGCGTGGCCACCGACGTGGCGGCGCGCGGCCTGGACCTGCCCGATCTGGGTCTGGTCATTCACGCGGAACTGCCGGTCAACAAGGCCACCCTGCTGCACCGTTCGGGCCGCACCGGGCGGGCGGGCAAGAAGGGCGTCTCCGTCCTGCTGGTCCCCTCGACCCGTCGCCGCAAGGCCGAGATGCTGCTGGGCTCCGCCGGGCTGGAGGCGACCTGGAGCGCCGCTCCGGGCATCGACGAGATTCTGGCCCGGGACGAAGAGCGCCTGCTGGCCACCCCGATTTTCGACCAGACCGTGACCGACGAGGACTTCGCCCTGGCGAAGAAGCTGGCGGCCGAGCGTACGCCGGAGGAGCTGGCCTGCGCCCTCGTGCGGCTGATGCGCGCCGAAATGCCTGCGCCTGAGGATCTGGTGGATCCGGGCGAGGGACCGCGCGGACGGCGTGAGCCCGGCGCGGCGCCGAACGCCACCGCCTGGCCCACCGACCGGCTGCAGCCCGACGAGGTGACCTGGTTCCGCGCCGACATCGGCCGCCAGAAGAACGCCGACCCCAAATGGCTGATCCCGCTGATCTGCCGTCTGGGCGGGATCACCAAGAAGGACATCGGCTCGATCCGCGTGTTCCCCGACGAGACCCGGTTCGAGATTTCGCTGGCGGCCCAGGCCGGCTTCCTCGCCTCGGTGAAGGCGGCCAAGGGCGCCGAGGTGGCGATCACGCCGTCCGAAGCGCCTAATCAGGGGTTCGGCGGACCGCGCCCCAAGAAGCCGTTCAAGCGCCGCGAGAACGACAACGCCCAGAACCGCCCCGCGCCCTACCGCCCCGAACGCACGGTCGCGCCTGCGGCTGAAGGCGACGCGCGGCCGTTTGACCGCAAGCCCTACAAGGGCAAGCCCAAGCCCGGCTTCAAACCCGGCGCCAAGGCGGGCAAGCCGGCGTTCAAGAAGAAGCACCGGGCGGAGTAAGGCGACGCATATCCTTCTCCCCCTGAGAGAGAAGGACGACGCCCGCCTCCGGCTTGCAGTGAAGACGGGGCCGTCGCAAGCTCCGGCCCCGGAGGACGCCATGACCCAGCCCGCAGCGGCCGAACGCTATCCGTCGTTCGAAGCCTTCTATCCGTACTATATCCACGAGCATTCCAACCGGACCTGCCGCCGCATCCATGTGGTGGGGACAGGGCTGGTGATCGTGGCTCTGATTCTGGCCATCGTGACCCTGAACCCGTGGTGGCTGCTGGCCATGCCGCTGATCGGCTACGGCTTCGCCTGGGTGGGGCATTTCTTCTTCGAGAAGAACCGGCCCGCCACCTTCAAATACCCCCTGTGGAGCCTGATGGGCGACTTCCGCCTGTTCTTCGAGACAGCCAGCGGGAAGCGGAAATTCTAGCTCACCCGCCCCGCCCCGGGTCCTGGAAGAAGTACAGGCTGAGCGCCATCACCGCCACGGCGTCGCGGTCGGGGGAGCCTTGCGGGGGCAGGTAGAAGGTGGGGCGCATGCCGCTGAGGGCCAGACCGCCCACGTCGACCCCGTCGCGGGTGAAGACATAGCCGATGACGTCGCCGCCGCCCCAGGGCAGGCCGTCCACATAGCGGGTCTCGGCCCGGATGGTGATGTCGCCCCAGGTCAGCTCGCCCGCCCTCTGGGGCTGCTGCAGTCGCCGGAGGAAGCCGCCGCCGCGCGCCACGGCGAGGCTGAGCCGGGCGTTGGCGGGCGCCGCCCCGGCGTAGCTGCAGACATAGCTGAGCTCGTCCCGATCAAAGGTGATCCAGGCGAAGGAGACGTGGCTCTGCCCGCCCTCGCACTCGCCCGTCACCTGACCGGCGCCCGTGGCCACGTCGAAGCCGGCGCGGGAGAAATCGCGCGAGCGGAACGGCATGCGGGTGCTGGAAGAACGGGCCGCGGCGGCGCCGGTGTATTCGCCCACCGCGAAGCCCGGCCGGAACAGGCTGGGGCCCCGTCGGCCCTCGAGGTTCAGGCGTTCGGTGCGGTCCTGGAACGGGACCGGGGCGTCCTGGGCCAGAGCGGCGCCCGAGAGGGCCAGGACGGCGGCGGATATGGCGGCGACGATCTTCATGAACCCCTCCAGAAGAACGGCGGTATGCTTAACAGAAGGCGCGGCGCGGGCAAAGTCCGGGGTCGTCAGGCAAGGAAAAACCGCCGGAGGATTGCTCCACCGGCGGTTCCCTACACGTCGTCGATTCGACAGGGGGGCTGAAACTTAATCGACGACGCGATAGCGGCCGTTTCCATCGGGGCAGGCGCGGACATAGCGATTCTCCACGCGGCCGTCGGGAAGACGGATGTTGCTTTCGACCAGGCGGCACCGGTCGGTGTTGTCATAGTCGCGGACCGGCTGGCCGTAGCCGTAGCCGCGATCCTGATCGTTGTAGCCGCGGTCATAGCCGTACTGCTGGCTGGAGCGATCATCGTAGCGGCTGTTGTCGTAGCCGCTGGCGCCATAACCGTAGCCGGCTTGGGCGCCGTAGGGCTGCTGCGACCGGCCCGGCTGGCAGGCGGCGGTGGAGCCGCCGATGCCGGCGCCGACCGCGGCCCCGAGCACCGCGCCCATGGCGCCGCCCTCGCTGCGCACCCGGCGGCTGGCGACGCCGCGTCCGGCCAGAAGGCCAATGGCCGCACCGGCGAGGCCGCCCGCAACCTGGCGCTGACGCTGATCGCGGACGCACTGGTCGTAGTAGGCCTGGCCGGTCTCGTAGCCCTGGTTGTAGCCGTAGCCGCTCTGGGCCTGATAGCCGTAGGATGAGCCATAGGGCTGGCCGTAGTTCTGGGCCGAGGCGGGCAGGGCGGTCGCACAGGCGGCGACGGCGACGACAGCGACGGCGGAATTCTTCAGGAAGGCGTTCATCGTTTCAGCTCCGTTCCTCGGGTTGCGGCGCTGAAAGGATCAGCACCCCCTTGTCGACGTCCGTTATGGCGGAGTGAACCTGAACGGGTTTTGAGCGGGCCGTTCATCTTCGTTCATGTTTCGGTTTGGACGCGGGACGGGCTATGAGCGCGCCATGTCCGAACAACTGACGATCGCCCGCGTGGGCCACCAAGGCGACGGGATCGCCGAAACCCCCGGCGGGGCCGTCTTCGTACCGGGGACGTTGCCCGGCGAGGTGGTGCGCGCGGTGGTCAGGGACGGCCGCGCCGAGGACATCGAGATCCTCGAGGCCAGCGCCGACCGGGTTCCGATCCAGTCGCAGACCTACGCCGAGTGCGGGGTCGCGCCGCTGCAGCACTGGGCCAGCGCGCCCTATCTGGCGTGGAAGCGGGATCTGGTGGTGGAGACCCTGGAGCGCGAGGGCATCGAGACCGAGGTGGAGGCGACCGTCGCCACCCCGCCGGGGGTGCGCCGCCGCATCGCCCTGCATGCCCGGCGCGACGAGGACGGCAAGGTGGTGCTGGGCTTCAAGGGGCGCCGGTCGTGGCGGGTGGTCCCCCTGACGCACTGTCCCCTGTCGGACCCGCGCATCAACGCGGCCCTGCCCGGCCTGGCGGCGGTGGCGGCGCCGTTTCTGGGCGGGGCCAAGTCGGCGCCGACCCTGCATGTGACCGTGACCGATTCCGGGCTGGACGTGGACATCACCGGGGTGGAGCGCAGCGGCCGCTCCGCTGACGTGGCCCAGCAGGGCGTGCGCGCGGCGCGTATGGCCGACATCGCGCGGCTCAGCATGGATGGCGAGACGCTGGTGATGATGCGCCAGCCCACGGTGCGGTTCGGCCGGGCCACCGTGCCCCTGCCGCCCGCCTCCTTCATGCAGGCCTCCCCCGTGGCCGAGGCGGCCATGGTGGAGCGGGCCGTGGCGGCGGTGCGCGGCGCCAGGCGGATCGCCGACCTGTTCTGCGGCGCGGGCACCTTCACCTTCCCGCTGGCGGAGGTGGCGCCGGTGCTGGCGGCGGACGCCTCGGCGGGGGCCATCGCAGGCCTGAAGGCGGGCGCCGGGACCGCGCAGGGGCTGAAGGGCATCGACGCCCAGGCCCGGGACCTGTTCCGCCGCCCCCTGTCGCCCCACGACCTGAAGGGGATCGAGGCCATCGTCATCGACCCGCCCCGGGCCGGGGCGCTGGAGCAGACCCAGCAGTTCGCCGGGACGAAGTCCGTCTCGGTGGTGGTGGGCGTATCCTGCAACCCGACCACCTTCGCCCGCGACGCCCGGGTGCTGATCGACGCCGGCTTCGTGCTGGAGCGTGTCACCCCCATCGACCAGTTCCTGTGGTCGACCCATGTGGAGCTGGTGGGCGTGTTCCGGCGCTGAGCCGGGTGGATAAATTCACACTCAGGTCTGGAAAAACAGAGTCCGAATAGTGCGAATTGTCCGAAATCTCCTTTGGGGGCGCAGAGGGGCTGGCGTGGACGATTCTGTTGATTTTATTAAAATAATTCCGTCATCGCCGGGCTTGCCCCGGCGATCCATACGCCCGACTGGCGAGCGCCCCTGGCGCGTGCCGTGATTATGGATTCCCGGCACAAGGCCGGGAATGACGATGCGTGGACGTGAGACTCTCGA
>NZ_PNLV01000129.1 GCF_013823285.1 Brevundimonas sp. | reverse complement strand
CCCCAGCCAGTCGTCCAGGGCCCGGCCGAAGGCGCAGAAGTGGCTATAGCTGCGGTCGCCCAAGGCGAGGACGCCGAAGGACAGGCCGGAAAGGTCGAGCCGGTTCATCCGGCGCAGGAAGGCGACGGCGGAATCCGGGGCGTCGCCCTCGCCGGTGGTGGAGACCAGGAACAGGGCGCGGGGGGCGGCGGCGAGGCGCTCGATGGTCAGTTCGCCCAGACTGCTCAGGGCGGTCGGGACGCCGCCTGCGTTGAGCGCGGCGGCGGTCATGCGGGCCAGCTCCTCGGCGAACCCGGTCTGGCTGGCGAAGACCACGAGGGTGGCGTCGGGGGCGGCCGGGGCCGCGTCGCCGGTCTTGCGCGCACGGCGCAAGGCGATCAGCCCGATCAGGACCAGCCACAGCACGATCGCCGCGGCCACCCACGCCCAACGGATGGGATCGGCGGTCATGCGTCGTCATCCAGCATGGCGGCGAAGGCGGGGCTGAAATGCTCCTCCAGGCCGTCCGGTCCGCGCAGGATCATGCGCACGGCGAGGCTCTCGCGTTCGGCGTAGGCCATGCCCACGGCGGGCCCCATGACGGTGAGGGCGCTGGCCAGGGCGTCGGCCTGCATGGCTGAGGCGTGCAGCACCGTGACCGAGGCCACGCCGTTGTCCACCGGGCGTCCGGTGCGGCCATCCAGGGTGTGGGAGAAGGCGCGGCCGTCGTGTTCGAACACCCGCACCTGATCGCCGGAGGTGGCCACCGAAAGCCCGTGCAGGGCGGCCAGCATGCGGGGGGCGTCCAGACCCGGCGGCTGCTCCAGCTCCACCCACCACGGTCGACCGTCGGGCTTGATCCCGTGGCCGCGCAGCTCGCCGCCGATCTCCACCAGATGATGGGATGTGTCCTCGGCGGTCAGGCGCTCGGAGACGGCGTCCACGGCGAAGCCCTTGGCCACGCCGGACAGGTCGAGCCGCAGGCCGCCGGGCTGGACCCAGCGGGCGTCGGCGTCCTGTTCGAGACGCCGCCAGCCGCCGGCGGCGCGGGCGGTTTCGATCTCCGCGTCGGCGGGGATATCCGCGCGCGGCCCCGGCGGGCCGAAGCCCCACAGGTCCACCAGCGCGCCCAGCGTGGGATCGAAGGCGCCGTCCGTTTCCTGCGCCAGCGACAGGGCGTAGGCCAGCACCCCGGCGAGGGGGCCGGGCAGGACGTGGGCCTCGCCCCGACGGGCGGTATTGAAGCGCGAGAGGGCGCTGTCGGCGCGCCAGTGGCTCATCTGCTCATCCACGCGGGCGATCTCTTCCCGCACAGCGGCGGTCAGACGCGGGCCGTCAGCGGGGTCGCCGACCGCGCGCACCGTCCACGACGTGCCCATGGCTTCGCCGGTCAGCACCAGCACCGCGCCGGAGGGCCGCGCCGGAACATGGTCCAGCGCCGGGATCAGAACGCGGTTGGCCGGCGCCGTCACCTCAGGGCAGGACTTCGAAGGTGGCGGTGTACTGCACGTTGCGGGCGTGCGCGCGGCCCTCGCCCGCCGGGGTGCGGACTGAGGCGTTGATCCAGTACAGGCCCGCCTCGGTCCAGGCGATCTGGAACAGGCCGTCGGCGTCGGTGGTGACGGTCATGTCGCCGGGGTTGTCGCGATAGCGCGAGCCGCCGCGGGCGACGGTGACCTCCACATCGGCGGCCGGGACGCCGTCGTTCAGCAGGCGGAACTGGCCGGCCTCGCCGACGATCAGGTCGTTGGGGTGGGTGACGGGAACCAGCTCAAGGCCTTGTCCAGTCGGTTCGAAAACCGTCCGGGTCGGGGCGCCGAGGGTGGCGAAGGTCTCGATGCGGTTGGCGCTTTCCGTCGCCTCGATCTCGGCGGCGCCCTCCGGCAGGGCGGCGGGGAAGTCCGAGGCCGCGCCGCGCCAGCGCTGGCGCTCGCCGTCCAGGGTGTAGCTGGCGAAGAAGCCCGACGAGACATTGGCGATCTTGTACGTGCCCGGCTGGGTCAGGTGCACGTCGAAGGTGGAGCGGTAGCGGGCGCGGTGTTCGTTCTCGGCGGAGACCACCGAACCGTCCGGCGCGGTGATGACCAGACCGTCCAGCCGCATGGCCGCGTGGTCGGGGATGAACACCCCGTTGGACATGCCCGCGTCCACGGAGATCCAGCCGTCCGAGCCCGACAGCACAGTGGACGACGGCGCGATCCAGGCGCGGTGAGCCTGGGCGGCCAGGGGGGCGGCCACAACGGCCAGGGCGGCGAGGGCGAAGACGGTCTTCTTCATGTCGGTGATCCTGAACAGCTTATCGGGTGACGGAAACGGTGACGGCGCCCAGTTCGGACGATCCGCGCTGGGTGGCGGCGGGCGAGGCGCCGCCCCAGCGGAAGGGCACGCGCACCTCCTCGCGGCCGCCCAGTTCGCGGGCGGCCTCGACCACCAGGGTGTACTGACCGGCGGGCAGGTTGCGCAGCGGACCGCGCGTTCCGCTGAAGGTCAGGCTGTGGCGGCCCGGGGCGCGGGTGGCGCTGGAGACGCCGTCGGCGGGCAGGGTCATGGCGCGGCCCTCGCGGCGCCACCAGGTGCGCATGTCCTTGAGCCAGTCCTTGCCTTCGCCTGCGGGCAGGGCGGTGTCGTACCAGACCGCCAGCGTCCCGGCGGAGGTGCGGTCCGCCCGCTCGATCCACACCGCCACATAGGGCCGGTGGTAGGAGGCCGTGGCGATGCGCGGGATCTCCACCGACACGTTCAGGTCGGCGGCCATGGCCGGAGAGGCGGCGGCGCCGGCGGCGGCGAGGGCGAGGGGCAGGACGCGCATGATGGAACTCGTCAGTGAATGAAGATGAGGGCGATGATGAGCGGGATCAGAAGACCCAGTCCCACCAGCGGCCAGGTGGAGGGGCGACCGCGCGCGTGCAGCCACAGCAGGGCCAGGCCCGTGAGGCAGAACACCACGCAGGCGCCCGCGAAGATGTCGATGAACCAGGCCCAGACCACGCCGGTGTTGCGGCCCTTGTGCAGGTCGTTGAGGTAGGCGATCCAGCCGTTGGTGGTCTGTTCGTGCAGCACATCGCCGGTGGCCCGGTCGATGGTCAGCCAGCCGTCGCCGCCCGGCGCGGGCAGGGCCACATAGACCTCCACATCGATGGTCTCGGTGGGCTTGCCCGCCGTCGACACGCCCAGTTCCCCGTCCAGCCAACGCGCCACGGCGCCGGGCAGGGGATCGGTGGTCTCCGCGCCCAAGGCTTCCAGTCGCGACAGCATGGGCGCGGGCAGGACGGCGGTTTGCTCCACCGTCACGGGCTCGGCGGGGATCTGGGCCGCATGGTTCAGGGTGATCCCCGTGACCGCGAAGAGGATCATGCCCACCAGGCTGAGACCCGCGCTGATCCAGTGCCACTGGTGCAGCTGCTTCAGCCAGAACGACCGTCGGGCGTTCAGGGCGGCGGCGGGCCGCGCGGCTGTGGCGGGGGTCGACATGAAGGCGAGGGAATCCGGGGCGAAAAATGACGGTCCCGGGCCATGCCATGAAGTGAGAACGATTTGCAAGAGCGGTTTGCGCCATGCCCTCGCGCTGTTGCAAAAGTTCATATGATAATCGTTCGCAATTTTGTTGCGTCTCGTTTGCAGAGGTTTATGAGAGCCGCTCTCAACTCACTCCCCAGGGGCGCCCTCTCATGTTCATCCGCCGTTTCTCGTCTCGAACCCTTCTGATGACGGCCGCCGCCGTCGTCTGCGCGCCCGGGCTGGCTCTGGCGGACGAGGCGTCCGACGCGCCGGTGACCGAGGTGGACGCGGTGGTGGTGACGGCCTCCGGGTTCGAGCAACGTGTCGAGCAGGCCCCGGCCTCGATCAGCGTGCTGTCGCGCGAACAGCTGCAGGAAACCCGCTACCAGAGTCTGGCCGAGGCCTTGGCGAACGTGGAGGGCGTTGATGTGGGCGCCTCCGCCGGCAAGACGGGCGGGCTGAACATCTCGATCCGCGGCATGCCCAGCGACTACACCCTGGTGCTGGTGGACGGTCGTCGCCAGAACGCGGCGGGCAATGTGACGCCCAACGGATTCGGCGAGACCTCGTCCAGCTTCATCCCGCCCATGTCCGCCATCGAGCGCATCGAGGTGGTGCGGGGACCGGTGTCGACCCTGTATGGCTCGGACGCCATGGGCGGGGTGGTCAACATCATCACCCGCCGCACGGGCGGCGAGTGGGCGGGCGCCTTCTCCGCTGACGGCACGGTCCAGAGCGACAGCCAGTTCGGCAACATCTACGGCGCCAATTTCTACGCCCAGGGGCCGATCATCACGGACCTGCTCGGTCTGGCCCTGCGCGGCCGCTATTCGACCCGCGAGGCGTCCAGCCTGACCTATGAGCTGGATGACGGCGGCACGGCCATCGTCAGCGAGCGCGGGCCGAGCCCGGTGGAGAACGAGATCTGGTCGCTGGGCGCTCGGCTGAACGTCACGCCGCATCCGGACCATGACCTCTATCTGGACGCGGACATCCAGCGTCAGTGGTACGACAACAGCACCGCCCAGCTGGGCACCCTGGGCACGCGCGGCTACGGCCCGGACCAGCGGTTCAACCAGGAGGAATTCGTCCTCGCGCACGACTGGCGCCTGCCGTTCGGCGAGCTCCAGAGCACCCTGTCGCACAGCACCCGCGAGACCCTCGGCCGGATTCTGCCGGAAGACGTGCCCGGCACCGACCGCGAGGCGGGCGATCCGCGTGTGCTTGAAGCGTCCAACACCGTCTTCGACACCAAGCTTTTCACGCGCTGGAGCAATCACACTACCACCCTGGGCGGTCAGTTCTGGGACGCCGAGATGGTCGATGGCGTGGCGCCCGCGCCCTACACCCACGAACAGTGGGCGCTGTTCTCAGAGGACGAGTGGCGATTCGCCGACAATCTGGCCCTGACGCTGGGCGTTCGCTACGACGACCACTCCACCTTCGGCGATCAGGTGAGCCCGCGCGCCTATGTGGTGTGGAACGCCACTGACAACTGGACCATCAAGGGTGGCGTGAGCCAGGGCTTCAAGACGCCGCGGCTGGACCAGATCGCCGAGGGAATCACCGGGTTCACCGGCCAGGGCACCCGCCCGACCATCGGCACGCCGACCCTGCAGCCGGAAACCTCGACCTCTGGCGAGTTCGCGTTCTTCTATGACAACCGCGACAATTTCCGCGCCAATGTGGTGATCTTCCACAACACCTTTGACGACAAGATCACCAGCGGGCCGGGCTTGCTCAACTGTTCGTTCGGGCTCAGCGAGGCGGATTACGACGCGGGCGTCACCGCCTTCCCGAACTGCTCGGACTACGGCTGGTGGCCGGCGGTGGAGACCTATGGCCAGTCGGTCAATGTGGACGAGGCTGTGACCCGGGGCGTGGAGGCGTCGTTCCGCTGGAACATCGCCGACGCCTGGTCGCTGAACGGCAACTACACCTACACGGACAGCGAGCAGAAGAGCGGCGCAGCCGCGGGGCAGCCGCTCTACGACACCCCAGACCACATGCTGAACGCGGCCCTGCGCTGGCGCGCCACGGACCGGCTGAACCTGTGGCTGCGGGGCGAGTACCGCAGCGAGCGCTATCGCAGCGAAGACAGCGCCACCAGCACGGCCAAGGCCACCTGGGGCGACTACCGGGCCTATGACGTCTTCCACCTGGGCGGTTCGTACCGGGTGATGGACAGCGTGTCGGTCAACGCCACGATCTACAATCTGCTGGACGAGGACTTCGTGAGCTACGGGGCCTATGTGAGCAACACCGGCACCGGGGCGATCAGCTACACGAACCTGTACGCCAACAATCAGGAGCCGCGCCGCCTGTGGCTGTCGGTG
>NZ_PNLV01000128.1 GCF_013823285.1 Brevundimonas sp. | reverse complement strand
GAGCACGTCTCGCCCTATCAGCTGACCATAGAGCCCACGACCGCCTTCGGCCGGGCCTTCGCGCGCGGGACGCTGGTCCCGCCCGACGAGGATCTCGCCGCCGACCTCTATGAAGCCACACAGACAGTGCTGGAGGCCCGCGGCTTCGACGCCTACGAGGTCTCCAACCACGCCCGCGGCGACGCGGCGCGCTCGGCGCACAATCTGCATGTCTGGCGGAGTGGGGACTATGTCGGCTTAGGCCCCGGCGCCCACGGCCGTCTGACGCTGGAGGGCGTGCGCACCGCCACCGTCGCCCGGCGCGGCGTCGCGGATTATGGGGCGGGCGTCGCCGCCGGCCGGCCCTGGAGCGAGACTCAGCGCCTGTCGCCCCTCGAGGCCGACGAGGAGCGTCTGCTGCTGGGCCTGCGCACCACCGAGGGCGTCTCCGTCGATCTGATCACACGCATGGACCTGGGCGCGCGGGTCCGGAATCTGCAAGAGGGGGGACAACTCGCCGTCATGGATGGCCGCGTGGCCGCGTCGCCCGAGGGACGCCCGGTTCTGGACGCCCTGCTGCGGGTCCTGCTGACCTGAGGCTGTCTTCGGTCAGGGGGTCTATCCCGCCTGCGCGAAATAGCCCTCGATCACCCGCTCATAGACCCGGGTCAGGTCGATGATCTCCTGCACCGGGACGCGCTCGTCGATCTGGTGGATGGTCTGGCCGACCAGACCCAGTTCCAGCACCGGCGCCATGCGGGTGATGAAGCGGGCGTCCGAGGTGCCGCCGCTGGTGGACGGCTCGGGGCGGCGGCCCGTCACCGCCTCCACCGCGTCCTGCACCGCGGCCACGAACGGCCCCTGTTCGGTCAGGAAGGCGTCGCCCGAGTGGAGGAACTCCACCCCCACGCCGCAGCCGCTGCCGCCTTGCGCCGCCTCGACCCGCTCGCGGATCCAGGCCATCAGGCTCTCGCCCGTGTGGGCCGGGTTGAAGCGGATGTTCAGCCGCCCCGTCGCCGTGTCCGGGATCACATTCATGGCCGGATTGGCGATGTCGATGGTGGTGATCTCCAGATTGGACGGCGGGAACGACGGATAGCCCTCGTCCAGCACATGGCCGTCCAGTTCGGCCAGCAGCCGGGCCAGCACCGGGGCCGGATTGGCCGCCCGCTCCGGATAGGCCACGTGGCCCTGACGCCCCTTCACGGTGATCCAGGCGTTCAGCGAGCCGCGCCGCCCGATCTTGATGGCGTCGCCCAGTTCGCGGGCCGAAGACGGCTCGCCCACCACGCAGGCGTCGATGACCTCGCCCTCGTCCATCAGGGCCTGAACCACCGCCTTGGTCCCGTGGATGGCGCGGCCTTCCTCGTCGCCGGTGATCAGCAGCGACAGCGATCCTTGCGGCTGACCCTTCGCCAGAACTGAGTCCACTGCTGCGATCCAGGCGGCGATGCAGCCCTTCATGTCCGCGGCCCCGCGTCCGTACAGCACCCCGTCCTCGATGACGGCCTCGAAAGGCGGATGCCGCCACGCCTCCAGCGGCCCGGTGGCCACCACGTCCGTATGGCCTGCGAAGCACAGGTTCGGCCCCTCGCTCCCGCGCCGCGCGTACAGGTTCTCGATGCCCTCGAACGGCATGCGGCGGCAGGTGAAGCCCAGACGCTCCAGCTCCGCCTGCACCAGGTCCATGGCCCCTTCGTCGGCGGGGGTGATGGACGGAATGCGGATCAGGTCTTGCGTCAGGCGCACGGGATCGACAGATGCGGTCATGGCCCAGCTTTAGGACGGGCCGCCGCCCGCGAGAAGTCCGTCATGCCCAGGATTGATCTGCAAACCGCCCCCGCCGGCCACGGGACCACCTATCCCGACGAACACGCCGGGCCGTGCCTCGGTCGTCGTCGCTGGCGTCTGGGCGACGCGGCGGGCCTCAGCCAGTTCGGGGTCAACCTCCTGCACCTGTCGCCCGGCGACTGGTCCAGTCAGCGCCACTGGCACGAGGGCGAGGACGAGTTCGTCTGGGTGATGCAGGGCCAGGTGGTGTTGGTCGAGGAGGACGGCGAGACGATCCTGAACGCGGGCGACTGCGCGGGCTTCCGGGCAGGCGTCCCCAACGGCCACAAGATCGAGAACCGCTCGGGCGCCCTGGCCGTGCTGCTGGAGGTGGGGACCCGCACGCCGGGCGGCGACGGGTGCGACTACCCCGACATCGACATGGTTCTGCCGAAGGGCGCGGACCGCTATTTCCACCGCGACGGGACGCCCTATCCGAAGTATCCCCGGCGGTCGTGAGCGTAGAGACCCCCGAAAACCCGAATCCGTCCGCCCGCGAGCCGGACATTCCCGGCGGCGGGCACGACAGCCCATGGGGCATCCGCGACTTCCGCTATCTGTGGATCGGGCGGGTTCTGGCGGTGCTGGCCATCCAGACCCAGTCTTCGGCCCTGCTGTGGCAGGTCTATGAGATCGCCCGCCGCGACCACCCCATCGAACAGGCCAGCCTCTATCTGGGCCTGGTGGGTCTGGTGCAGTTTCTGCCGCTTCTGGCCTTCACCCTGCCCGCCGGCGAGATGGCTGACCGCCGGGACCGCAAGCTGACGGTGATCATCTCGGTGATCGTGGAGGGGCTGTGCGCCGTGGCCTTTCTGGCCATGGCCATCCACGGGTCGCCGCCCCTGTGGGGCCTGCTGGCCGTGGCGGCCCTGTTCGGCGCCTGCCGGGCGTTCCTGGCGCCCGCATCCCAGGCTTTCCTGCCCATGGTGGTGGGCCGCCGCGCCCTGCCGCCGGCCATCGCGGCCCAGTCCATCGCCTTCCAGACCGGGGCCATCGCCGGCCCGGCCCTGGGCGGGGTCATCGTCGGCGTGTCGGTGCCGCTGGCCTATGCGGTCGCCCTGTCCATGTTCATCGCCGCCGCCGCCGCCATCGCCCTGATCCGCACCAGCGGTAAACCCGAGATCATCCCGGGCGGCCCGTCCCGCTTCGCCGCCGTGCAGGAAGGCCTGGCCTATGTCTGGAAAACCAAGATGGTCCTGGGCGCCATCTCGCTGGATCTGATCGTGGTGCTGCTGGCGGGCGTCGCCCTGCTCACCCCCATCTTCGCCCGCGACATCCTGCATGTTGGCCCCGAAGGCTTCGGCCTGCTGCGCGCCTCGTTCGGCGTGGGCGCCCTGACCGTGGCGGTGTGGCTGTCGCGCTTCCCCATCCGACGGCGCGGGGGATGGTGGATGTTCGGCGCCGTGGCCGTGTTCGGCCTCTGCACCCTGACCTTCGGCCTGTCCCAGTGGTTCTGGCTGTCGGTGATGGTGCTGTTCCTGGGCGGCGCGGCGGACATGATCAGCGTGAACATCCGCCAGACCCTGATCCAGCTGGCCACGCCCGATCACATGCGCGGCCGGGTCAGCTCGGTGTCCATGCTTTTCATCGGCGCGTCGAACGAACTGGGCGAGGCTTACTCCGGTGTGGCCGTACGCTTCCTCGGTCCCGTGGGCGCGGCGGTCTTCGGCGGCTTCGGCGCCCTGGCCTCCACCGGCATCTGGGCGAAGCTGTTCCCCGACCTGCGCAAGGCCGACAAGCTCACCTAGAGCCTCAGGCCCGCCCGATGGAGCTGTATCTGAACCCGCGCGAGCGCATATCGTCCGGTCGATAGACGTTGCGCAGGTCCACCATCACCGGCGCCTTCATCAGCGTCTTGACCCGATCCAGATCCAGCGCCCGGAACTGGTCCCATTCGGTCAGGATCACGGCCACGTCCGCGCCCTCGACCGCCGAATAGGGGCCGTCCACGAAGGTCACGTCCCCCCCCAGCACCTTTGCCGCTTCTTCCATGCCTTCCGGATCGAACGCCCGCACGGTCGCCCCCATGGCCAGCAGGGCCGGGACCACGTCCAGGGAGGGCGCGTCGCGCATGTCGTCCGTATTCGGCTTGAAGGTCAGGCCCAGGATGGCGACGGTCTTGCCCTTCAGGTCGCCCGCCGCCTGTGAGACTCGGCCGGCCATGGCCTTCTTGCGTGCGTCGTTGATCTCGACCGTGGTCTTCACCAGCCGGACGGGCGACCCGGCGTCGTCAGCCGTGCGCACCAGCGCCAGGGTGTCCTTGGGAAAACAGCTGCCGCCGTATCCCGGTCCCGCGTTCAGGAATTTGGATCCGATGCGCTTGTCCAGGCCGATGCCCCGCGCCACCTGCTGCACGTCGGCGCCCACGGCCTCGCACAGGTCCGCCATCTCGTTGATGAAGGTGATCTTCATGGCCAGGAAGGCGTTGGCCGCATATTTGATCAGCTCCGATGTGCGCCGCCCGGTGAACAGGATCGGCGTCTCGTTCAGCTTCAGCGGCCGGTACAACTCGCGCATCACATCGCGCGCCCGCTCGTCCTCGGTTCCCACCACCACCCGATCAGGACGCTTGAAGTCTTCGATGGCCGCGCCTTCACGCAGGAACTCGGGGTTGGAGACCACGGCGAACTCGGCGTCCGGCCGCCGCTCCCGGATGATGCGTTCGATCTCGTCGCCCGTGCCCACCGGCACCGTCGACTTGGTCACCACCACGGTGAATCCCTGCATCAGGTCGGCGATTCCGGCGGCGGCGGCGTGGACATAGGACAGGTCCGCATGGCCGTCGCCCCGCCGCGACGGCGTGCCCACGGCGATGAACACCGCATCGGCCTCCGCGATCGCCTGGGCCGGGTCGGTGGCGAAGCTCAGACGGCCGTCCCGCACGTTGTTGGCCACCAGGGCGTCCAGGCCAGGCTCATAGATGGGAATGCCGCCGGCTTTCAGACGGTCGATCTTGGACTCGTCGGTGTCGATGCACACCACGCTGTGGCCGAAGTCAGCGAAACAGGCGCCTGAGACGAGGCCCACATAGCCGGTTCCGATCATCGCCACGCGCATGGGCTGGTCCTCTCTGGGAAATTATCCTGTGCGGCATAGCGGCCCGAACGGGCCCGCGCCACCCCGGCGGCGACGCTTCATCCATTGGTCACACCCCGTTAACCGTCCTCGCTGAGGGGCGGGAAACTCCCATATGCGACATTGGCGTCATGAGGGACGTCCCTGACATGACCGATCCGGCCGCGTCGCCACGCCGCATCCGCCTCCTGGGCGGTGAAATGGACGTCATGACGACGGGTCATCTGCTGGATTTCATCGGCGCCCGCGTCGCCGCCCGTCGCCCGGCCCTGATCGCCAACCACAATCTGCACAGCCTGCATCTGTGGCGGCGAACCCCCGCCATGGCGGCCCTGTACGCCCGCGCCGACCGGATCGAGATCGATTCCACGCCCCTGATCGCCTGGGGCCGTCTGATGGGCCAGGACGTGGGGCGGGCGCACCGCGTGACCTATCTGGACTGGCGCGAGGCGTTCTGGAGCCGGGCCGCCGCCGAAGGCTGGCGCGTGTTCCACCTGGGCTGCGCGCCCGGCGTGGGCGAAAAGGCGGTCGTCGCGATCACGGATCGCCATCCCGGCCTCAAGCTGTCCACACTCAACGGCTTCTTCGACGTGACGGGACCCGGGAACGACGCCGTCCTGGAGACCATCCACAGCCATCAGCCCCACGTTCTTCTCGTGGGGATGGGCATGCCCCGTCAGGAAATCTGGATCGAGGCCAACCGCGACCGTCTGCCCCCGTGCGTGATCATGCCGATCGGCGGCGCCCTGGCCTATGAGGCGGGCGCGGTGGCCACGCCCCCCCGATGGACCGGACGGCTTGGTGTGGAATGGCTCTGGCGTTTCGCCACGGAGCCGAAGCGCCTGTTCCACCGCTACTTCGTCGAGCCCTGGGCCCTGGCGCCCCAGGCGGCGGGCGACCTCCGGCGGCGATTGTTCACCCCCTGAGCCTCACGGCCCGCCGCGCAAGAAAAA
>NZ_PNLV01000127.1 GCF_013823285.1 Brevundimonas sp. | reverse complement strand
CCTCGAACCAGCGCCACTGGCACGAGCCGGTGCAGCGCTACATCGCCGACTGTCTGGCGGGGACCACGGGGCCGCGCGGCAAGGATTTCAACATGCGCTGGGTGGCGTCCATGGTGGCGGACGTGAACCGCATCATGATGCGCGGCGGGGTGTTCATGTACCCGGCGGACCGCAAGGACCCGTCCAAGCCGGGCCGCCTGCGCCTGATGTACGAGGCGGCGCCCATGGCCATGGTGATGGAGCAGGCGGGCGGCGCGGCCAGCGACGGGACGCAGGCCCTGCTGGATGTGGTTCCGGGCGCCCTGCACCAGCGTGTGCCGGTGATGCTGGGCTCGAAGGCCGAGATCGAGACGTTTCTGACGTACCGCTAAGGCCTCCCTCAATCCGTCATTCCCGGCCTTGTGCCGGGAATCCATAATCGCGGGACGCGCCGCGTTCGCCTTGCCCCATCGGCGCATATGGATCGCCGGGACAAGCCCGGCGATCACGGATGAGAGCTAGTGCGACAGGCCCGCCGGGAGGTGGGCCTTGTCGTGTTTGCCGGTGCGGGCGACCAGGGTCTGGGCGGCGGCGTTCATGCCGTAGACCTCGACCTTCACGCCCCGGCGGCGATAGCGGAACACCACCTTGTCCACAGCGGCCACGGCGGTGATGTCCCACAGGTGGGCGTCGCTGAGGTCGATGATCACGCGCTCGGGCTGGCCGTGATACTCGAAGGCCGCCGCGAACAGGTCCGCCGAGACGAAGAAGACATGGCCGCGCACGGTGTAGCGGCGCACCTGGTCGGTGCTGTCGTCGGACTCGACCACCTCGATCATCTTGCCCAGACGGCGGATGAAGAAGACGGCCGACAGGATCACGCCCAGCATGACGCCCTGGGACAGGTCATGGGTCAGGACCACGGTGACGGTGGTGGCGATCATGACGATGGAGGACTGCATGGGCGTGGAGCGCAGCCGCATCACCGAGCCCCAGTCGAAGGTGCCCACGGACACCATGATCATCACGGCCACCAGGGCGGCCATGGGGATCTGCGCCACCCAGTCCTGAAGCACCAGGATCAGGAACAGCAGGAACAGGCCGGCCCACAGGGACGACAGGCGTCCGCGCGCGCCGGAGGTGACGTTGATGATCGACTGGCCGATCATGGCGCAGCCGGCCATGCCGCCGAACAGGGGCGACAGGATGTTGGCGATGCCCTGACCGCGGGACTCCATGTCCTTGTCCGACGGGGTGTCGGTCATGTCGTCCAGCAGGTTGGCGGTCAGCAGGGACTCCAGCAGGCCGACGAAGGCCAGGGTGGCGGCCACCGGGCCGATGATGGCCAGGGTCTCCCACGTCAGGGGCACGTTGGGCAGGTGGAACACGGGCAGGGTGGAGGGCATCTGGCCCATGTCGCCCACGGTGCGCACGTCGATGTTGAGCCAGACGGCCAGCCCGCTGAGCACCACAATGGCGATCAGGGGCGAGGGGATGACCTTGGTGAGACGCGGCAGCAGATAGATGATCGCCAGACCGCCCGCGACCATGGCCCAGGTCTGCCAGTTGGCGCCGATCAACTCGGGTAACTGGGCCATGAAGATGAGGATGGCCAGGGAGTTGACGAAGCCGGTCATCACCGAGCGCGAGACGAATTTGATGTAGCGCCCCAGCTTCAGCACCCCGACGATGATCTGGAACACCCCGGTCAGGATGGAGGCGGCGAACAGATATTCCAGACCGTGGTCGCGCACGAGCAGGACCATCAGCAGGGCCATGGCACCGGTGGCGCCCGAGATCATGGCCGGGCGGCCGCCGACGAACGAGATGGTCACGGCGATGACGAAGCTGGCGTACAGCCCCACCGCCGGATCGACCCCCGCGATGATGGAGAAGGCGATGGCCTCCGGGATCAGGGCCAGGGCGACGAGAGTGCCCGCCATCAGGTCGCGTCGGGGACTTGCGAGCCATTCCTGGCGCGCGAGGGAGATGATTTTCATGGGTCGTCCGGGGAGGACCAGCGGACCCGTCGCCCCGTCACGGCGTGGGTGTGTCCGCTGTCGGCGGTTCAGCCTGTTGTGTCTCCGGGGGATCGGCGCCCGGCGTAGCCACCCGGATCAGGTCCGGGTCCGACGAAGGCCGCCCTATGCCTTGTGCGGCGCAACAAGGCAACCACGGAGCCGTGAAATCAGCCGTCGTTCACGACCTTGCGGTCCAGGGCGGCGCTGTCGTCGAAGGTGGCCCAGCCCTTGCCGCCCGACGGCTGGGGCAGACCCTCCCGGATATCGTCGGCGGGGTTGGGGTCGATATTGCGGCCCTGACGGTGCAGGTGCGACTTGGCGATCATGTTGGCGGTCACCGGCGCGGTCAGGAACAGGAAAAGGGTGATCAGCAGCTCGTGGGCCGAATAGGTCCCCTCCATGGCCGGGAAGAAGACCATGGAGGCGATCAGGCACGCCCCCACGCCCAGGGTGGTGGCCTTGGTCGGACCGTGCAGGCGCGTCATGAGGGACGGCAAGCGGGCCAGGCCCCAGGAACCGACCAGCAGGAAGGCTCCGCCGATGACCAGCAGGATCGCGATGACGTATTCGGCGATGATCTCGAGCATGGGGGTCATTCCACGATGTCGCCGCGCAGGAGGAATTTGGAATAGGCCACGGTGCCCAGGAAGCCGACCATGGCCAGCAGCAGCGCCGCCTCGAAATAGTTGGCGGTGCGCTCCCACAGGCCGAACAGCACCACCATGGCGATGATGTTGATGGTCAGGGTGTCCAGGGCCAGGATGCGGTCGCCGCTGGTGGGCCCGCGCAGCAGGCGGAACAGGTTCAGGGCCATGCCCAGGGCGACACAGCCGATGGCGAAGCCCAGCGCATATCCGATCGGGCTCATGGGAAGATCCTCAGCAGGCGGGCCTCGTAACGGGACTTGATGCGGGCGATCTCGGCGTCGGGATCGGCCGTATCCAGGATGTGCACCAGCAGGGCCCGGCCGTCGGCCGAGATGTCGGTGGAGACCGTGCCGGGCGTCAGGCTGATGGTGGCGGCGAAGGCGGTGATGGCCTCGGGCGAGCGCAGGTCGGTGGGGATGACCAGCCAGCGAGAGCGCAGATCGCGGTTGCGGCGGAACAGGATGATCCAGGCCACCTGGAAATTGGCGACCATGATGTCCCACAGCACGATAGCCATATAGCCCCACAGGGGCGGGCCGAACCGCATGCGCGGATTGCCGGGCCAGAACCGGCTGGTGATCAGCGGGATGGCGACGGCGAAGACGACGGCCAGCACCAGCCCGCCCCAGCTGAGACCGTTCAGCAGCAGCATCCACACCACCACCAGCATCGCCGACAGGGCCGGGTGCGGCAGGAGGCGCTGGACCAGGGAAGGGCGCTGGATCGGAATCTCGCTCACGACTGACCTCCCATGACGGTGTTGATGTAGGCGTCGCGGTCGAACAACTGGTCGGCCGTGGCGTCGGTGTAGGCGGTCAGGGGGCCGGCGAAGACGGTCGAAAGCGCCAGCAAGGCGATGAAGCCCGCCGCCACCAACAGGGTCGCCCCGCCGCCGTGGATGCGGCCGGCCTTGCAGTCGCCCTCCACCGAGGCGCTCTTCCAGAAAATCTGGCTGCCGGCGCGGGCGAAACCGAGGATACCGATGACCGTGGTGATCAGGATGACGGCCCAGATCCAGTAGCCGCCCGGCGCGTCACGCACGCCGTCCAGGATCAGCAGCTTGCCCAGGAAGCCCGACAGGGGCGGCAGGCCCACCATGGCGATGGCGGCGAGGAAAAACAGGGCCGAGAGCTTCTCCACGTCCTGGAAGCGGGGGCCCACATTGATGGCGTCGCCGTACTCGCCCCGGCGCGCTGCGATCATGTCCATGACCAGGAACAGGGCCGCGCCCGCCAGGGTGGAGTGGACGGTGTAATACAGGGCCGCAGACATGGCGTCTGGCTGGAACACCGCCACCGCGGCCAGCAGGGTGCCCATGGAGCCGATCACGGCGTAAGCGGCCAGATCCCGCAGTCCCTTCGCGGCCAGGACCCCGAAATAGCCCAGGGCGATGGTGACCAGGGCGGCGGGGAGCATCCAGTCGGCCGGCGCCCAGGCGGAGGCCTGGGCCTCGTCACCGAAGATCAGGGTGGTGACCCGGATGATGCAGTAGGCCCCCACCTTGGTCATGATGGCGAACAGGGCGGCCACCGCCCCGGAGGTTGAGGCGTAGGTGCGCGGCAGCCAGAAATGCAGCGGAACCAGCGCCGCCTTGAGCGCGAACAGGACGATCAGCAACAGGCCGGCGGACTTCAGAAGCGCCTGATCGCCCTCGGGCGCGGCGGCCACGCGCAGGGCCATGTCGGCCATGTTGAGTGTGCCGGTGACGCCGTAGAGCATCCCCACCGCGATCAGGAACAGCACCGATCCGGCCAGGTTGATGATGACGTACTGCACCCCCGCCTTGAGGCGCGCGGCGCCCTGGCCGTGCAGCATCAGGCCGTAGGAGGCCAGCAACAGCACCTCGAAGAAGACGAACAGGTTGAACAGATCGCCGGTCAGGAAGGCGCCGTTCAGGCCCAGCAGCTGGAACTGGAACAGCGGGTGGAAATGCCAGCCCTTGCGGTCCAGCCCGGTGGCGATGGCGTAGATCAGCACCCCCAGGGCCACTACCGAGGTCAGCAGCACCATCAGGGCGGACAGCCGGTCCAGCACCAGCACGATGCCGAACGGCGCGGACCAGTTCCCCATGGCGTAGGCGACCACCTCGCCGGTGGACGCATGGGCGGTCATGACCGCGCTGATGACCACCAGGGCGACGCAGACCGCCAGGGTGGTGACCCGCGACAGGGTCAGGCGGTGGCGCATGACCAGCAGGATCAGCGCCGCCGCGAGGGCGGGAATGATGACGGGCGCGACGACCCAGGGGGCGATGGCGGAGGCGGTCACGGGGTCACCTCCTCTTCCGTGTCGGGCATGATGGAATCGGCGTCCACGCCGTCCTCCACGGGGCGGACCGCGTCAGGCAGCCCGTCCACATGATCGGTTCCGGTTTCCAGGTAGGCGCGCAGGGCCAGTATGACCACGAAGGCGGTCATGCCGAAGGCGATGACGATGGCGGTCAGGACCAGGGCCTGGGGCAGGGGGTCGGTCCAGGCCGTGGCGGCCTTGTCGTAGATCGGCGGCTGATCCACCACCACACGGCCCATGGAGAACAGGAACACATTGATGGCGTAGGACAGGAAGGCCAGGCCCAGCACCACCGGGAAGGTGCGGCGGCGCAGCAGTAGATAGATGCCTGCGGCCGTCATGACGCCGATGGCGCTGGCGATCAGGAACTCGAGGCTCATCAGCGCACCTCCCCGGTCGGTTCGGACTCACGGGCGGGATTGATGTCCATCGGATGCTCGGAGGGCTCCAGCTTCTCGGCGCGCTGGCCCACACGGGACAACTGGGCCAGGGCCAGCATCACCGCGCCCACCACCGTCAGGGCCACGCCGATGTCGAACAGCATGGCGGTGGCCAGCTCGAATTCGCCCACCACGGGCAGCTCGAAATAGTCGAAGGCGCTGGTCAGGAACGGGGCGCCGAAAAAGATCGAGCCGACCCCGGTCAGGCCCGCGATCAGCACGCCCCAGCTGATCAGGTTGTGGTTGTCCGCGCGCAGGCGGGCGTCGGCCCAGCCCCAGCCCGACGCCATGAACTGCATCAGCAGGGCGATGGAGAACACCAGTCCGGCGATGAAGCCGCCGCCCGGCTCGTTGTGGCCGCGCAGGAAGATATAGAGCCCGGCCATCAGAGCCAGGGGCAGCAACAGGCGCGTGGCCACCACCAGCATCATGGGGTGGCGCTCGGGCGAGCGGATCAGGTCGGGGGTCCAGCCCGCCAGACGGCGTCCGGCCGCGCCCCGGTCGGCGGTGTCCAGCAGGGCGAAGATGGCCAGGGCGGCGATGCCCAG
>NZ_PNLV01000126.1 GCF_013823285.1 Brevundimonas sp. | reverse complement strand
GGGCCAGGCGTCGAAGGCGCCGGACGGGGCGGGCAGGTTGTATTTGCTCAGGCCCGCCGAAACGATCCGCTGCCGCAACCGAGCGGCGCGGGCCAGCAGGGCGGGGGAGAAGCCGCCCTGTTCGATCAGGGCCTCCAGCCGCGAAGGCCGGGTGGCGTCGTAGTAGACGCCCAGATCGTCCAGGGTCACGGACAGGGCGCCGACGAAGTCCGAGCCCAGGCCGCGCGAGCGGATGAAGCCGTCCTCCATACGCAGGATCGGACCGGCGAAGCTGTCGGTCGCTTGCTCGAAATCCGCGCCGGTGCGGGAGGCCCAGCAGACGATGCGGCCGCCTTCCGCCTCGGCGGCGGTTCGGGCTCGGGCGGCGGAGGCGAAATAGCGCACCGGCCCCCTGGGTGAGTTCAGCAGGCGGCGCACGGGCGGGCGCTTGGCCGGGGCGAAGGCGACGCAGGCGTTCAGACCCGCCAGCCGGTCGGCGCGGTCGCGCAGGGCGATGAGGCGCTCCAGCGCCTGTTCGGCCTCGCAGGCGCGGCCGGTGACCGGGTCCACATAGCGGGCGTAGCGGATCAGGGCGGCGGCGGCGATGCTCTCGATGTCGCGCAACTGGCCCCGACGGCCGGTGTCCACGGCGTCCGTGGTCAGGCCCCAGCCGGAATAGAAGGGCGCGCCGAAGCAGCGGACGGGCAGGCCGCGCAGCAGCGCCTCCCATCCCAGCCCGCTGGTGACCGTATAGACCGCGTCCACATTGGCCAGAAGGTCGGCAGGCCGGATGTCGGTGTCGATCAGGGTGACGTCGCCCAGCCGCTCGGCGGGGATGCAGCCCTGTTTGCGGCCCGCGGCCACGGCGGGGTGACGCTTGACGATGAGCTGGGCGCCGGGCTCGTCGCGGCGGGCGGCGTCCAGCATGTGGATGAAGGATTGGGCGTTGGCCAGGCCGAAGCCGATGGAGGCGTCGCCGTGGGTCTGGTCCACGATCAGGATGCGGCGTCCGGGCTTCAGCAGGCCGGCGTCCAGCGGCCCGCCCATGTTGGTCTTGGAGACGCCGCTGTCGACGATGCGGTCGATCAGGGCGCGGGCGCGAATCCGCAGGTCCGGCGACATCCAGCCGGGCGCCCCGGCGATCAGCTGCTCCAGCCGCGAGGGGCGGGTGGCGTCGTAATAGATTCCCAGATCATCAGCCACGACGCTCAGCGACGTGGCCCCGGCCTCGCCCAGACCCACGGAGCGGAGCAGGCCGTCTTCCAGCGCCACATAGGGGACGCCGTGCTTTTCAGCCCAGCGGCGGCCGTGGGCGGCGGTGGGCTTCATACCCCAGCCCAGCACGGCCTCAACGTCTCGCCCCGGCAGGGCGCGCAGGTCGTACTCGGGCAGGAAGGCCGCCAGATTGGGCAGGCGCCGCACGCCGGGCGCGCAGACCCAGGCGGGCGTGCGCGCGCTCACTGGACCTGGGCCCGGTCCCAGCCCCCGGCGAAAGCCAGGGCCATGCGGATGGCCGTGGCCTCCTGCATGGCCGGATTATGGTAGCTGCCGTTGATCTGGGTGCGGTGAAGGACGTGTTCGCGGAAACGGACATAAAGGTCGTGGTCGGGCGGCGCAGGCGACCGCCAGAAGTCGGACAGCGGCTTCTGATCCGTCAGGCCCGCGAAATCAAAGAACGCCTGGCCCAGAACCTTGACCGGCGTGCCGAAGCCCACAGCCGACAGGGCGGCGGTGGAGTTGTTGACGATCATGCCCCGCGAGGCGCGGCAGAGTTCGGCGAGATTGCCGCCGTCGATGAAGTCGACACGGCCCTCGGCGTCATGCCGCCGGGCAAGGCGGCGGACCACCGCACCGTAATTCACCAGCCCGGGGTCCAGCGGATGGTTCTTGACCACCAGGCGCGTATCCTTCGGGGCGGCGCGGGCGAAATCCTCAATCACCCGTTCCAGAAAGGCGGTGTTGGTGGCGTAGTCGGAGTAGCGCAGAAGGGTCGTGTCGCCCTCGCGCTGGAGGCAGGCGATGAAGAACGGTCCGCGGCCGGCGATCACCCCGGTGTCGGTCGCCAGCGGAGACGCGAGGCGCAGCTTCAGATACCGCCAAGCGTGGCCCGCCGCCTGGACGATGGCGTGGCGGCTGTAGGGACGAACATAGCGGGGGTAAAAGAGGCGGCCGGCGACCTGAACCGTATGGTACAGCGCCAGGTTCCAGACATGGTGCGGCAGGATGGCGCCCGCCGGCTGAAAGGGCGGCTCCCGCGGGGCGGGGGCGGGATAGCCGTCGGCCGAACGGGGCAGGGTCGAGCGGGCGTTGACGCCGTTCCGCTCCATGGTCACCCAGTGGGGGCGGAAATAGCCGTTCTCGATGACCCAGACGGACGCCTTGAGGCGGTCCGCCTGTTCGATCACGGTCTGGTTGTAAATGCCCGCCTCGCCGAACAGGATGAGGTCGGTGTAGGTCTCGGCCAGACCCGCCAGGGCGTGGGGCCAGGCGTCGCCGCCACGCCGGAATTTGACGGCGTTCCTGCCGCCCCAGTCCAGTCGGTCGCCGGCATTGAAGATCATGCGGCTGACCGCGGCCCCGTTCGCGCGCAGCACGCCGGCCAACTTGCGCGAGTAGGAGCCGAAGGGCGCAGAGATGATCAGGAACCGCCGTCCGGCCAAGCCCGGAATGGCGTCAGACGGCGCGTCGCTGGCGTCCGGATCGGCTCCGGCGGACGGTGATGGCGAAGCGACTGACAATGAAATCTGGAGCCTGATGATAACGAGTCCGTGAACTCTTAGAGTGTTCCGGCGAGATCGCGCAAGGCGAGCGTGTCACGGGCGCGGGACAGATGAAGCCGCTCCACCATGGCGCCGGCTACGCGAAGGACGCCCCGGCCGCGGTTTTCCCGGTCGTCAAAGGCCTCGACCACGGCCTCGGCCCAGGCGATTTCCTCGGCGGAGGGAGAGAAGGCGGCGTTGGCGGGGGCGATCTGGCGGGGGTGAATCAGGCTCTTGCCTTCGAAACCGTAGAGGCGGCCCTGACGACATTCGGCCTCGAACCCGGCCTCGTCGTCCAGGGCGTTGAAGACCCCGTCGATGGGGGCGAGGCCGTGGGCGCGGGCGGCGGCGACGGTGAGGCTCATGGCCGTCTTCAGGGGCTCGCGGTCGGGCGCGGGGGCGCAGCGCAGCATGGCGGCCAGATCATTGACCCCCAGCATCAGGGCGCCGAGGCGGGGCGTGGCGGCGATGGCGTCCAGATGGAATAGCGCCCGGGGCGTCTCGATCATGGCCCACAGGGCGGCGCCGTCCGGCAGGCGCGCGGTGAAGGCGGCGGCGTGATCGGCGGTGGAGACCTTGGGCGCGACGATGAAGGCCGGCGCTGCGCCGCCAAGGGCAGCCAGGTCGTCATCGCCCCAGTCGGTGTCGAGACCGTTGACGCGCACCCCCACCTCGCGGGCCTGAAACCCGCCCTGGCGCAGGGCTGCGACGGCGGCGCTGCGGGCGGCGGCCTTGTCGTCCGGGCCGACCGCGTCCTCCAGATCCAGCACCACCACGTCGCAGGGCAGGGTGCGGGCCTTTTCGACCGCGCGGGGGTTGGAGGCGGGCAGGTAGAGGACGCTGCGGCGGGGCGTCATGGCTCAGACCCGGCCGGTGACGGGGATCAGGGCCCCGGTGACGGCCCGCGCCGCAGGGGAGGCCAGGAACAGCATGACGGCGGCCAGATCGGCGGGCCTGACCCACTTGTGGGCGTTCTCCTCGCCCATGTCGGCGCGGTTGGCGGGGGTGTCGATGATGGAGGGCAGGACCGCATTGACGGTGACGGACGTGTCCTTGATCTCCTCGGCCAGGGACTCGGTCAGGCGGTGCACGCCCGCCTTGGAGGCGGCGTAGGCGCCCATGCCCGCGACGGCCTTCTGCGCGCCCGCAGCGCCCACATTGACGATGCGGCCCTCGGTCGCCGCCTTCAGCCACGGCAGGGCGGCGCGGCTGGCGTTCAGGGCGGTGGTGACGTTCAGGGCGTGCATGCGGCCCCAGGCGGCGGGGTCGCCGTCCTCAAGCGTCTGCCAGACGAAGCCGCCCGCGATGTTGAGCAGGGCGTCGATGCGGCCGAGCTGATCGGCGATGGCCTGCATGGCCTGCATGGCCTGACCCGGTTCGGTGAGGTCGACGCCGGACAGCGTCATGTCGGCGCCCTGGGTCTCCTGACGGGCATGGTCGATGACCGCGACGGTCCAGCCCGCCTCGCCCGCCGCCTTGGCGACCGCGGAACCGAGAGCGCCGTGGCCTCCGGTGATGACGATGACGGGTCGGGACATGGGTGGCTCCTTCAAGGCTGGGCGGGACCATAGGGCGTGGGGTCGGGAGGCTCCACCGCCGGGTGGGAGGCTTTCAGAGCCTGGTCGGCAAAAAAACAGGGTGCGAATAGTGCGAATAGTCCGAAATCGGCGACCGGTGGACGGATATTCGGACTCCGGAACGGGCGAAAAAACAGGGTGCGAATAGTGCGAATTGTCCGAAATCGCCTCCGCCGGTCGTGTCCGTGGAGGCCATTGTACACCGCTCTCAGACAGCGGGATTAAATAGGTCCTCCGACCCAGCGCGCCAGCACCGCCTGGCCGTTTTCGCCCGCTTTTGCAGGGGGGCCCTGAACGGCCCCCGGCGTGCGGGAGAAGCGCGGGGCGGGGGCGGGCTGGGTGACACCGAAGGCCTCGGTGAAGGTCTCCCGGGCGGCCAGATGCGGATGGGCGGGCGCCTCGTCCAGCGACAGGACGGGGGCGAAACAGGCGTCGGTCCCCTCCAGCAGGGCGGTCCAGTGGTCGCGGGGCCGGGTGATGAAGACAGCGGCCAGTTCGGCGGCCTGCTGGTCCGTGTGGCCGGCGGGCTGGGGCGGCAGGCCCAGACGGGTGCGAAGCTCCAGATAGAAGGCGGGCTCCAGCGGCCCGACCGAGACATGGCGGCCGTCGGCGCAGGCGTAGGTGCGGTAGAACGGCATGGCGCCGTTCAGCAGGCCCTCGCCGCGCTTCATGCTGGTGAGGCCGTCATGGGTCAGCCAGCTGAACACCCCCATCAGGGAGACGGTCCCGTCCACCACCGCCGCGTCGATGACCTGACCCTCGCCCGAGGTCTGGCGTTCGTGGAGGGCGGCGAGGATTCCCATGGCCAGATACAGGGCGCCGCCGCCGTAGTCGCCCACCAGATTGAGGGGCGGAACCGGATCGCCGCCCTTCGGCCCGATGGCGTCCAGGGCGCCGGTGACGGCGATGTAGTTGATGTCGTGGCCCGCCGCCTGGGCCAGCGGCCCGGTCTGGCCCCAGCCGGTCATGCGGCCATAGATCAGGCGCGCATTGGCGGCCAGGGCGTCATCGGGGCCCAGACCCAGCCGCTCCATGACGCCGGGGCGGAAGCCCTCGATCAGCACGTCGGCGGCGGCGATGGCCTGCAGGGCGGTTTCGCGGTCGGCTCCCGACTTGAGATCCAGCGCCAGCGAACCCGCCCGGCCGCGCGCGGTGACATCATGGGGGGCCGCGCCGCCATTGGGGCGGTCGATGCGCAGCACCTCGGCGCCCAGGTCCGACAGCAGGGTGGCGCAGAAGGGCGCCGGGCCGATGCCGGCGAACTCCACGACGCGCAATCCGTTCAACGGACCCTGACCCATGCGATTCCTCCCGTTTCGTTTCGCTACGGATAGCGCAGGTTGCGCCCTGCGTCGCGGGATGCGAGATCGCCTGCAGCATACGGAGACCCCCATGGCCCAGACTCTCGCCGCCTTTCTCGAAGCCCAGTCCGCCCCCGAAAGCCTGAAGGGGCTGATCGCCGGGATCGCGGACGGCTGCGTGCGCATCAGCCATGCGGTGCGTCAGGGCGCGACGGCGGACATGCTGGGCACGGCGGGCGACACCAATGTGCAGGGCGAGGTGCAGAAGACCCTCGACCTGGCCGCCGACGACATCATGATCGCGGCGTGCCGCGCCGCGCCGGGCGTGGTTGCAATGGCCTCCGAAGAGCAGGACGGCATCGTGCCGGTGGCGCAGGTGGGGCCGAACGAGGGCTGGCTGGTGCTGTTCGATCCGCTGGACGGGTCCAGCAACATCGAGGTGAACGTGTCCATCGGCACCATCTTCTCGGTGCTGCCCGCGCCCCTCGTGGAGAC
>NZ_PNLV01000125.1 GCF_013823285.1 Brevundimonas sp. | reverse complement strand
GCCAGTCCGGCCATGGCCGGGTCCCGTTCCAGCCCGGCCAATGCCACGCCGGGGCGCCGGGCGGCGATCTGCATCAGCACTGCGCCCGCGCCGCAGCCCGCCTCCATCACCCGCTCGCCGGGCGGGGCGGGGCAGGCGGCGGCCAGCAGGGCGGCGTCCATGCCGGCTCGGTAGCCGCGCGCGGGCTGGCGCAGGCGCACGCGTCCGTTCAGCAGGGCGTTTTCGGTCACGTCGATCTGTTCGGGTGTGGCGTTCACGCTTCTTGACCCCTGATGGCCCCCTCACCATTGTGCGCCGCGTCGTCTGCGGGCAAGACGCACGGCGTAATTGTAAGGCCGGGCCGCCCGGCGCGTTTGGAAAGAGTCTTCCCCTTGGACGCATCCTCCGCCCTGTCCGTTCCGGCGCGCCCCAAAGGCGACGTGGCGCCGCTGGTCCGTCTGGCCGAGGCGGACATGGGGCGTGTGGACGCCCTGATCATCGAACGCATGCAGTCCGACGTGCCGGTCATTCCGCTGCTGGCCGAGCATCTGGTGGCGGCGGGCGGCAAGCGCCTGCGCCCCCTGCTGACCGTGGCCGCCGCGCGGGCGACGGGCGGGCCGGTGGAGGCGGCGGTCAGCCTGGCCGCGGCGGTGGAGTTCATCCATACGGCGACCCTGCTGCACGACGATGTGGTGGACGGCTCCGAGCTGCGCCGGGGCAAGGTGGCGGCCCACCTGATCTGGGGCGCGGCCTCCAGCGTGCTGGTGGGCGACTTCCTGTTCGCCCGCGCCTTCGAGCTGATGGTGGAGACCGACAACATGCGCGCCCTGGGCGTGCTGGCCCGGGCCGCCGGGGTCATCGCCGAGGGCGAGGTGCTGCAGCTCACCCGCGCCCACGACATCACCCTGGACCGCGACACCTATCTCAAGATCATCCAGGCCAAGACCGCCGAACTGTTCGCCGCCGCCGCAGAATCCGGAGCCTTGGGCGCCGGGGCCGACGACGCCCAGGTGACGGCGCTGCGCGACTACGGCATGGCCCTGGGCGTGGCGTTCCAGCTGGCCGACGACGCCCTGGACTACGGCGGCGCCTCGGAGACCCTGGGCAAGAACGCGGGGGACGATTTCCGCGAGGCCAAGGTGACTCTGCCCCTGCTGATCGCCATGGAGCGCACCGGCGAGGCCGAGGCCGCCTTCTGGACCCGCACCATCGACCGCCGCGAGCAGACCGAGGATGACTTCCCCCGCGCCCGCGCGCTGATCGTGGCCAGCGGCGCCCTGACCGCCACCCTTGAGGAGGCCGGCGACTGGGCCGACCGGGCCAAGGCGGCGCTGGATGTGCTGCCGGACGGGGAATGGCGGCAAGCTCTGGCCTCTCTGGCCGATTTCGCTGTCAGCCGGGCGGCCTGATCTCTTCCGTCCTCTGGTGAGAGAGGGAAGGATTTGAAGGAATCCGCGCCCGGCGCTAGGGATGCGGCTTCCTCCCGTTCCCTGCCTGACTGAGCGCCATGCACGACATTCGAGCCATCCGTGAGAACCCCGACGCCTATGTGGCGGGCTGGTCCGCGCGGGGGGTGGAGGACGCGTCCGGCGTGGTGGCGAAGCTCATCGAGCTGGACCGCGATCTGCGCGCGGCCCAGACCAAGGGGCAGGAGGCGCTGGCGGGGCGCAACGCAGCCTCCAAGGCCATCGGCGCCGCCATGGGCAAGGGCGACACGGCCGAGGCCGATCGCCTGAAGGCCGAGGTGGAGACCCTGAAGGGCGTTATCGCCGAGGCGGGCGAGCGCGAGGCGACCATCGCCGCCGAACTGCGCGACCTGCTGGCGGGCCTGAAGAACCTGGCGGCGGCGGACGTGCCCGACGGCGAGGACGAGGCGGGCAACGTCGAGGTCAAGACCTGGGGCGAGCCGCGCCGGACCGGCCCGGCCAAGGATCACGCCGATCTGGGCGAGGCCATGGGCCTGCTGGACTTCGAGGCCGCGGCGAAGATGTCCGGCGCGCGGTTCGCGGTGATCAAGGGCGGGCTGGCCCGGCTGGAGCGCGCCGTCGGCCAGTTCATGCTGGACATGCAGACGGACAAGCACGGATATCAGGAGGTGAACCCGCCGTACCTGGTGCGCGACGAGGCGATGTTCGGGACGGGGCAGTTGCCGAAGTTCGAGGAGGATTTGTTCCGGGTAGGCGAACATCTGCTCATCCCCACCGCCGAAGTCTCCCTGACCAATCTCGTCCGCGAGCAAATCCTCAGCGAAGACGACCTCGCCGCGCCCATGCGCCTGACTGCCCTGACGCCGTGCTTCCGGGCCGAGGCGGGGTCGGCGGGGCGGGACACGCGCGGGCTGATCCGCCAGCACCAGTTCTCCAAGGTGGAGATGGTGTCCATCACCCGGCCCGAGGACTCCGACGCCGAGCACGAGCGCATGACCGGCTGCGCCGAGGCGGTGCTGGAGGCGCTGGGCCTGCCCTATCGCCGCATGCTGCTGTGCAAGGGCGACATGGGCTTTGCGGCCATGAAGACCTTTGACCTTGAGGTCTGGCTGCCCAGCCAGGGGACGTTCCGCGAGATCAGCTCCTGCTCCAACTGCGGCGACTTCCAGGCCCGCCGCATGGACGCGCGCTTCAAGCGGGCCGGCGAGAAGAAGACGGAGTTCGTCCATACGCTGAACGGGTCGGGCCTCGCCGTGGGCCGGACTCTGGTGGCGGTGATGGAGAATTATCAGGACGAAGCCGGACGGATCGCCGTGCCGGAGGTGTTGCAGCCCTACATGGGAGGGATGACGCATGTGGGATCGTAACCCCTCTCCCGATGGGAGAGGGCTGTGCGCAGCGGGATGCGCCAGCAGCCCGCTCCTTCGCGCGCAGGGTGAGGGTTCGGTGGTCGCCGTCCTGAATACCCGCCCCTCATCCCCCGCGCGCAGGACCTTCGCTACGCTCCGGTGCGCGGGTTCCCCCTTCTCCCAATGGGAGAAGGAAGCAGCATGAGAATCCTCCTCACCAACGACGACGGCATCGAGGCCGAGGGACTGGAGTGTCTGGAGCGCATCGCGCGTGAACTGTCCGACGACGTCTGGACCGTGGCGCCGGCGGTGGAGCAGTCGGGCAAGGGGCGGGGGATCACCCTGACCGAGCCGCTGCGGGTCAACCGGGTCAACGACCGGCGCTTCGCCGTGACCGGCACGCCGACGGACTGCGTGGTGCTGGCGGTCAACGATCTGATGGCGGACCATCGGCCCGACCTGGTGCTGTCGGGCGTCAATCGCGGGCACAATGTGGGCGAGGACTGCTCCTACTCCGGCACGGTGGCGGGGGCGCTGCAGGGCATGGCCTTCGGCATCCGCTCCATCGCTCTGAGCCAGAGTCTGGAGCGCTTCCACGACGAGGTGACGGCCCACTGGGAGACGGCCGAGGCCTTCGCCCCGGCCATCATCAACCGGCTGCTGGACCAGACCTGGCGCGAAGGGGTTGTGATGAACGTGAACTTCCCCGCCCTGCCGCCCGAACTGGTCAAGCAGGTAGAGGTGACGCGCCAGGGCTTCCGCGACATCGGCGAGATGCATGCAGTGCGGCGCTGCGACCTGCGCGGGCGCGACTACTACTGGATGAGCTTTCGGGGCGCCAAACAGGAGCACCCCGATGGGACCGACCTGCGCGCCATGGACGAGGGCCGCATCTCGGTCACGCCCCTGCACATCGACCTGACCCACCGGGAAAGCCTGCATGATCTGAAGGGCGTTCTCGGCGGCGCGCCGCCGAAGCAGGTGGCGAAGGCGGCGGAATGAGAGACGACCGCGCCGGACGGCTGATCCTGAGCCTGCGCCAGCAGGGGGTGACCGACCCCCGCGTGCTGGCGGCCATGGAGTCGGTGGACCGCGCGGTGTTCGTGCACGAGAAATTCCTCGAGCAGGCGTGGGAGGACCAAGCCCTGCCCATCGACTGCGCCCAGACCATCAGCCAGCCCTATGTGGTGGGTCTGATGACCCAGGCGCTGCAGGTCGGCCCCCGCCACCGGGTGCTGGAGGTGGGCACCGGCAGCGGATACCAGTGCGCGGTGCTGAGCCGACTGGCGCGGTTCGTCTATTCGGTGGAACGGTACAAGAGCCTGCTGAAGGAGGCGGAGGCCCGTCTCAAGACGCTGGGGACGGACAATGTCTTCACCCGGCACGGCGACGGGGGCGAGGGCTGGCCCGAACAGGCGCCCTTCGACCGCATCATGGTCACCGCCGCCTCGCCCCACGAGCCGAAGGATCTGCTGCGCCAGCTGAAGCCCGGCGGGGTGCTGGTGGCCCCGGTGGGGCGCGGCTCGGTGCAGATGCTGAACCGCTACACCGCCGACGAGGACGGCGCCTTCAGCCGCGAAAGCCTGATGGAAGTGCGTTTCGTGCCGCTGGTGGAGGGCGTGGCGAAGGAAGGGTAGGGGCGGCTACGCTTACCGCGGCGCCAGTTTCTCGCTCAGCACCCGGCTGAATGTCGCGAGTGCTTCCTCCACAGGAATAGTCTCACCCGTGCGCTGATATTCGGCCCAGCGACGAGCCTCTTCGCCGTCATCCATCGCCCGCTCAAGCGCCTGCATGAAGTAAGTCTCCGGATCGACGCCGGACGCTTCGGCCGCCGCCTTGAGGCGCCGGGCCTGATCCTCGTTCAGTTGGATGTCGAAACCATCGGCCATGGGCGAACGATACCTCACGGTGTGAAACGCCGCAATGTTCCCACAATGTTCTTGCTGAATCACGCGGATTGATCCCCATATAGGGCCGTCGCGTATCTGTTCCGGCTGAACCTTCCCTGCATCTGACGGCTTAATCCTCCGCATGACCGACAAGCACGATTTCATCCGCGTTCGCGGCGCCCGCGAGCACAATCTCAAGGGCGTGGACGTGGACATTCCGCGTGGGAAGCTGGTGGTGCTGACCGGCCTGTCCGGGTCGGGCAAGTCATCCCTGGCGTTCGACACCATCTATGCGGAGGGCCAGCGGCGCTATGTGGAGAGCCTGTCGGCCTATGCGCGTCAGTTCCTGGAGCTGATGGGCAAGCCCGACGTGGACCTGATCGAGGGCCTGTCGCCGGCCATCTCCATCGAGCAGAAGACCACCTCCAAGAACCCCCGGTCGACGGTCGGCACGGTGACGGAGATCCACGACTACATGCGCCTGCTGTGGGCGCGGGTGGGCGTGCCCTATTCGCCGGCCACCGGCCTGCCCATCGAGAGCCAGACCGTCAGCCAGATGGTGGACAAGCTGACCGCCCTGCCCGAGGGTGAGCGGCTGTATCTGTTGGCCCCCGTGGTGCGCGGCCGCAAGGGCGAGTACCGCAAGGAGCTGGCTGAGTGGCAGCGCCAGGGCTACCAGCGGGTCAAGATCGACGGCGTCTTCCACGCCATCGAGGACGCCCCCACGCTCGACAAGAAGTTCAAGCACGACATCGACATCGTGGTGGACCGGCTGGTCACCAAGAACGGGCTGGAAAGCCGCTACGCCGACAGCATCCAGACCGCCCTGAACCTGGCCGACGGCCTTGCCACGGCGGAATGGGCGGACGTGAAGGAGGGCGAGGAGGAGCCGCGCCGGATCATCTTCTCGGAGCGTTTCGCCTGCCCGGTGTCGGGCTTCACCATCAGCGAGATCGAGCCGCGGCTGTTTTCGTTCAACAACCCGTTCGGCGCCTGCCCGGCCTGTGACGGGCTGGGGGTCAAGCTGGCCTTCGACGCGGATCTGGTGGTGCCGGACCGGGACAAGACCCTGCACAAGGGCGCGGTGGCGCCGTGGGCGCGAGGGCCGTCGCCGCTGTACACCCAGACCCTGCAGTCGCTGTCGCGGCACTTCGGCTTTTCCATGGATGTGGCCTGGCGCGACCTGCCGCAGCAGGCCCAGGACGTGATCCTGCAAGGCACGAAGGAAAAGGTGAAATTCACCTACGACGACAACGCCCGGAAGTACGAGGTGGCCAAGGCCTTTGAGGGCGTGGTGCCGAACCTTGAGCGGCGCTGGCGCGAGACGGACTCCGCCTGGGTGCGCGAGGAGCTTGGGCGCTATCAGTCCGAGACGCCGTGTGAGGCGTGCGGCGGCAAGCGCCTGAAGCCCGAGGCTCTGGCGGTGAAGGTGGGTGGCGAGGACATCGCCGACATCTCCAGCCTGTCCATCTCGAAGGCGCACCTGTGGTTCACGAGGCTGGACGACAGCCTCACTGAGAAACAGC
>NZ_PNLV01000124.1 GCF_013823285.1 Brevundimonas sp. | reverse complement strand
AGGCGACGGACGCCATGGACGCCTTCCTCGATCAGGCCCGCGCGGCGGAGGGGCGGGGCCCGGCGGATCTGGAGCGGTTCTGCCACCTGTTGGCCTCTCTGGACCAGACCATCAAGCGCGAGATGGACGAGCCGCGCGGCGAGGTGCGGGTGATGACGGCGCACTCGTCCAAGGGGCTGGAGGCGCCGGTGGTGATCCTGCCCGACGTGATCTTCGAGGAGCCCCGGGGCGACGCCCTGCTGGAGACCGACACGGGCGCCTTCCTGTGGTGCGGGTCTTCCGGAGAGGACTGCGCGGCGTCGCAAATGGCGCGGGACGCGCGCAAGCGGCGGGGCGAGGAGGAGTCCCTGCGGCTGCTCTATGTGGGTCTGACCCGGGCGCGGGACCGGCTCATCGTGACGGGGCGCTACGCCTCCAACCGCAAGCTGGAGAACCTGAAGGCGTGGTGGGCGCCGATCCTTGCTGCGTTCGAGCGGCTGGAGGGGGTGCGCGAGGTGGAGACGGCCACGGGCGAGGCCCGGCGGTACGGGGCCGATCCGGTGACGATGGCGCGCACAGCGGCGCCGGCTGTGGCCGCCGCCCCGCCGCCCGCCTGGCTGACCACGGCGCCGCGTACCGAGGCGCCGGAACGCCGCATGGCTCCGGGACGGATGGAGGATGCGGCGCGCACGCCGGCGCCGTCGCCCCTGTCGCGGGTCGGCGGCGGGCTGGGCCGCTGGCGGCGCGGGGAGCTGATCCACCGGCTGCTGGAGCGGCTCCCGGATCTGGCGCCCGAGCGCCGGAGTGCGGCGGCCGTGACGCTGCTGGCGCGCGAGCCGGATCTGGACGCGGCCCAGAAGGCCGAGATGGCGGCGGCGGCGCTGGGGGTGCTGGACGACGCACGCTTTTCCGAGGTGTTCGGCCCGGCCTCGCGGGCGGAGGTGGCGCTGTCGGGCTCTGCGCCGGAGCTGCCCCCGGGCGTGGTGGTGTCGGCGCGGCTGGACCGGCTGGTGGTGACCCCCGACCGGGTGCTGGTGATCGACTTCAAGACCAACCGCCCGGCGCCGGACCGCATCGAGGAGGCCGACCCGGCCTATGTGCGCCAGCTGGCGGTCTACTGGGCGGTGCTGCGGCGGCTGTATCCTGACCGGACCGTGGAGGCGGCGCTGGTGTGGACCGACGGGCCGCGCCTGACGCCGGTCCCGGAAAGCCTGATGCGGGCGGCGCTGGGCGAGGCCCGTGGTTGACCCGGGGCTTCGGCGACCCCACATCGTGACCCGCGCCGGAATCGCCTTAAACTGACCGGCCGCTCAGGAGATTGTTCATGCCCACCCTCAAGGTCACCGACGACAGCTTCGAAGCCGACGTCCTGAAAGCCTCCAAGCCCGTGCTGGTCGATTTCTGGGCGGAATGGTGCGGTCCGTGCAAGCAGATCGGCCCCGCCCTGGAGCAGATCGCCGACGACTACGCCGAGCAGCTGACCGTGGCCAAGATCAACATCGAGGACAGCCCCATGACCCCGTCCAAGCTGGGCGTGAAGGGCATTCCGACCCTGATGCTGTTCAAGGACGGCCACATGGCCTCCATGAAGGTGGGCGCCATGCCCAAGCAGAAGATCATGGAATGGCTTGTCGAGGCCGGAGCCGCGAAGCCGGCGGAATAAGCGGCTGGAAACGGTCGGCCCGCCCCGCTAAGGAGCGGGCATGACCCTTCCCCCCATCCGATACGACGTCTGCGCCGTGGGCAACGCCATTGTGGACGTGCTCGCCCCCTGCAGCCCCGAATTCCTGTCCGCGCGCGGGCTCCAGCCCGGCTCCATGCAGCTGGTGGACGAGACCCAGAGCGCCGTCCTGTATGACGACATGGCCGCGGGCGTGGAGGCGTCGGGCGGTTCGGCGGGCAACACAGTGGCGGGCGTCGGCTCCTACGGCGGGCGCGCGGCCTATATCGGCAAGGTGTCCGAGGACACCCTGGGCGACGTCTTCGCCCACGACATCCGCGCCGCGGGGGTGGCCTTCGACACCCCGCGTCTCAGCGAGGGGCCGTCCACGGGCCGCTGCCTGATCAACGTCACCGACGATGGCCAGCGCACCATGTGCACCTTCCTGGGCGCGGCCAACCAGCTGACCGCAGACGACATCGACCCGGAGATGATCGGCGAGAGCGCCATCGTCTATCTGGAAGGCTATCTGTTCGACCCGGCGCCCGCGCGCGCCGCCTTCGAACGCGCCGCCGACGTCGCCCACCGCGCCGGGCGCAAGGTGGCCATCACCCTGTCCGACACCTTTGTGGTCGCGCGCTGGCGGACCGAACTGCTGGAATTCATCGAGCAATCCACCGACATCGTGCTGGCCAACGAGGCCGAGCTGGGCGCGCTGTACGAGACCGAAGACTTCGACGCGGCCTGCGACCAGCTTGCCGGCATGGTCGAGGTCGCCGCCGTGACGCGCGGGGCCAAGGGCTCGGTGGTTTTGAAGGGCGATCAGCGGGTGGCCGTCGCCGCCTTCCCCGTGGACAGGGTGGTGGACACCACCGGCGCCGGCGACCAGTACGCGGCGGGCTTCCTGCTGGGTCTGGCGCGCGGCCTGCCGCTGGAGGACTGCGGCAAGCTGGGGTCGCTGGCCGCCGCCGAAGTCATCGCCCACTGGGGCCCGCGTCCCATGACCAGCCTGGCCGAACTGGCGAAGAACCGGGGCGTGAAGCTCTAGCGCTCGGCGAACGCCACCCGGGCGGCGCCCAGCAGGGCGGCGTGCTTGTGGGTGATCACCCACGTCGGAATATCCGCCATATAGTCCTGGAACCGGCCCTTGCGCTCGAAACGCTGGCGGAAGGGGCTGGCCTTCAGGAAGGGCAGGATGCGCGGGGCGATGCCGCCGGCGATATAGACCCCGCCGCGCGAGCCCATGGTCAGGGCGATGTCCCCCGCCGCCGCGCCCAGAATGGCGCAGAAGCGGGCCAGTGTGGCGCCGCAGGCGCTGTTCGGATCTTCCAGCGCCGAGCGGGTGATCTCGGCCGGGTCGTCGATGTGGCTCTCGCGCCCGTCGATCTCGGCCAGGGCCCGGTGCATGTTCAGCAGACCCGGCCCGCAGATCAGCCGCTCGATCGACACCCGGTCATAGCGGCGGCGCAGGATGCGCAGGATTTCGTCCTCGACGGCGTCGCCCGGGGCGAAACAGGCGTGGCCGCCCTCGGAGGGCAGGGCCATTTCATTGCCGTGGGTGTCGCGGGCCAGCCCGGCGACGCCGAAGCCCGTGCCGGGGCCCAGCACCGCGATGGCTGAGTGCGGATCCCCTTGAGCCGGCCCGCCCAGGCTTTCCAGACAGTCGCCCGGCACGATGGGCGCGCCCCAGGCGAGGGCCTCGAAATCATTGATCAGGCGGATGGGATTCAGACCCAGGGTCGCCAGCTCGGCCTCCGACACCTGCCAGGGCGAGTTGGTCAGGTCGATGGCGCCGTCGGTGACGGGCCCGGCCACAGCGATGATCCCGCCCGTGGGCTTGACCTCGCAGCCGTCGATGAAGGCCCGCACGCCCTCCAGAAAGGTCGGGTAGTCGGCGCCGAGAAAGCTCTCATGATGCTCCAGCACCGGGCGCCCATCGACCCAGCGGGCGATGGCGAAGCGGGCGTTGGTGCCGCCCACGTCGCCCACCAGCAGGGTGCGGTCATCGGTGCGGGCCGGATCGGACGGGATCATCAGGCGTCCACCGCGCGGTCAACCAGATTGGGGTCGGGCGGGGTGTCGTTGCGGGCCGGTCCGCTGGTGGCGAAGTCGAAACAGACCGAGGCGCCGTCCTCCGCCGCGCCCACCACATGGCGGAAGGCGGCGAACAGCTCGCGGCCATAGCCCCAGGCCGAGCCGTCGGCATAGGCCTGCGGGCGCGGGGCCATCGGACGATCCTCGAAGCCGTCAGCCCCGACCACCGTCAGGACCCCGCTCTCGGCGTCCAGCCGGATCACGTCCCCGTCGCGCACCCTGGCCAGGGCGCCGCCGTCCAGCGCCTCGGGGCTCAGGTGGATGGCAGCGGGGGTCTTGCCTGAGGCGCCGGACATGCGGCCGTCGGTGACCAGCGCTACCTTGAACCCACGATCCTGAATCACCGACAGGGCCGGGGACAGGCTGTGCAGCTCCGGCATGCCGTTGGCCTTGGGTCCCTGAAAGCGCAGCACCACGATCACGTCGCGGTCCAGCTGTCCGGCCTTGAACGCCTCCAGCACGTCTTCCTGACTGTCGAAGACGGCGGCGGGGGCCTCCACCACCCGGTTCTCCGGCTTGACCGCCGAGACCTTGATCACCGCCCGGCCCAGCGCGCCCTTGACCAGCCGCAGGCCGCCGTCCTTCTGGAACGGGTCCGACGCGGGGCGCAGGATTTCCGGGTCCAGCGTCTCGGTCACCCCGTCCTTCCAGACCAGCACGCCGTCCTCCAGCATGGGCTCCTGAAAATAGGCCTCGATGCCCCGGCCCATGATGGTGGTCACATCGCTGTGCAGGTATCCGGCCCGGGCCAGCTCGCGGGTGACGAAGGCCACCCCGCCCGCCGCCTGGAACGCGTTCACGTCGGCCGAGCCGTTGGGATAGACCCGCGCCAGCAGGGGCGTGACCGACGACAGCTCGTCCATGTCGGTCCAGTTGATCAGCACCCCCGCCGCGCGCGCCATGGCCACCAGATGGATGGCGTGGTTGGTGGAGCCGCCGGTGGCCAGCAGGGCGACGATGCCGTTGACGATGGCCTTCTCGTCGATGACGTCGGCCATGCGGCTCCGGCCCTCGCGCGCCAGCTCCACCGCCCGGGTGGCCGCCGCCGCCGTCAGGGCGTCGCGCAGGCCCGTCTCCGGGTGCACGAAGGCGGTGGACGGCAGGTGCAGGCCCATCAGCTCCATCATCATCTGGTTGGAATTGGCGGTGCCGTAGAAGGTGCAGGTGCCCGGCGAATGGTAACTGCCGATCTCGCTTTCCAGCAGGGTCTGGCGCTCCACCTTGCCCTGGGCGTACAGCGCCCGGACGCGGGCCTTTTCGGCGTTGGGGATGCCCGACGGCATGGGCCCGGCGGGGGCGAAGACCACGGGCAGGTGGCCGAACGCCAGGGCGCCCATGAACAGGCCCGGCACGATCTTGTCGCAGACCCCCAGACACAGGGCAGCGTCGAAGGCGTCGTGGGTCAGGGCCACGCCGGTGGACATGGCGATGACGTCGCGGCTGAACAGCGACAGCTCCATGCCGGGGCGTCCCTGGGTGACGCCGTCGCACATGGCCGGGACCCCGCCCGCCACCTGCGCCGTGGCGTTGGCCGCGCGCGCGGCCTCCCGCACGATATCGGGGAAGCGTTCGAACGGCTGGTGGGCCGACAGCATGTCGTTGTAGGCGGTGACGACGCCCACATTGGGCTGGCTGCCCGACATGGCGTTCAGCTTGTCCTTGACCGGGGCGCCGGCGAAGGCGTGGGCCCAGTTGGCGCAGGACAGCTTGGCCCGGCCCGGGGTGTTTCCGGCCGCCCAGTCCATGCGGCGCAGATAGTCGGCGCGGGTCTCGCGGCTGCGGTCGATGATCCGCTCGGTGACGGCGGCGGTGACGGGATTGAGGGGCATCGGCTTACTCTGTCCAGAGGACCTCGAGAGGGGCGCCGCTCGCGATCAGCGCGGCGATGGGCTGGACGGCGGGATCGCCCGCCGCCTCTGCCTCGAACACCGCGCGCTTCTTCGCGCCGGTCAGGGCCAGCACCACGCGGCGGGCGCGGGCCAGATACGGGATGTTCAGGCTGATCCGCTCCTGCGGCGGGGCCATGCCGTCGCGCCCGGGCGGCACGCCGAAAACCGCAGGCTCCAGCGCCGTGGTCAGCAGGGTCTTGAGCGTCGGGCTGCCCGGGAACATGGAGCAGATGTGCCCATCCTCGCCCATGCCCAGCAGCACGGCGTCCAGCGGTCCCTCGCCCTGCAGCGCGCGGGCGGCCAGGGCGGCGGCGCGGTCCACGGTGACGGCGGCGTGGTGCAGGGGGATGAAGCGCGCGGCGGCGGCCTTGCCGGCCAGCAAGGTCTCGCGCATCAGCCGGGCGTTGGAGTCCGGCGAGCTTTCCGGCACGTGGCGCTCATCCACCAGGGTGACGGCGACCCTCGACCAGTCCAGATCGGCCTGGGCGAGGCGGCGATAGATCGGGGAGGGCGTCGACCCGCCCGCCCCGGCGAACAGGGCCTTGTTGTTTGCCGACAGACCTTCGCCCAGCGCATGCGCCAGACGTTCGGCGCAGGCTTCCGACCAGTCGTCGGCGGAGGAAAAAGCTTCGATGGCGACGATCATACGGCCTTCTCCC
>NZ_PNLV01000123.1 GCF_013823285.1 Brevundimonas sp. | reverse complement strand
TTCTCCGTCGAGGTTCGGACCCTTGTACTCGGTGAAGATCAGGGTCGGTTCGAAATCGCGGCAGGCGTCCAGGGCCACGCGGCCCTCGGCCCGGTGAACCACCTCGCCCACCCCCAGCCCCTTCAGGCTCTCGGCCAGCAGCTTGGCCGCCGTCCCGTTGGGATCGACAATGAGCACCCGCTTCAGGGTGGGGGCCATCCTGGCCAGACTTTTTGCATCAGTGGTGAACAAAGGCGACTCCGGCGAACGCCCTATGGTTACCCATTTTGGGTAAACATCGCCTTGACGCTATATCGAGATGCCGGGTTCCAGAATGAACCTATCCCTCGAACGGATCCCGCATCAGGATCGTGTCGTCCCGCTCCGGACTGGTGGAGAGCAGGGCCACCGGCGCCTCGATCAACTCCTCGATCCGGCGCACATATTTGATCGCCGCAGCGGGCAGGTCCTTCCACGACCGCGCGCCCTGGGTGCTCTCGCTCCAGCCTTCCAGCGTCTCATAGACCGGCTGCACGCCCGCCTGATCCTTCATGCCGGCCGGCAGGTAGTCCAGCTCGCGATCCCCGATCCGGTAGCCGGTGCAGATCTTCAGCTCGTCGAACCCGTCCAGCACGTCCAGCTTCGTCAGGGCGATGCCGTGGATGCCGTTCACGGCGATGGACTGGCGCACCAGCACCGCGTCGAACCAGCCGCAGCGCCGCGGCCGCCCCGTCACCGTGCCGAACTCGCGCCCGCGCTCGGCGATGCGTTCACCCACCTTGTCGAACAGTTCGGTGGGGAACGGCCCCTCGCCCACGCGGGTGGTGTAGGCCTTCACGATGCCCAGCACATAGCCCACCGAGCGCGGCC
This sequence comes from Brevundimonas sp., assembly GCF_013823285.1. Lineage (GTDB taxonomy): Bacteria > Pseudomonadota > Alphaproteobacteria > Caulobacterales > Caulobacteraceae > Brevundimonas. The sequence goes on along the minus strand of NZ_PNLV01000123.1, from coordinate 5,458 downwards.
CGAGGCCCGAGCCCGCCGCCGCCTGCCCCGCCACCGTGTTCGACGAGGTCACATAGGGATAGGTGCCGTGGTCCACGTCCAGCAGGGTGCCCTGGGCGCCCTCGAACAGGATGCGTTTGCCCTCACGGTAGAACCGGTCCAGCGTCCGCCACACCGGCTGTCCCGCATAGACCAGTACCTTGGGCGCCACCTCAAGCAACGCAGCCTTGAGCCCGGCCACGTCCACTTCCGGCAGGTCCAGGCCTTTCCGGAGAGCGTTGTGGTGGGCCAGCAGCCGCTCGATCTTGGCGTCCAGCGCCTCGGGGTCCGACAGGTCGCCCACGCGGATGGCGCGCCGTCCCGCCTTGTCCTCATAGGCCGGGCCGATGCCCCGCCCGGTGGTGCCGATCTTGGTCTTGCCCGCCTGCGCCTCGCGCGCCTGGTCCAGGTCCTTGTGCAGCGGCAAGATCAGACAGGCGTTGTCCGCCAGACTCAGGATCTCCGGGGTGATGGACACCCCTTGGGCCTCGATGCGGCCGATCTCGTCCAGCAGGGCCCAGGGGTCCACCACCACGCCGTTGCCGATCACAGACGGCTTCTGCTGCACCACGCCCGACGGCAGCAGGCTCAATTTGTAGACCTTGTCGCCCACCACCAGCGTATGGCCGGCGTTGTGACCGCCCTGGAAGCGCACCACCACATCGGCCCGGTTCGACAGCCAGTCGACGATCTTGCCCTTGCCCTCGTCGCCCCACTGGGCGCCGACCACCGCGACGTTCGCCAAGACATTATACTCCGCTGGAATTGCGGGAGCAGGCTATACCGGGGGAATCGCTCCGTGTCCCCCTCTCCTGCCCATTTCGTGGCAGGCAGCCGCACACTCGACGCAGGCTCAGCGCAGCGCTTCCTCGAACGCCCAGTCCAGCCACGGCGTCGCGGCTTCCACGTCCGCCGTCTCCACCGTACACCCGCACCACAGCCTCAGCCCCGGCGGCGCATTGCGGTGGGGCTCTATATCGAACACCGCCCCTTCGCCTTCCAGCAGGTCCTTGAACCGCTTCACGAAGGCGCGCTGATCCTCCCCCGGCAGGCCCGTCACCCGCTCGTCGGTGAACTTGAGGCACACCGAGGTGGTCGACCGGGTCTCCGGCCGCACGGCAAGGAAATCGATCCAGTCGGTCCGCCCGACCCACTCGGCCAGCGCCGCGAAGTTGGCGTCCGTGCGCGCGATCAGCGTGTTCAGCCCGCCGATGCCTTGCGCCCACTCCAGAGCGTCGATCCAGTCCTCGATGGTCATCACCGAGAAGGTGTTGATCATGGTCCCGGTGGCCAGGGCCCGATCGAAGCCCTTGCCGTCCTGCAGCCTCAGGACCTTGGGGATGGGCCACGGCGCCCGGTATGCATCCAGCCGCTCCACGGCCCGCGGCGACAGCACCGCCACCCCGATCCCGGCCTCGCCGCCCAGCGCCTTCTGGAACGAGAAGGTCGTCACATCCAGCTTCGGCCAGTCCAGCGGCATGGCGAACGCCGCCGAGGTGGCGTCGCAGATGCTCAGCCCCTCCCGCTCGTCACTGATGAAGTCGGCGTTCGGAACCCGCACGCCCGAGGTGGTCCCGTTCCACGGAAACACCACGTCCTTCGCCGGATCGACCCGCGACAGGTCCGGCAGTTCGCCCCACGGCGCCTCGATGATCTCCGGGTCCAGCTTCAGGTGGTCGCGCACGTCCGCGGCCCAGGTCAGGCCGAAATTCTCAAAGGCCACCACCTGCACCGGCCGCTGCCCCAGCATGGCCCACAGCGCCGCCTCCACCGCCCCCGTGTCAGACGCCGGCAGGTAACAGGCCACATAGTCCTCGGGGACCTGCAGCACCTCGCGCGTCAGCCTCAGGGCGTAGGCGAACCGCGCCACCACCTCCGGCGCCCGGATGCCCCGGCCCAGCAGATCGGTGGGCAGGCCCGCCAGCGACCAGCCCGGCCGCTTGGCCGTCGGCCCGGCGGAGAACCACGGCCGCGTCGGCTTCACCGACGGCTTCGATCCCGGCGTCATCACGCCTTACCCGGCGAATAGGGCCGGTCGGCCCGCCATTTCTCGGCGAATTTGACGAGGTTGTGGTCCTGGTATTCCGGCAGGGTCACAACCAGCTTCGCCAGCAGATCCCCGCGCTTGCCGCTCGCGAACGCGCCCTTGCCCTTGAGCCGCAGCACCTGACCCGAGTTGGACGCCTTGGGAATGGTCATGCTGACCGCCCCGTCCGGCGTCTTCACCGTCACCTTGCCGCCCAGCACCGCGTCGGGCACCGACACCGGCAGATCCATGTGCAGGTCCGCGCCCTCCCGGCGATACAGGGGGTGGGGCTGGACCTTCAGCTCGATCAGGGCGTCGCCCGCCTCGCCGCCACGTCCCGGCATGCCCTGCCCGCGCAGGCGGATGGTCTGGCCGTCCCCCGCGCCCTTGGGAATGGTCACGTCCAGGGTGCGCCCGTCCGAGAACTGGATGCGCCGGGTCGCCCCGGTGATGGCGTCTTCGAGGCTGATGTCCAGGGTCGCCTTCAGGTCTTGCCCGCGCGAGGCGAAGCCCCGCCCGCCGCCCGGCCGCGCCCCAGCGCCGCCGCCGAACATGCCGAACAGTTCATCCAGATCGATGCCCTCGAACCCGGCCTTGGCGCCGCCCGCGCCGGGGCCCTGACCGAAACCGCCCTGCCCGAAGCCGCCGCCCGGACGCGCCCCGCCACCGCCGCCGCCGAAGCCCCGAAACTGCTCGCGCCCGTCCGCATCGATCTCGCCCCGGTCGAACTTCCTGCGCTTCTCCTCGTCGCCCAGAATGTCGAAGGCGGCGGTGATGCGCTTGAACCGGTCCTCGGCCGCCGTGTCGCCGGGGTTCTTGTCCGGATGGAATTCCTTGGCCAGCTTCCGGAACGCCTTGCGGACATCGTCCTGACTGGCGCCGCGCGCCACGCCCAGTTCCTTGTAGGGATCACCCGCCACGTCCGGCCCTGCTCCATAAAAGCCAAAGCCGTCAGTTAAGCCATGCGGGCGCGAGCGCAAAGGGTAAGCCGCAATCTCCTCCCCCATGCGCGCATGGGGGAGGGGGACCGCGAAGCGGTGGAGGGGGCAACCTCAAGCGCCGGCGTCCAGGGTCGCCCCCTCCACCATCCCTCGGATGGTCCCCCTCCCCTGCAAGCGGGAGAGGAGACATCAACCCAGCACCGCCACCGCCTCCACGCCCCATCCGAAAACGGGACTCCACTGGCTCACCGCCACGCGGGCGCTATAGTCCACGCCGCCCGGAAAATCCGCCGCCAGATCACCCGCGTCATAGACCGCCGTCTCGGCTTCCACTTCAAAGGCCCGCACCACCGCTTCCCCGTCCAGCATCCGCACCCGGAACCGCAGCGGATCACTCGCCTGCGTCTCCCCGTCCCAGCGGTCCCCTTCCCGCCGCGTCCGCGCGATCCAGCACAGCCGCCGCCCGCCGTCCTCCGCCGTCACGGTCAGATGCGCGGGCGCCCAGGGCCGGTCATGCACCCCACGCCAGGTGAAGGCCGCCTCGCTGAACCCGTCCCCGCCCGGCGGCGCCCCCGCCGGCCCGGCGCGCCACAGCATCGGCAGCCCCCGCTCGCCCGCCTGAACCTCCAGCCGCGCCAACGTCTCATCCAGAAACACGACGACCGCCCCGGCCCCGGCGCCCATCTCCCCTTCCGTGCCCTGCTGCCCGCGCAACAGACCGCTCAGCCGCCAGACATCGCCGCCCAGCAGCTCGGCGTCCCGAAACTGCACGATCTCCCAGCCGTCGTCCCCGCGCACCGCCACGGCATTGGCCCCGTTCAGCACCGCGTCCGCGCTCCGCGTCTCCGGCGCCCGGCCCTCCACCCCCACCGTCAGCACGTTCACCTCGTCCCAGCGCCCGGTCACGCCGGACGGCAGGAACGCTGTCAGCCGCCCCACCGTCGCCGGCTGTGCAACGCCGGCCCGCGCGGTCAGCCCGTCCGCATCCGCGCCTCCATGCACCTGCATGGCGCGCCACGGCTCCCCCGCCACCGCCGCCAGCGGCCGCCCGTCGTCCTCCGCGCCCGGCAGCGGCGGCAGGTCCAGCAGGGCCATAAACGGCGCGCCCACGCCGCCGCCCGGCGCCGCCACCCGCCAGTCGACGCCGTCATCGACCGCCCCCGTCTCCACCCACGGCGTCAGCACCGCGCGCGGTTCCTCGTCCAGTTCGATCCGCGTCACGCGCCAGACGCCCGCGCGGCCCTCCACCGCCACCGCATCCCCCGGCTCCAGCCGCAGGGCCTCCAGCGGCGCCAGGTGCGCCGTCAGGGTCTCCGCTGACGCCGCCAGCGCCCGCTCCGCCCCCGCCTTGGCCAGCCCCGCCGAACAGGCCGCCGGCAGGTCCATGTCCAGCCCGCCGCCGCCCGTCTCCGGCCCGCGCAGCACCACCGACCCGGCCTGATAGTCCGCCACCTCGTCGATGAAGCGCACCCGCACCGTGTCCGGCGCCGTCTCCAGCACCCGCGACGCCGATATCGGCGCCCCGTCCTTCGGCATGGCCAAGGCCCCGGCCGACAGGCTCACCACGCCCTCCCGCCGCCCGACCACCGCAACGCGCCCGTTCCGCTCGCCGCCCTCGGCGTCCAGGGCGAACAGCAGCGGCTCCAGCGCATCGCGCGTCCGCATGGGCCGGTCGATCACATAGCCCGCCACCGCCCCGTCCACGCCGGTGATGACGAAGTCCGCCTCGTCCAGCCCGCCCCGCTTCAGGATCGCCGCGATCAGATCACGCCCCTCCCCCGCCAGCCGCCCGTTCAGCCAGTGCCCGGCCCGCCAGTTGCCCGCATCGGCCCACACCGCTTCCCGCGCCGGAAAGTCCGGATAGGGCCGCGCGTCCCAGCACCAGGCGTCCAGCCCCTGCACCATCCGCCCGCCATAGACCGCCGAAACCGGATTGTTTCCATCCGCCGCGAAGTGGCTCAGCCACGCCTCCATGGCCCGCCGCTGCATCAGGTCGTCCCGCGCCCCCGTCGAGAACGGCGGCAGGAAGCTCTCGCTGCTCTTGGGGTCCGAAAACAGGTTCGGCCCGTTGCCGCCCTTGTCCACGGCCGCGCAGCCGAACTCGGTCAGCCGGATCGGCTTCATGCCCGGAATCCAGGCCGTCGGCGCCGCGCTGCGCACCCCGCCCGGCCGGTCATGGTGGGCGTTGGACCACCAGCTTTTCAGATCCTTGGACCGCCACACCCACGGTTCGCCGTAAGCCTCATCCGTGATCGGCGTGCGCACCTGCGCCGCCCGGTCCGCCTCCGACCCATAGTACCAGTCGAAATTCTCCCCGCCCGCCGCGTTCGCCGCCAGATAAGCGGGGTCCGCCGACCCCGCATATCCGGCGACCGCGTCCAGATGACCCTCCCCCTCGCGCCAGTCGCCGATGGGCGGGTACCAGTCGACGCCCACATAATCGATGTTCGGGTCCGCCCACAGCGGGTCCAGG
>NZ_PNLV01000122.1 GCF_013823285.1 Brevundimonas sp. | reverse complement strand
TGGCGCACGCGCTCGCGGCTGACGCCGTACTGGCCGGCGAGCTCCTCGAGGGTCACCGGGTCGTCCTTGAGGCGGCGCTCGGTCAGGATGTGCTTTTCCCGATCCGTCAGTTCCTCCATGGCCTCCTGCAGCAGACCCATGCGCAGGGAGTGCTCCTCGGTGTTGGCCAGGGTGGTTTCCTGGGAGACCTGGGTCTCGTCGGTGAGCCAGTCCTGCCACTCGCTTTCGCTGTCGGAACGCAGGGGCGAGTTCAGGGACGCGTCGCCCGTCAGGCGCCGGTTCATGTTGATCACGTCTTCCTCGGGCACGCCGAGGTCGGTGGCGATCTTGGTGACGTGTTCGGGGCGCAGGTCGCCGTCCTCGAAGGCGGAGATCTGGCTCTTGGCCTTGCGCAGGTTGAAGAACAGCTTCTTCTGCGCCGCGGTGGTGCCCATCTTCACGAGCGACCAGCTGCGCAGGATGTATTCCTGGATCGAGGCGCGGATCCACCACATGGCGTAGGTGGCCAGGCGGAAGCCCTTGTCCGGATCGAATTTCTTGACCGCCTGCATCAGGCCGACATTGCCCTCGGAGATCACTTCGCCGATGGGCAGGCCGTAGCCGCGATAGCCCATGGCGATCTTGGCCACCAGGCGCAGGTGGGAGGTCACAAGGCGGTGGGCGGCTTCGGGGTCTTCATGCTCGGACCAACGCTTGGCCAGCATGAATTCCTCATCCTTGGTCAGCATCGGAAACTTGCGGATTTCCGTGAGATAGCGGGACAGTCCCTGTTCAGGCGACATGACCGCAAGTGATTTCAGAGCCATATGGCTACCCTCCAACGCGTCAGGAGCAGGCGTTGCTCGATCCGGCCACCGGATGTGCACCGGATCCTTCGCCCCTCAACAAGCCAGATAGGAATGCGTTTCGCCCATTGTCAGGGGTGAATCGACGCAGGGGTGAACAATTTTGCTCGAAGCGCATCGCCATCCGGCTGCGGCCCTTCTAGCGGATAGTCAGTCCTTTTTCAATACGGACTGTCAGGGCCCTTTGCGACGTTGGCTCAGGCGGACGCCGACGGACTCAGAGTCCGAGGATCTGACGGTAAGTGGGGTGGACCGTTTCGGCGTGTTCCCGATGCCGTTTCAGCCAGTCGGCGAAGAAGGGGCAGACGGGCAGGATCTTGAGCCCCCGCGCCTCGATGTCGGCCAGCACGTGGCGGGCCAGGGCGCTGGCGTAGCCCTTGCCCTCAAGGCCGATGGGGGTGAGCGTTTCTGTGATCATCACGCCGCCGTCCACCAGATTGTAGGTGGCGACGATGGTTCCGCCGTCGACGGCCAGTTCGTAGCGCTTGGCCTCGGGGTTGTCGGTGAAGGTCTGGGCGTCCGTCATGTATCCTCCCTATGTCTCAGCCGTTCTAGAGATCGGCAAGCAAGCCCTCAAGCAACCGCATATCCTCCGGCGGATCGGTTTCGAAGCGAAGCGCCTCGCCGGTGATGGGGTGGCTGAAGCCCAGGACCGCGGCGTGCAGGGCCTGCCGCTTCAGGCCCGCCGCGGCGATGGCCTCCTTCACCGGCTGAGCCGGGCTGCCGGAGCCGTATGTGGGATCGCCCAGAATCGGCGCGCCCTTCGACGCCAGATGGACGCGGATCTGGTGGGTGCGGCCGGTGTGGAGGGTGCAGGCGACGCGGGCGGCCATGGGGGCGCCGCCGGGCTTTTTCGGCGCGCCGAAGGTCTGCTGGACCCGGTAGTCGGTGATGGCCAGACGTCCGCCGGACTTCAGCACCGCCATCTTCTTCCGATCGGCGCTGGAGCGGCCGATCTGCGTCTCGATGCGGCCCCGCGCCGGGTCGGGGGCGCCGCGGGTCAGGGCGATGTAGGTCCGTTCGATGTCGTGGGTTGCGAACAGGGCCGACAGGCCTGCGTGGGCCGCGTCGGACTTGGCGGCGACCATGACGCCGGAGGTGTCCTTGTCCAGCCGGTGCACTATGCCGGGCCGAGCCACGCCGCCGACGCCGGACAGCGAGCCCGCGCAGTGATGCAGCAGGGCGTTGACCAGGGTGCCGGTCTCGTTGCCCGGCGCCGGGTGGGCGGCCATGCCCGCGGGCTTGTCCACCACGATCAGGTGGGCATCCTCGAACAGCACCGGCAGGGCCAGGGCCTCAGGCGCCGGATCAGCCGGGGCGACCGCCGGGATCAGGATGTCGTAGAGCCCCGGCGCGGCCTTGGCGGAGCGGGATATGGGCGCGCCGTCCCGGGTGACGCGGCCCTGCTCGATGAGGGCCTGAAGGCGGGCGCGGGACAGCTCGGGCATCTCGTCGGCCAGCGCCTTGTCCAGCCGCTGGCCCGCGTGGGCGTCGGTCAGGCGCACGATGTGCGCGGTCGCACCGATCTCCTCAACATCCTCGTCAGCATCCATTCAGACTGTGTGGGGCGAACTGGACGGGAAATCCAGCGGCGAACACCAGGGTCTGGCCAAACGCGGTTCCTTGGGGCATCTAGCCGCCGGGCGAAGGTTAACGGGGGAGTGGATCATGCGTATTCTTCTGACGCTGGCGGCGGGAACGATTCTGATGGGCCTGGGCAGCTGCGCCACCATGAGCCAGGAACAGTGCCTGATGGGCGACTGGGTCGGTCAGGGCCGCGCGGACGGCGTGGCGGGCTACGGCGCCGGGCGCCTGTCCGACCACGCCGAGGCTTGTGCACGGCACGGTGTGACGCCCGATGCGAACGCCTACTACCGGGGCCATGAACAAGGCGTGCGCCAGTACTGCGTGCCCGGCCGCGCCTTCCGGGTTGCGGTGTCAGGCGGCGGATACGCCAACGGTTTCTGTCCCGCGGACCTGGAGCAGGATTTCCTCTACGCCTATGCCGACGGCCGACTGATCTGGGACGCCATGCAGCGCGCCGACACCCTGCGCGCGCGTGCCGATGAGTCGCGGGCTCGCGCCGCTGAGTATGAGCAGGACATTCGCGACGCGGAATACCGCCTGGCTAATGAGGAAGACCTGACCCAGGAGCAACGCCGCACCATCCGGGACCGCATAAACCGGCTGCGCCGCGACCGGGACACGGCCAATGATCAGGCCAACGCCCTGTCCTATGACATCACCGACGCGGACCGCGAGGTCAGCCGCCTGCGCAGCCGGTTCACGCCCGTTTACGGGAACTGGTGAGGCGCAGACAACCTCACGGACCCGGCCCTTGCTTGCGCTTTTGCAAGCCTCGCTCCAGTTAGGTGGGACGCCCACCTGAACCGGAGCGAGGATGCCGCACGCCGACAGCCTGATCATCACCCTTGTGGGGGGCTTCGTGCTGGCGTTCGTGTTCGGCATGATCGCCAACCGGCTGAGGCTGTCGCCGCTGGTGGGCTATCTGCTGGCGGGGGTTCTGATCGGGCCGTTCACCCCGGGCTATGTGGCGGACATGGAGCTGGCGCCGCAGCTGGCCGAGATCGGGGTCATCCTGCTGATGTTCGGGGTGGGGCTGCATTTCTCGCCCCGCGACCTGATGAAGGTGCGCAAGGTCGCCGTGCCGGGCGCCCTGGCCCAGATTTCGGCGGCCACGCTGCTGGGCTGGGCGCTGGGACGATTGCTGGGCATGGGCGACGGCGAGGCCCTGCTGCTGGGCTTCTCCCTGTCCGTCGCGTCGACGGTGGTGCTGCTGCGCGCCCTGGAGGAGCGTCAGCAGATCACGACGGAGGTGGGGCGCGTGGCCATCGGCTGGCTGATCGTCGAGGATCTGGTCATCGTCATAGCCCTGGTCATGCTGCCCCTGCTGGTGCTGCCGGGCGGGCAGGCGGCGGACCCCGCGACCCTGGGTCTGTCCATCGGCTGGACCCTGCTGAAGGTGGCTGTCTTCGTGGGACTGATGTTCGTGGTCGGCGGGCGGGTGCTGCCGTGGGTTCTGGTGCGCATCGCCCACACCAAGTCACGCGAGCTGTTCACCCTTGGCGTGTTGGCCATCGCCCTGGGGATCGCATGGCTGGCCTATGCGGTCTTCGGCGCCTCGTTCGCCCTGGGGGCGTTCGTCGCGGGAGTGGTGCTGAACGGCACGCCGCTGGGGCACAACGCGGCGGAGCGGGCGCTGCCCTTGCGCGACGCCTTCGCGGTGCTGTTCTTCGTTTCGGTCGGGATGTTGTTCGACCCGACCATCGTGGTGCGCGAGCCCCTGGCCGTGTTCGGCGTGCTGATGATCGTGCTGGTGGGCAAGTCCATGGCCGCCCTGGCCATCACCACCCTGTTCCGGGTCAACCGGCATGTCAGCTTCACGGTGGCGGCGAGCCTGGCCCAGGTGGGCGAGTTCACCTTCATCCTGGCGTCCCTGAGCGTCTATCTGGGGGCCATGAGCCGCGAGACCCAGGACCTGATCCTGGCCGGGGCCCTGATCTCGATCGCGGTCAATCCGTTCGTGTTCAGGCTGGCGGACTGGGCGGATGCGCGAAAGGGGTCACCGCCTCAAGCTCCCTCTCCCCTTGTGGGAGAGGGCGGTTCCGCGCACGGAGGCGCGTAGCGGCTTCGTTCTTGCGCGGAGGGTGAGGGGGCCGGCGGGCGCCGATTTACCCCTCACCCTGGTCGCGAGAAGCGATCCGCTCACGCGGCTCGCTGCGACTCAGGCTTCTCCCACAAGGGGAGAGGCGATGATCACAGAACCCCGATCATGCTGGCCACCAGCGGGTGGCGGACGATGTCCTGTTCGGCCAGGCGGACCACGGCGATGCCGGAGACCGGCTCCAGACGTTCGGCGATGTCGGACAGGCCGGACAGGGAGGGCAGCAGGTCGGACTGCTGGGGGTCGCCGGTGACCACCATGGTGGAGTGCCAGCCCAGGCGGGTCAGCAGCATCTTGAGCTGGACGTAGGTGCAGTTCTGGGCCTCGTCCACCACGATGAAGGCGTTGTTCAGGGTGCGCCCGCGCATGTAGCCCACCGGCGCGATCTCGATCAGGCCCTCGGCCATCAGGGCCTTGACCCGCTTCATGGAGAGGCGGTCCGACAGGGCGTCGTAGAGGGGCCGCAGATAGGGGGCCAGCTTGTCCTCCATGTCGCCCGGCAGGTAGCCGATGGATTCGCCGGCCTCGACCGCGGGACGCGATAGGACGATACGGCCCACCTTGCCGGCCTCCAGCGCCTCCACCGCCTTGGCCACGGCCAGATAGGTCTTGCCGGTGCCTGCCGGCCCGAGCGCCAGGGCCATGTTGTGGGTGTCGATGGCCTCCATCAACTCGGCCTGGCCGTCCGACTTGGGCTTGAGCGTCTTCATGTAGGACTGGTCGCGGTCGTCATTGGACGGATAGGGCGACCAGCCCGCATGTGTGGGAAGGCGCCGAACCTTGGCGTCCTCGGAAAACTGGCGTGTATCGAACACGCCCTCCCTGGCCATGTCACGGGATTGGCGCTTGAGGGCGGAACGCTTGGTCATGGTAGCCTCCGAGGCATGAAAAAAGGCGAGACCCGGAAGGGACCCGCCTCGAACGAGAGCGTTGGGGAGGAGAACAGACGCAGGGCGCCGTCGTGGCCGGTCGGGGGCGTGGCTCCCGGCGGGAAATCCCGCCGCCGAACGAAACGCGACACGCAAGCGTCCTCGTGTCTGGCCGGACCGGGCGTGATCCGGCTACGGATCCGAAGTCGCTGGCGCGATCTCGAATCGCTGAACAAGTTTGATGCTAACGTGGTTTCCAAACACTTAAAGTGCTGAAAAAGATAATATTTACGAGGAGTTCGGATGACTGTTTACAGTCTTGACACAAAGCAACCGCAGCTTCCGCCCGAGGGCGAATACTGGATTGCGCCGAATGCGACGGTGATAGGAGACGTGATTCTTCACCCGGGCGCCAGCATCTGGTGGAACGCGGTGGTGCGCGGCGACAACGAGCCCATCACCATCGGCGAGGACAGCAACATCCAGGACGGGGGCGTGCTGCACAACGACGTGGGCGTGCCCCTGACCATCGGGCGCGGGGTGACGGTGGGGCACAAGGTGATGCTCCACGGCTGCGACATCGGCGACAACAGCCTGATCGGCATCAACGCCGTGGTGCTGAACCGGGCCAGGATCGGCCGCAACTGCATCATCGGGGCGGGGGCGATCATCACCGAAGGCAAGGAGATCCCCGACAACTCACTGGTTGTGGGGGCGCCGGGCAAGGTGATCCGCACCCTGGAGCCGCCCCAGATCGAGATGCTGAGGATGTCGGCCGAGCACTATGTGCAGAACTGGAAGCGGTATGCGCGGGGCCTGACCAAACTCGATTAGGCGATGCGGCGGCCGTCGACAGCCGCGAGGGTCAGGGCGGCGCGGCGCACAGGCGGCGTGGCGGCGGGGGTCATGGCGCGCACGATCAGGCCCTGGACATCCTTTGCCTCGTCTCCTTCGGCCCCC
>NZ_PNLV01000121.1 GCF_013823285.1 Brevundimonas sp. | reverse complement strand
ACGATGCCCTATATGGTCGCCTGTAGTTCGCGTCGGCATACCGCCGCCGCTTTCGGATTCAGAGACGAGACCTCATGCAGCCCGGCATCTGGCAGATCATCATCATCGCGGTCATCGTGCTGCTGCTCTTCGGCGGCCGTGGCAAACTGTCCGGCCTGATGGGCGACGCCGCCAAGGGCATCCGCGCCTTCAAGGACGGCCTGTCCGGCGGCGACGACGACAAGAAATCGAACGAGACCCCGGCCGGCGCCCTGCCGCGCACCGAGGCCGAAAAAGACGAAGCCCAACGCTGACCGCGTTCGCGGAGAGAGCTTGATTCATGGGCGGCTTGGGCCCCGGCATCGGCGCCACCGAACTTCTGTTGATCGGCATCATCGCGTTGCTCGTGGTGGGACCGAAGGACCTGCCGCTTCTGATGCGGCGGGTGGGGCAGTTCATGGGCAAGGCGCGCAGCATGGCCGCCGACTTCCGCGCCAGCTTCGACGAGATGGCGCGCCAGTCCGAGCTGGACGACCTGCGCAAGGAGGTCGAGGCCCTGCGCACCGGCCAGATGGCCAAGCCGCTCGGCGCCGAGACCGAGGCCACCTTCCGCCAGATCAGCGAGGACCTGAACAAGCCGGTGGTGCCCACCAGCTACGGCGCTTCCGACCCGCCGGCCCAGCCATCGCCTCTCGCCATTACGGCGCCCGCCGAATCGGTGCCTTCCAAAGTCGCTGCCCCCAAACCGAAAACCTCCAGCGCCGCCAAAGCTGTGGCTGCGAAGCCGAAGGCCACCCCGGCTAAGAAGCCGAAGGCCAAACCCGCAAGCTCGACGGCGGGGACCACACCGGCCAGGCCTGTCGCTGAGGCCCCCGCCAAGACTGCGCCGCGCCGCAAGCCTGCCGCGAAGAAGACCCCGGAGTCGGGATCGTGAGCCGCCCCGAGGACGACGAAGCCGACATCGAATCCTCGCGCGCGCCGCTGCTCGAGCACCTGACCGAGCTACGCAGCCGGCTGCTGGTGTGCGTCGCCGCCTTCATCCTCGGCTTCATTCTGTGCTTCGCCTTCGCCGGGCCGCTTTATGTGTTCCTGGTCAAGCCGTTCGCCGCCGCCTTCGCCCTGCATGAGGCGTCGGGCGGGCAGGGCGTGTCGCCCATCGACCTTATCCTGGCCACCGCCGGGATCACGCCGCTGCCGGAAGGGGGCTCGGCCGTGGGGCTGATCTCCACCGCGCCGCTCGAGTTCCTAATCACCAAGATCAAGCTGGCGGCCTTCGGCGCCATCGTCATCACCTTCCCGATCCTGGCCTGGCAGGTCTACGGCTTCGTGGCGCCGGGTCTGTACCGCAACGAGCGCAAGGCCTTCCTGCCGTTCCTGCTGGCGGCGCCCATCCTGTTTCTGATCGGGACGGCGATGGTGTATTTCATCATGCTGCCCTTCGTCATGTGGTTCTCGCTCAGCCAGCAGATCGCCACCGCCGAGGTGTCGGTGGCCCTGATGACGCGGGTGTCCGACTATCTGAATCTGGTCACGGCCCTGCTGCTGGCCTTCGGGCTGTGCTTCCAGCTGCCGGTGGTCATGACCCTGCTGGGTCTGGCCGGCATTGTCAGCGCCAAAGCCCTGTCCAAGGGGCGCAAATACGCCGTTGTGGGCATCTTCGTGGTGGCCGCTTTCGTCACGCCCCCGGACCCCGTGAGCCAGAGCATGCTCGCCTTCCCGCTGATCATTCTCTACGAGATATCGATCTGGTGCGTGCGCCTGATCGAGACGCGCCGCCGCCGCGAGGACGAGGCCGCCGCCGCGGCCTAGAGAAACCGCTTCATGTCCATGCTGGACCGCTCGCCAACAGCGGGCAGGCAATTCTCCAGCCAGTGGTCCGCCGCCTCTCGGCCCCGGGCCTTCAGGTCCAGCAGGAATGTCCATTCCGTATTGAACTTGGACCCCAGCGACAGGTCGTTCAGATGTCCGTCCGCTGAAACGGCGTGCAGCAGCATGTGGCGATAGCGGCCCCGCGCCGTCTCGGTCAGCTGGCCTTCCTCGATCAGCTCCTGCACGAAGGCCACGGCGCGCAGTTCGGCGGTGAGGGGTGCGTTGAAGGCGATCTCGTTCATGCGATCCATGATCTCGCCGGGCGCCCTGGGCGTATCCTCCCGCTCGAACGGGTTCAGCGGCAGGAGCAGGATGTCGTCGGGCGTATCGTCATAGAACAGCGGCCATAGCGCCGGGTTGGCCAGATAGCCGCCGTCCCAGTAGGGTTCGTCATCAATGGTCACCGCCTGGAACAGGTGCGGCAGGCAGGCCGAGGCCATCAGAACCTCGTCGCTGATCTCGGTCGACGTGAAGATTCGCGCCCGTCCGTGCTTCACAGCTGTCGCCGACACGAACAGCTTGATCGGGGAGCCCCGCACGGCCTCGAAATCAATCGAGGCGTCCAGGACCCGCTTCAAGGGGTTCAGGTTGAAGGGATTGAACTCATAGGGGCTGGACGACAGGGCCATGGCCTTGAACGAGCGCCAGAAGGGCGTCTCCTTCAGCCAGCCGGGATTGGTCATGGCGCTCCACACCCCGCTGTCGCCGAACACGTTACGGCCGCCGGACTGGTTGGTTTCACGCCAGAGTTTGTCCAAGGCCTCCCGGGCGCCGTCCCGCCCGTTCGCCACCATGCCGGAAATCAGCGCTGCGCCGTTCATGGCCCCGGCCGAGGCGGCGGTCACCGCCTTGATCTCCAGCCGCCCGTCCTCCAGCAGCCGGTCCAGCACGCCCCACTGGAACGCGCCGTGGGATCCGCCGCCCTGAAGCGCCAGACAGATGGGCCGGAGCCGGTTCGGATCGGAGGGTTTCTTCCGCTTCAGCAAGCCTGTCCCTCCGCCGGGGTCACTGGGCGGTCCAGCCGCCGTCGATAGAGAAGCTGGCCCCGTTGGCCGAGGCCCCCAGATCACTGACCAGATAGAGGAAGATGCCCGCCAGCTCGTCGGTGGTCACGAATCGCCGTGTGGGTTGCGATTTCAGGATCACCTCGGCCAGCACCTTCTCGCGCGGAATGCCGCGGGTGCGCGCCTGATCGGCGATCTGCTTTTCAACGATGGGGGTCTCGACGAAGCCCGGGCAGATGGCATTGCAGGTGATGTTCTGCTCGGCCAGCTCCAGCGCCACGGTCTTGGTCAGGCCGATGACCCCGTGCTTGGCGGCCACATAGGCGGACTTGTAGGGGCTGGCCACCAGACCGTGGGCCGAGGCCACATTGATGATCCGCCCGCGCCCTTGCGCCTTCATGATCGGCACGGCGGCGCGGATCGCATAGAAGGCCGACGACAGGTTGATGGCGATGATCTGCTCCCACTTGTCGGCGGGAAATTTGTCGATGGCCTCCACGTGCTGGACGCCGGCGTTGTTCACCAGAATGTCCAATCGGCCCAGGTCGTGCCGGGCGAAGGCGACCATGTCGGCGACCTCGCTGCCGTTGCGCATGTCGGCGGCGTGATAGCGGACCTTGACCCCGTAGGCGGCCTCCATGCCCGAGCGGGTGCGCTCGATCTCGGCCGGGTCCCCCAGGCCGTTCAGCACCACGTGTCCGCCACGCGATGCCACTGCACGGGCCAGCGCAAGGCCGATCCCGGACGTGGAGCCCGAGATCACCGCCACCTGATCCTTCAGGTCGTTGACGTCGGGGTTGAAGGGGCGCGGCGCTTCCTTCGTCGTGTCGGAGCCGGAGATGCCTTTCAGCCACTGAAACATGCGGGGTCTTTCATCCTGCCGGCGAGTCGCCCGCCGGTTCTTTCAGTCAATCTAGCGGCAGTCTGCGCCGGTGGCGACAGGTCGTCAGGATTTTCCCGACCTGATGAATATCCACTCGTTGTCGCTCGACGCCGCCTTGTCGAAACCATAGCCCTCAAGGTCGAAGCCTTTCAGGTCTTCGGCCCGGTCGACCCGGTTGTCGATCGCCCACCGCGCCATCATTCCCCGCGCCTTCTTGGCGAAGAACGAGATGATCCGGCTCTCGCCGTCGCGCAGTTCCCGGAACTGGGGCGTGACCACGGGCAGTTTCAGGGCCCGGGCGTCTACGGCGCCGAAATATTCCTGGCTGGCCAAGTTCACCAGCGAGGGGTCCGTCTGACCTTCGGCGTCGGCGTTGAGCCGCCTGGCGATGCGGTCGCCCCAGAAATCGTAAAGGTTGGCCCCCCGCTTGGTGCGCAGCCGCGCGCCCATCTCAAGACGATAGGGGTGGATGGCGTCCAGGGGCCTCAGCAGGCCGTAGAGACCCGACAATATGCGTAGGTGATCCTGCGTCCAGGCCAGCGCCTTGTCGTCCAGATCGCGCGCCTTCAGCCCGTCATAGACATCCCCGGCGAATGCGAACGCGGCGGGCAGGGCGCCCTCGTCGCTGTCCGGGTCGAAGGCTTGGAAGCGCTCATGGTTCAGGTCGGCCAGCGGCTGGGAAATGTGCATCAGACGGCGCAGGTCCGCGCGCGTCAGCTTGCGCGTCACCTTGGCCAGTTCGGTGATGTCGGCATCGAAGCGCGGTCGGGTCGGCTGGATCGCCGTGGGGGCTTCGGAATAGTTCAGACGCTTGGCGGGCGACAGGACGATAAGCAAAGGCACGGCCTCCGGAGGTTTCGGGGCAGATAGGCCGTGCGGGTGACGATTGAAACCTTGGCGCTCAGAAAAGGACCGAGGGGTTCATGATCCGCTGTGGATCGAGGGCTGCTCGCACAGCCCGCATGGCGGCTACCTGGACCGGGTCCTTGTAGCGCAGCGCCTCTTCGGTCTTGAGCCGCCCCAGGCCGTGTTCGGCGGAGATAGAGCCCTCCAGTTCGCCGACAATGTCGTGGACGATTCGCGCGCCCTCGTCCTTGCGCGCAGCGAAAGCCTTGGGATCCGCACCCACCGGCGGCACCACATTGTAGTGCAGGTTGCCGTCGCCCAGATGCCCGAAGGTCACCAGCCGGATGCCTTCGAACTGCGTGTTCAACGCCGCGTGGGCGCGGTCGACGAACTCCGGCAGGGCGCTCAGGGGCAGGGACACGTCATGCTTCCACCCGCCGCCCGCCGCCTTCTGGGCTGCCGACATCTCTTCGCGCAGTCGCCAGAACTGCGCCGCCTGCGCCGCATTCTGAGCCATGGCCGCATCGGAGATCAGGCCGCGCTCGAAGGCGTCCTCCAGAATGCGCTCCATGCCGCGCTCGGCCGCGCCCGGTTCGCCCGAGACCAGCTCGATCAGCACCGCCCACGGGCTCGGCGTATCCAGCGGATCGCGGGTGTCGGGGATGTGGGCCAGGCAGATCTCGATGCCCTGCCGGTTCATCAGTTCGAACGCCTCGACGCCCCCGCCGGTCTCGGCCTTGGCCACGGCCAGCAGCTCCAGCGCGGCGGCGGGCGTCTCCAGCCCCACCACCGCCGTGGCCCGCGACCGCATGACCGGAAACAGCTTCAGCGCCGCCGCCGTCACGATGCCCAGCGTTCCCTCGGCCCCGACCAGCAGGTGCTTGAGGTCATAGCCCGTGTTGTCCTTGCGCAGCCGTTTCAGCCCGTGGAAGATTTGCCCGTTGGGCAGCACCGCCTCCAGCCCCAGCACCAGATCCCGCGCCACGCCGTAGCGCAGCACCGCCGTGCCGCCGGCGTTGGTGGAGATGACCCCGCCCACCGTCGCCGTGCCTTCGGCGGCGAGGCTCAGCGGAAAGAAGCGGTCGGCGGCGGCGGCGGCGTCCTGAGCCTCCTTCAGCGTCAGTCCGGCCTCCACCACCATCACGTCCTCCAGCGGCAGGACCTGACGCACCGCGCGCATGCGGTTCATGGAGATCAGAACCTCGCCATAGGGAATCTGACCGCCCACCAGTCCCGTATTGCCGCCCTGGGGCGTGATGGCCACGCCCTCGCGCGCACAGACCGCCACGGCCCGAGCCACCTCCTCGGTGGAGGCGGGGGTCAGCAGGATGGGGGTGTTCCCCTCCCAGGCGCCGCGCCACTCGACCACGCGCGGCGCAATCAGGTCCGCATCCTGCGTCCAGCCCTTGGGGCCGAGGATGGATTTCAGTTCGTCGAGGACGGTGGGGGAGGGTGCGGGCATGGACACGCTTGTCTCAAACCCGCATGGATCAGGAAAGCCAGAATGCGTGATCGCCCGCGTGAGGATTGCTGAATGACCCCTGTGCCTGTCGTCGGCGTGGTGTGCCTCAAGGGCGATCAGGTGCTGCTGATCCGGCGCGGCACCGAACCTCGTCTGGGGGAATGGAGCCTGCCGGGCGGGCGGATCGAGCCGGGCGAGCGGGTTCTGGACGCGGCCCTGCGCGAACTGAAGGAAGAGACCGGCGTCGACGCGGTCATCACGGGCCTGCTGGCGGTGGTGGACGGCGTCTTCCCCGATCACGACCGGCACTATGTCATGATCGACTACCGCGCCGAATGGACCGCCGGAAAGCCTGTCGCGGGCGACGACGCGGCCGAAGCGGCGTTCCATCCGCTTTCGTCGGTGGATGATCTGGTGGCGTGGGAGGAGACGC
>NZ_PNLV01000120.1 GCF_013823285.1 Brevundimonas sp. | reverse complement strand
AACGCCCCCTTCCCCGCCGTGATCCTGGGCGCGGCGCTGATCGGCGCCCTGTTCGCAGCGGCGCCCGCGTCCGAGCCGGGCCCGGACGCAACGCCACGACCGAGAAAGCGCGACATGGCCTGGCGCACCGGACGCGCCGTCGCCGTCTGGGGCGCGGTCTGGGCCGCGCCGGCTCTGGCGATCCTGCTGGTGCTGGGCCCGGACCATGTGCTGATGGACGTCGCCGCCTTCTTCTCGAAGCTGGCGGTGGTGACCTTCGGGGGCGCCTATGCGGTGCTGGCCTACATGGCGCAGGAGGCGGTGCAGACCCGCGGCTGGCTCGACGCGGGCCAGATGGCCGACGGCCTCGGCCTGGCCGAGACTACGCCCGGCCCCCTGATTCTGGTGACCCAGTTCGTTGGCTTTCTGGCGGCGTTCCGCCTTCCCGAGCCTTTCACGCCCCTGCTGGCCGGAATCATCGGCGCCGGGCTGGCCACCTGGATGACCTTCGCCCCCTGCTTCCTGTGGATTTTCGCCCTGGCGCCCTGGATCGAGCGGCTGGAGCACGCGCGGCGGCTGCAGGCCGCCCTGTCCGGGGTGACGGCGGCGGTGGTCGGGGTGATCGCCAATCTGGGCCTTTGGTTCGCCCTGCATGTGCTGTTCGACCAGACTCGGCGGGTCCAGGCCGGGCCGCTGGACATGACCCTGCCCGTGCTGGCGGGCTTCCAGCCTCTGGCCCTGACCCTGGCCGCCGTCGCGACCGTCGCCCTGATCCGCTTCAGGCTGGGGATCATGACCGTGCTGGCCGGCGCGGTCGCGGCGGGCATGGCGCTTCAGGCGGTCGCATAGCGCGAGGCCTGCCCCGCGCCTATCTTCCCTGCATGACCACCAGCCCCGCCCGGACCGAAGCCGAACACCGCGCCCGGCGCGAGGCCGCCACCGCGCGGCTGCGGGCAGAAACGGGCATCGACGAGGCCATGATCGACGCCTTGGTGGAGGGATTCTATGGCCGGGTGCGCGATGACGCCCTGATCGGGCCGATCTTCGCGGCGCGGGTCGAGGACTGGGGCCCGCACCTGCACCAGATGAAGCTGTTCTGGTCGTCGGTGGCGCTGTCGACCGGCGTCTATCAGGGGCGGCCGATGCCGAAACACCTGCCCCTGCCCATCGACGCCCGCCACTTCGACCGTTGGCTGGAGCTGTTCCGCGAGACCGCCCGCGACCTGTGCCCGCCCGTCGCCGCCGCGCACTTCATCGAGCGGGCCGAGCGGATCGCCCAGAGCCTGGAGCTGGGCGTGGCGTCGGGCAACGGGGTGATCGTGGGGCCGGGCCAACGCTATGTGATGCCGACCCGGGCATGGACGCCGGACGGCGCCTGACGGCTTTTGAGCTGGGGACAAAAACAGCGCCTCTTGGCGCCGTTAACCTTTCCGCCCCAAAATGGCGCCCTTCGCGGGATTGGATGCCGCATACGATTCTGATCAGGTTTGAAAGACGAGGGCGGGGATGACCGGCTGGACGATTCTGGCGCGCAGGGCGCTGATCATCGCGGGGGCGGCCGCCACGCTGGCCGCCTGTGCGTCCTATCCGTCGGAGCCGCGCTATCCGACCCGGCCCACGACAGGCGCCCCGGAGCGACAGTCTCCCTGGGGCGAGCCCATGCCGCAGATCCCCACGCCGCAGCCCCGGCCCGACACCGATGCCTACGAGCCGACGCCGGCGCCCTATGAGCCCATCGAGGCCCAGCCGCTGCCGCCGACCGGCCAGACACAGCCCGATTACCTCCCGGACCAGCGTCCGGGCGACCTGCCGACCGCGCCAGCGCAGTCCGGCCCCATCGGTCCCGGCGCCACCTATGTGATCCAGCCCGGCGACACCATTTCGGGCGTCGCGCGCCGCTTCCAGGCGCCGGTCCAGACCCTGATCGACCTGAACGGCCTGGCCCCGCGCGCCGACATTTCAGCCGGGCGCGGCCTGATTCTGCCCGATACCGCGGTGGACACCGGCCCTGACCCCTACGCCACCGGCCCCTCGCCGCGCGGCGTTCTGGTCCCCGAAACCGGCGCGCCCCCGCCGCCCCCGCCCCCGCCCCCGTCGGGCAATCCGGCCGCGCCGCCGCCCAATGAGGCCAGCACCGGCCAGGGCATGTTCGAGTGGCCTCTGCGCGGCGACATCGTTCGCAATTTCGGACAGGTGGGAGTCAGCGAGCGCAACAACGGGGTCCACATCGCGGCGACCGCCGGAGCGCCGGTTCGCGCCGCCGCTGCCGGCCGCGTTGGCTATGTGGGGTCGGACCAGCCCGGCCTGGGCCTGGCCGTCATCATCATCCACCGGGACGGCTGGCGCACGGTCTACGCCCATCTTGGCTCCTCGACGGTGTCGTTCGGCGATGACGTCAGACAGGGCCAGGAGATCGGCACCGTGGGCCTCACGGGGGGAGACGGACGTCCGTCCATCGCCTTCGAGGTGCGCCACATGCGCGACGGCCAGCCCGTCGCCGTGGACCCCCGGACAGTGCTGCCGCGCTGATCCGCACCCGCGACCCTGACGCCACATTGCAAAGCGGGGCCGGCGCCCCTAGGTTCCGCCCCTATTTCTGACGGGGCGTCGCGGACGCCCGCGCATGACCTTGGGAGACACCATGTTCGCCACCCCCGCCTACGCATCCACCGCCGGGGCCGCCGCCGGAGGCGGCATGACCGCCACCCTGATCCAGTTCCTGCCCTTCGTCCTGATCTTCGTGCTGTTCTGGTTCCTGCTGATCCGGCCGCAGCAGAAGCGCATGAAGGCCCACCAGGCCATGGTCGGCGGTCTGAAGCGCGGCGACACCGTGGTCCTGTCCAACGGCATGATCGGCAAGGTCACCCGCGTCGAGGATGCCGAGGCCATGGTCGAGATCTCCCAGGGCGTGAACGTGCGCGTGGTCAAGTCCATGGTGGCCGAGGTGCGCAACCGCACCGAGATCGCCGCCAACGACAAGAAATAAGCCTGCAAGCGCAAGGCCGGGGTTTCGTTCGATGATTCAGCTGTCCCGCTGGAAGGTCTATGTGGTCGCGGCGGCGCTGCTGCTTGCGACGCTGTTCGCCTTCCCGAACCTTCTGACCCCGGCCCAGCGGGAGGCCCTGCCCGGCTTCGTGCCCTCCGGCGTCCTCAATCTGGGCCTGGACCTGCAGGGCGGATCCTATCTGATGCTGCAGGTGGACGTTGACGAGGTTCGCGAAACCCGCGTCAACAGCCTGGTGGAGGACATGCGCGTCATCCTGACCGGACAGCGCATCGCCTTCTCGAACCTGGAGCGCCAGCCCGGCGGCTTCACCGTCACCATCAACGACCCGGCCAACTACGACCGCGCGCTCAGCGAGCTGCAGCAGCTGGCCCGGCCCACCTCCACCGGCGTGTCCGACGTGGCGGTCACGCGCCAGACCAACAACCGCATCCGCGCCGCCTTCACCGACCAGGCCCTGAGCAACATGGGCGCCAATGCGGTGGATCAGTCCATCGAGGTGGTCCGCCGCCGCATCGACAGCCTGGGCACCCGAGAGCCGTCCATCACCCGCCAGGGCACGGACCGGATCGTGGTCCAGGCCCCGGGCGAGAGCGATCCCGAGGCGCTGGAGCGGGTCATCGGCCAGACCGCCCAGCTGACCTTCCAGATGGTCGACCACGACAATTCGGTTCAGGAAGCCATCGCCGGCCGCGTGCCGCCTGACGCCGTGCTGATGCAGGACGAGTTCGGCGTTCCCCTGCTGATCAAGCGCCGCATCCTGGTGTCCGGTGAAAACCTGACCCGCGCCAGCGTGGGCTCCGACCAGTCGGGCCGTCCGGCCATCGACTTCCGCTTCGACGGCCAGGGCGCACGCCGCTTCGGCGAGGCCACCAGCCAGAACGTGGGCCGCCGCTTCGCCATCATCCTGGACGGCCAGGTGATCTCGGCCCCCAACATCATCAGCCCCATCACCACCGGCTCGGGCCAGATCACGGGCCGCTTCAGCATCTCCGAGGCGTCCGAGCTGGTGAACCTGCTGAACGGCGGCGCCCTGCCGGCGCCCCTGACCGTGGAAGAGCGTCGGACAGTCACGGCGGGCCTGGGCGCCGACGCGGTCGAGGCCGGCATGAAAGCCACCCTTCTCGGCTTCCTTCTGGTGATCGCCTTCATGATCGTGGCCTATGGCCTTGTGTTCGGCGGCATCAGCGTCATCGCCATGCTGATCAACGGCATGATGATCATCGCCGCCATGTCCCTGACCGGGGCGACCCTGACCCTGCCCGGCATCGCGGGCCTGATCCTGACCCTGGCCATGGCGGTGGACGCCAACGTGCTGATCTATGAACGGATGCGGGAGGAGGCGCGCGCGGGCAGGTCCGCCATCGCCGCGGCGGACTCAGGCTTCAGCCGCGCCATGTCGACCATCCTTGACGCCAACATCACCACCCTGGGCGCGGCCCTGATCATGTTCCAGTTCGGCGCCGGACCCGTGCGCGGCTTCGCCTGGACCCTGTCGATCGGCGTCTTCACCTCGGTCTTCACAGCCGTGCTGGTGACCCAGATCGGCGTGGCGTTGTGGCTGCGGGCCACCCGCGCCAAGACCCTTCCCATCGCGTGAGCAGATCCATGAAATTCTGGCCTCTCATCAAGCTGCTCCCGGAAAAGACGGACCTGAAGTTCGTCAAGTTCGCGCCGATCATGGGCGGGTTGTCCGTGATCGCGGTGATCGCCTCGATCTTCTTCACCCTGTGGCCCCTGACCCCGCCCTGCGGCGGTCTGAATTGCGGCGTGGACTTCTCCGGCGGTCTGGTGCTCGAGATCAGCGCCGCGCCCGAGGCCGCCGACATTCCGGGCATCCGCGAGGGGCTGAACACCATGGATCTGCGCGACGTGCAGGTTCAGGGGTTCGGCTCTCCCAGCGAAGCCCTGATTCGCTTCCAGACCCCCGAGGGCGATCCCGGCACGGTGCTGCGTGAGGTCCAGGCCACCCTGACCGAAGTCCAGCCCACCATCGAGGTGACCCGCACCGAGGCCGTCAGCGGCGCGGTGTCCCGGGAGCTGCTGACCAACGGCATCATGGCCCTGGGCGTCGCCATGCTGATGATGCTGGCCTACATCTGGTTCCGCTTCCAGTGGACCTTCGGCGTGGGCGCCCTGATCGGCCTGCTGCACGACGTGATCCTGACCTTCGGCCTGTTCGCCATCACGGGCATGGAGTTCACCCTGGTCAGCGTGGCCGCCGTGCTGACCATCATCGGCTACTCCATGAACGACACCGTGGTGGTGTGCGACCGCCTGCGAGAGAACCTTCGCAAGTACAAGAAGATGCCACTGGCCGACGTGATCGACCTGTCGCTGAACGAGACCCTGTCGCGCACCATCATGACCGGCCTGACCACCATCCTGGGTCTGCTGGCCATCGCCCTGCTGGGCGGCGCGGTGCTGGCGAACTTCGCCTGGGCCATGATCTTCGGCGTCATCATCGGCACCTATTCCTCCATCTACATCGCCGCCCCGCTGATCCTGCTGTGGGGCGCCAAGCGGGGCGACGAGGCGGACGAAGAGGCCACGCCGATCAAGCTGGGCATGG
This sequence comes from Brevundimonas sp., assembly GCF_013823285.1. Taxonomy (GTDB): domain Bacteria; phylum Pseudomonadota; class Alphaproteobacteria; order Caulobacterales; family Caulobacteraceae; genus Brevundimonas. The sequence goes on along the minus strand of NZ_PNLV01000120.1, from coordinate 966 downwards.
GCTCCAAGGCCTGATCGCTTCATGACCGACCGCCGCGCCGAGCTGGACGGCCAGGTGCGCGCGGCGGATCCGGACCGCTGGCTGTCCAGCCGCTTCGTCGCCGACGCGGACCTGCGCGCGGACCTGATCGCGCTCTACGCCTTCGAGGCCGAGCTTATGGTCATTCCGTCCAGGGTCACCCAGCCCCTGCTGGCCGAGATGCGCTTCACCTGGTGGGCGGATCAGATGGACGGCGTCTTCGCAGGCGCCCCCCGCAAGGGCCATCCGGGGCTGGAGGCCCTGTCCGCCGCCGCCGTCCGCCACAACCTTGCGCGCGCGCCGTTCGACGCCCTGATCACCGCCCACATCGGCCGCGTCCACGAAGACCCCCACGACCTTGAGGCCTTCTATGTGGGGCCCATGCAGACGGCGGCGCATATCCTCGCCGGACCCGGCCATGAGGCGACCGTCGCCCCCGTCGGCCGGCTGCGCGCCCTGTCCCAGACCGGTCGCCCGGACGAGGCCCGGGCCCTGCGCCATGAGGCGAATACGGCGCTGAAAGCCCTGCCGCCCACCGCCTTCCCCGCCGTCGCCCACGCCGCCCTGATCGACCACGCCGCGCCCGAGCCGCTCAAGCGCCTGCGCCTCACCTGGGCCGTGTTGCGAGGGCGGGTCTAGCCGTCCCGCCCGACGTGGGACTCACCCGGCGGGCGTCGGCGCCGGCCCGGTCCTGTTTTCCTCGGCGCGAGACCGATGGCGGTTATGACGCCGCAGCAGGGCGGACATGCGGGCGCGGTCCTCGGGCGAGAGTTCGGACAGGATGCGGACCGCCTCCACCTCCAGCCGGGCGCGGCCGCGCAGTTCAGAGGCGCGGGACTGCTCCAGCAACGCGCTGACCGCCGCCGGATCGAAATCCTCGCTCTCGGTCAGGGCAATGGCCTGACGCCGCGCCTCGCGCGCTTCCTGAAAGTCCGGCCTGGCCGACAG